>JBOGGT010000076.1:0-134228 GCA_050744225.1 Acidimicrobiales bacterium | reverse complement strand
GCGGGGCGTGGCGGGGCGGCGACCCGGCGGCGCCGGCGGGTTCCAGCCGCAGCGCTCGACCAAGCTACGCCGCGCGGTTGCTTCGTACCGTTGCCGCGGGGTTCGCCAATCCGACCCCCACCGCCACCGGTGCCTCCTCCGGAGGGGGTGCCGATGACCCCGTCGGCGGCGGCGTTGGCGATGGGCAAGGCCCGGCGGATCGGACCGGCGCACGCATCCCCGGCGGAACCGGACCGCCGGGCGCCGTGCCGCCTCGCCTGCGACCGGCGAAGGGCATCCACATCACGGTACCAGCGAGCCGGCTGCCCTGCGACATGGCCGCAGTGCTGCCCGGTCCCGGCGACAAGCGGTCAATCTTTGTGATTCCCTGGGGCGAGCAGGTCTACGTCGGAACCACCGACACCGACTACCGGGGCTCGCTCGACGAACCGAGGGCTACCCGAGACGATGTCGATTATTTGCTGCTCGCCCTGAATGCCTCGGTCAAAGACCCTCTGTCGGCGCAGGACATCTCCGGCGTATGGGCAGGCCTGCGCCCTCTCCTGGCCGACCCCGATGCCTCCTCGGCTCGCACGGCGGACCTCTCCCGCCATCACCGGGTCACGGTCTCGCCCGCCGGCCTGGTCACCGTCACCGGCGGCAAGCTAACCACCTACCGCAGGATGGCTGCCGAAACGGTCGACATGGTGGTGCGCCGGATCGACTCAGGTCAGGTGTCGAGGCGCATGCGACGCTGCCCGACGGCCGCGTTGCGCCTCTGGGGATCGACTGGACTGGCTGAGCTGCGCGACCCGGGTGCAGCCCAGCGCCTTGGAACCGATCCAGCAACCCTGGACCACCTGGTCGGCCGATACGGCGGCGAGGCAACCACGGTGCTGGCGATGGTAAAGGAGGACCCAGAGCTGGGAGGACCGCTAGTGGAGGGGCTGGCATTCTTGGCCGCCGAGGCGATCTACGCAGTTCGTCACGAGATGGCCCAGACCCTGAACGACATCCTGGTTCGCCGGACCAATGCCCTCTATCGGGACCGCCTGGCCGCCGTGCAGGCCGCCCCTCGGGTCGCGGCGCTGGTGGCAGGCGAGCTGGGCTGGGACGAGGCGGAAGTCCGCCGGCAGGTAGCCGAGGTGCTCGCCAAGGCCGCCCGTGACAGCGAGGCCGCCGGACTCAGGCGCCCCGCCAGGATGTGACCCGCTCTCCCACGCCGGTGGTTGCGCTGGCGGCAGGCGGCCGTCCTGCCCGAGCCAGGCTCGCCGGACCAACTGTCGCGGTCAGCGACGGACTGCTCCGTGCACTGCGCAACGCCTGCGCCCAGGTGGACACCGATCCCGACTCCCTCGCCGACGCATCTCGGGACTGGTGGCCGCTGGCGGTTCACTGGGCGCTGGGCGGGCAGGTCCCAGCCCTGCCCTCCGTCGTGGCCCGACCGACCGACACCTCCCAGCTTGCAGCGGTGCTCTACCTTTGCAACCAGGCGGAGGTACCAGTGACCACCATGGCCGGTCGGAGCGGGGTCTGCGGCGCGTCGGTGCCCGCCTTTGGCGGGGTGGCCCTGGACATGTGTGGGCTGGCGGGCATTATGCAGGTAGACGACACCTCACTGCTCGTGAAGGTGGCTGCGGGGACCTTCGGGCCAGACCTGGAGGACCCGCTGCGCAGGGACTACCAGCTCACCATCGGCCACTGGCCCCAGTCCATGGCGCTGTCGACCGTGGGAGGCTGGGTGGCCTGCCGCTCGGCCGGCCAGTACTCCACCCGCTACGGCAAGATCGAAGACATCGTGGCGGGCCTGGAGGTGGTCCTTGCCAGCGGCCAGGTGATCCACACCGGCGGGCGGGCTCCGCGCTCGGCCACCGGACCGGACCTGACCCGGTGCCTGGTAGGTAGCGAGGGCACCCTCGGGGTGATCACCAGTGCCTTGCTCCGAGCACACCCGCTGCCCCCGACCGAGCTGAGCGCGGCGTACACCTTCGAGTCGTTCGAGGCAGGCCTGGAGGCCTGCCGGCTGACGCTCCGGCGAGGCGCCACCCCGGCCGTGCTGCGCCTGTACGACGAGGCTGAATCGGCGCGATCACTGGGGATCTCGCCAGGTTGCGCGCTGGTGGCGCTCGACGAAGGGGACGAGGCGATCGTCGGAGCCTCGATGGGCATCCTCGACCAGGAGTGCCGGGAGGCGGGCGGCGAACCTGCGGGGCCGGGCCAAGCGGGGCCTGGCGAGACGGGGCCGGGCCAGGCGGGGGCGGGCGGGGGCGGGCGGAACAGTCTGGTGGAGCACTGGCTTCGGACCCGCAACGACGTGCCCTCCCTCGGAGACCTGTACGGGGCGGGCCTGGTCGTGGACACTATCGAGGTGGCTGCGCGCTGGTCCGGGTTGCCCGGCTTGTACCGCTCGGGCGTGGCGGCACTGGCCGCCGTGGGCGGGACCATCGGCGCGAGCGCCCACTGCTCCCACGCTTACACCGACGGAGGCTGCGTCTACTTCACCTTTGCCGGCCAGCCTGGCGCTGAGAAGGTCGAGGATTACTACCGGGCCTGCTGGGCGGCCCTGATGACCGCCACCATCTCGGCCGGCGGTACCATCAGCCACCACCACGGCATAGGCCTCAACCGGGCACGCTGGATGCGCTCCGAGCTGGGCGCCGCCTTCGACGCGCTGAGCGCACTCAAAGCTGCGCTGGACCCGGTGGGCATCCTCAACCCGGGCAAGCTGGGCCTGAACTCGCCGTGGGGGCCTTCGCCCTGGCAATGACGCCCCAAAGGACGAACTTTGTTGACTTATTGACGAAAACCGTCAATAAGTCAACAAAGTTGGCTTCGGCGAAGCGGCACCGGCGGGAGTGGGTGAAGGTATGGACGAACATTGAGCAAGATTACTCAAAAGGGGGTAAGGCGTGAGCATCTTGGTGGTCGACGCGGGCACCAGCGGGGTCCGGGCCGCGGTGGTGAGCGCCTCCGGGGCGGTTGAGCACGTCGTCCACCGCGTCCTGCGACCCAGCTCGCCGATGCAGGGGTTCGTCGAGGTGGATGCTCGGCGTCTCGCCGAGGTGGCCCTCTCGGTCGCGCGGACCGCCCTGGAGGCCGGAGGGCCGGTAGAGGCGGTCGGCATCGCCAACCAGCGGGCCACCACCATCGTCTGGGACCGGGCGAGCGGAGAGCCGGTTGGGCCTGGGATCGGGTGGCAGGACCTGCGCACCGTCGCTATGTGCCTGGGGCTGGCGGCGCAGGGGATCCGGGTGGCGCCCAACGCCTCGGCCACCAAGCTGGCGGTCCTGCTGGACATGGCGGACCCGGACCGGGCGCGGGACCTGTGCTTCGGAACCGTGGACACCTGGCTCGCGTGGACGCTTTCTGGAGGCAGCCTGCACGTGACCGATCCCACCAACGCCGGGGTGACCGGCCTGGTCACGCAAGGCCCCGACGGAGGGATCCGCTGGTCGGGCAGCCTGCTGGAGGCTCTGCGGATCCCAGCTGGGGTGATGCCGAGGATCGTGGACTCCTCAGGAGTGATCGGTGAGGCCCGTTGCCTGCCCGGGGCTCCGCCGATCGCCGGGATCGCGGGTGACCAGCAGGCGTCGCTGTTCGGCCAGGGGTGCACCAAGGCCGGGCTGGCCAAAGCCACCTTTGGTACCGGTGGGATGCTCGACCAGTGCGTCGGCCGCCTGCGGCCCGGCGGGGCGGGGTCCGCGGGGTCTGCGGGCGGGGCGGGGTCCGCGGGGTCCGCGGGGTCTGCGGTCGGCGGGTTCGAGCATCGGGGGCCGGCTGGGACCTTTCCCGTGGTGGCCTGGAGTCGCGCCGGGCGCGTGAGCTGGGGGGTCGAAGCAGTGATGCTCTCGGCTGGGGCCGCGGTGGACTGGCTGGTATCGGACCTGGGGATCGTGGGATCGGCATCCGAGACCGACGCCCTGGCCGCCAGCTGCACCAACAGCGGTGACCTCTGGTTCGTGCCGGCGCTGTTCGGGTTGGGCGCTCCGGTGTGGGATTTCGGCGCAAGGGGGCTGTTGCTCGGGATCACCCAGGGAACCGGCAGGGCGGAGGTGGCGCGCGCCGTTCTGGAGGGGGTGGCACACCGCGGCGCCGACCTGCTCGAAGCCGCAGTCGCCGACTCGGGAATGGGCATCGAGACCCTGCGGGTAGACGGCGGCATGAGCGCGAATGCGACATTCCTTCAGGCTCTGGCGGATGCAACCCAAAGGCCCTTAGAGGTCTCGCCGGAGCTCGAAGCCACCACCCTGGGGGCCGCCTACCTGGCCGGCATGGCGGTCGGGACCTGGGCAGACGAAGACGAGATCGCGTCGCGCTGGGCACCACGTGCCGTGGTCCAACCCAAGCGCCGGGTGGATCGGAGTCGCTGGCTGGAGGCCCGGGCCCGCGCCGAACACACCGTCCCGGAGCTGTCCGCTCTGCAGTTCTGAGTCCTGCGCAGACGAGGCGCACTGACCTGACTAACCCAGGAAGCTAAGCTGGGAGTACAAATAGCGTTGATCCCGACTGGACGATCACGGCGGAGGTGGCAAGCTGTGCAACCCACAGACAGGCAAGTCCGGTCGAGAGGGACCACATCCGGGGAGGCTCCCCCCGAGGAGGGCTCCCGATGATCGAGGCGCACCACCTTTCCAAGCTCTACGGGCGCAAGCTGGCCGTGGACGACCTTTCGTTCGAGGTCCGTCCGGGCATCGTGACCGGATTCCTGGGTCCCAACGGCGCGGGCAAGTCAACCACCATGCGCCTGGTCATGGGGCTTGATGCGCCCAGCGGCGGGGGCGCCACCGTCAACGGGAAGCGCTACGCCGACCTGGGCAAGCCGATGTTCGAGGTGGGAGCGCTCCTGGAGGCCCGCGCGATCCACGGTGGGCGAAGTGCTTTCAACCACCTGGCCTGTTTGGCGCAGTCCAACGGGATCGGTCGGCAACGGGTGACCGAGGTCCTCGAACTGGTCGGGCTCAGCGACGTGGCCCACCAGCGAGCGGGCGGTTTCTCGATGGGCATGGGCCAGAGGTTGGGGATTGCCACCGCCCTGCTGGGCGACCCGTCGACGCTCTTGTTCGACGAGCCGGGGAACGGTCTGGACCCGGAGGGGATCCGCTGGATCCGCCAGCTGCTCAAATCCCTGGCGGCCGAGGGTAGGACCGTGTTCGTCTCCAGCCACCTGATGAGTGAGATGGCGATCACTGCCGAGCAGCTCATCGTCATCGGCCGGGGCAAGCTCATCGCAGACACCAGCGTGGCCGAATTCGTGCGTCGAAGCTCGGGAGGTTATGTGAGGGTGCGAACCCCGGCCGCGGCCCACCTGGCCGACCAGCTCAGGCGGCGCGGGGCCAACGTGGCGGCCGAGGACGGGGGCTCGCTTGCGATCTCGGGCATGGACATGCAGGCCGTGGGGGAGTTGGCTGCGGCAGAAGGGGTCGTGTTGCACGAACTGTCGTTCCAGGCCGCATCATTGGAGGAGGCGTTCATGGAGCTGACCGGAGACAGCGTCGAGTTCCGCGGCGGGTCCGGGTCCGGGGCTGACGGCGGCGGATCCGGGTCCGGGGAGAAGCGGTTGGCGGCAGCCGACCCAAGCGGCGCCTCCGGTGACCGCTCGAACAGCGAAAGCGCCTGACATGTCCGCTTCAACCAACGCCGGGACCGTGGCTCCGACTCCCCCGGCGGCGGTCACCGCAGGGGCCGGGCGGATCCGCTTCGTCTGGGTGCTCCGGTCAGAGTGGACCAAGCTGCGCTCGGTGCGGTCCACATACTGGACCCTGGTGGTCACCGTGGTGGCCTTCATCGGGATCAGCGCGGGAGTTTGCGCCGGAGCCGCCTACGGGGCGCATCACCTCCGCCAGGGCGGCGCTCCCACCACGCTCAGTCTGGTCGGGCTTTTCTTTGCCCAGCTTTCGCTCGGAGTGCTCGGTGTCCTGGTAATCGCATCGGAATACAGCACCGGCATGATCCGGGCCAGCTTCTCCGCAGTCTCCCGTCGCTGGGAGCTCCTCACCGCCAAAGCGGCAGTCTTTGGTTCCGTCGCCCTTGTGGTCGGGCTGGTGGCATCGTTTATTTCCTTCTTCGTGGGCCAGGCGATTCTGTCCTCGGGCAACTACCCAAGCGTTACTCTCGGGCAAGCCGGGGTGCTGCGCACCGTGGTGGGCGGAGCCCTTTACCTGGCCGTGATGGGCCTGCTGGCACTCGGGATCGGAGCCCTCATCCGCCACACCGCCGGAGGCATCGCCGTGTTATTCGGACTGATCCTGGTGCTACCCAGCATCAGCGCGGCGCTGCTTCCGTCCTGGCAGAACGTGCTCGACAAGGTCCTCCCCAGCAATGCGGGAGGGTCCCTGATCTCAATGCATACCCAAGCCCCCTTCCTGGGACCGTGGGCCGGGTTCGGGGTGCTGTGCGCGTGGGCCGCGGCGACCCTGGCCCTGGCTGCGTTCATGGCGACCCGGCGCGACGCCTGAGCTCTCGGCTCGCTCACAAGACCCGGGCGGTGGCTCGCCGGCCGGGCAGCTTGAGGACTTCGATGGCACTCGGGAGCTGCTCTTTCATCTCTGGGTCGTGGGTGACCACGAGGACTTGGCGGAACCGGCCCTTCAGCCGTTCCAGCGCCAGCACCAGGCGCTCCTTGCGATCGGCGTCGAGGGGCCCGAACACCTCATCCAGGACCAGCAGCCCGACTGCCCCGCCCGAGAGCAGCGTGACCTGCTCGCTGATGGCCACCCGCAGGGCCAGATTGGCCAGGTCGGTCTCCGAGCCGGAGAAGCGGTCCATCCCGAAGGTCGAGCCGTGATCGCAGATCTTGATCTCGTAGGTCTCGGGGTCCACCTCCAACCCGTCGTACTCATGGTCGGTCAGCTCGGCGAACAGGTCGTTGGCCTGAGAGGACAGGCGCGGTCCAACGCTGCCCACCACCGCGTTGCGAAACGCCCCGAGCAGCTCGGCGGTACGCCCCAGGTGGCGGGCTTGTTCGGCCAACTCATCGAGGTGTCGGTGCTGCTGGCGGGCGTCCTGCGCTCGACGGACGCACGCGTGCACCCTCGCCTGGGCCGTCGCCGCCGCCAGCTCGGCGGCCTGGGCGCAACGCTGCGCCGCCTGGGCGCTTGCCCTGGCGGCCTCGGCGGCTTGAGCGGCACCGAGCAGGGCTTCAGGTTGGTACTCCAGGCCACGCAGACTCGCCCGGAGCGCGGCCAGCTCTGTTTCCAGCTCGCCAAGACGGGCGGTGATCTGGCACATCTCGGCGTCCAGTCCCTGACGGCGCTCCAAGCGGCCCCGCAGGGTCGCCGCCTCGTCCGAGCATCGCTGAGCGTCGCCCACCTCGGCAGCGAAGCGATCCCGTAGGGCTGACAGAGCCGCTCGGTCCCTTCCAAGCCCCTCGGTGGCCACGCCGCCGGCACGGGCGGCGGCGAGCGCTTCGCTCAGGCGCTCTCCGGCATCGGCCAGACGACCAGTGGCCCGCTCCCAACCGATCCGCGCCGCCTCCGCGGCGTCATGTTCGGCCCTCATTTCCGCTACGGCCTCATCGGCCTCGCCCGCCTCCGCCGCGACACACCTGGACTGGTCGAGGAGTGCGGCCAGGGTGGCCTCAGCCGCTTCAAACTCCTCACGCCGGTGAGCCTGCACCGCCTCGAAGGCCCCGCCGAGCGCCTGGCCGCACAGTGGGCAGTCGGCCTCGCCGGAGAGCTCACCAGATCTTGCAAGTCCCGAGGCGGCTCGCTCCAGCCCATCAGCTGCCGCCGAGCGACGGCCCTCCAGCTCAGCCAGCCGAGCCGTTGTCGTATGCGCCCGCTCCAGCACCGCGGCCAACCGATCAGGATCAACCCGCGCCGGCTCAGTTGGCACTCCGGCCTCTGCTCGTTCGAACACGACGACTGCGCCTGCGACCGTATCGACCAGGACCAGGCAAGCCCGAGCACCGACCAACCCGGTTGCGGCCGCCTCCAGGCCCGCCAACGCACCCTCCGCCTCAGACAGCGCCCTGGCCTCGCCCTCCAGTCGCTGAGCCCGCTCTGCCAAGCCATCGTGTTCGGTCCGCCGGGCGCGACCATCCACCACGAGGGCGTCGTAGCGTCGGCCAAGGGCATCCAGCCGGCGGAGCTCGGCCTCAGCCTCCGCCGCCTCGGCGGCCACGGACGCCGCGATTGTCGCTGCCTGCACCTCTGATTCGGCGGCCTCGACCGCCAGGGCGGCCTCCGAAGCCAGCTCGACCTCGATCGCGCCCAGGTCGGCCAGCACGGCGCGGATCTGAACGAGCTGGGCGTGCGCGTCGCGGGCGTCCCTTCTTGCCTGGTCCCGCGCCGCGTCGAGGGGGGTGATCCCCAGAAGCCCGAGCACCAGAGCACGGCGCTCGGCGGGCTGGCGGACCGAAAAGGCGGCCAGCTGCTTCTGTTCGGCGAAGACCGACGCCTTGAATGCCGCTTCGTCCATCCCCAGCACCGAGTGCACGTAGCGAGCGGTGTCTTTGACCCCCTCTGACACCTGAGACCCGTCGGCGTGGGCCTCGGCCCGAACCGTCGCACTCGCCCCGGAGATGGTGCGGCGGACCACGTAGAGATGGCCCTCGTGCTCGAAGGCGACCTCGGTGACGCAGTCTCCGACTATTCCCGCGGTGCGCACCTCGTCCTTGTTGGTCCGGGCCTTGCCCCACAAGGTGAAGGCGATTGCCTCCAGCAGCGCCGACTTGCCCGCGCCGTTCACCCCGTAGATGCCCACCAGGCCCGGCGGTATCTCCAGCTCCAGCGGCTCCTCGTAGACCCTGTAGTTGCGCAGGTACAGCCGGGTAATCCTCACCTCAACCCGAGCGCTCCACCGCCCGGTCCAGGTAGTCCCTGCCCAGCTGGTCGACCCGTTCCCGGTCGAAGCCGGTCAGGTCCTGGCCAGCCACGTAGCGACCCCACCTGGAGGGCAGCGAGTCAAGCGACGGCAGCTCCACCTGCTCCCCAACCCCGGTGAACTCCGGGATGAGCTTGACGTGCAGAGCGGACCGGTGCGCCTCGCGCACCGCTTCCAGGTCCAGCAAACGGTAGGCCTCGGGGTCGACGCCCTCGAGGTAGAGCCGAGCCACCGCTCCCTCAGGCACCGCGCTCACCCGGTCCAGCACCGCATGGGCGACCTCGGCTGGTCCCATGCCGATCGCACTCACAGACTCCAGGGTCAGCAGGCGCCGCTGATCGCTCAGCGCCACGTGCGCGCACTCGCCCGTGTCGGAGTCCAGCACGACGATGCCCTTGGCCGCCTCGGGCTCGTCGGCAAAGCTGAAGGTGTCGGTGGACCCGGCATACCAGATCCCTTTGCCCACCGTGGTATGCACGTGGTAGTGCCCGAGCAACACCAGGTCAGAGCGCAGCGATCCGGCGTCCACCTCGATCTCGTTGATGTCGGCGTACCTGGGCTGGAGCTGCAAGAGCCGTGGGTGGGTGAGGAGCAGGTTGGTTCGGTCCAAGCTGCGCTCCCGATCGGCCCGGTCCAGGGCCTCCAGAGTAGCCTCCACCGTCATCATCTGGGGCACCGCGTGGACCACCAGGCCAGCGAGCTCGAAACGCTCGTAAGCCAGACGGTGGGCAAAGTGAAATCCCGGGAAGGCGTCCGCCAGCGCCGAGTAGGGGCTACCGGTCCCGGGCAGGCGGGGGGTGTCGTGGTTGCCGGAAATGACCACCACCTCCACCCCGTGGTCCCGGATACGGGCCAGAGCCCGCTGGACCACCCGGAAGGAGCGGTAGGTGGGGCGGGGATGGTCGAACACGTCCCCCAACCAGACCACCAACCCGGGCTCCTGAGCCAGCGCCAGCGACACCGCCGCCTCGAAGGAGATCTCGAAGTCCCGCTCGCGCTGATTGACCCCCTCGGGCGTGGTGGCGGGCAGGTAGGAGCGCCCCAGGTGGGCGTCCCCGATTGCGGCGATCAGCACGGGTCCCCCTCGACGACGGCCAGCACGGCTCAGCCCACCAGCACGGCTCAGTCCACCAGCGCGGCCACGTTGGGCGGCGCCACGGGACGAGGTGGGGGTGGGGGTGGGACCGAGGCGAGGTGGGCCTGGTACAAGTCGATCTTCGCGGGGACTGCGAAGGGGGCGGCCAGGTTCACCAGCAGGCACTCGCCGGGCATGAGGGTCTGGATCTCCGGGCCCAGCGCAGAGAGGTCCTGCTTGGACGAGCCCCGCAGGATGCTGCGGTCCTTCTCGTCCGCCAACCCCAGTATAAAGAATGTATTCAGCTGGCTCAACAGCTCTGCGTCCAGGAGCTTCGGCTGCTGGGTGATCGCCACCAGGCCCACCTTGAACTTGCGCCCCTCGCGCGCCAGGCGAGGAAACACGTTCGACTCCCGGTCCTTGTTCCCCCCCAACACCCGCTGCGCCTCCTCCAACACCACCGCCACCACCGGCATCCGCTCGTGCACCTCGGGCGTGTCCAGATACGCCGAGGACCACTCCTCCAGCACCCGGCGGGTGAGGAAGGATGCCACCAGCACCTCCTCGGTCGAGCCCAGCCCGCTCACATCCACCAGTACCACCCGCCCGTCGCCGAGGTCCCGCAGCACCGCCGCGCCGACCGAGACGGCCGGATCGGTGGCGATGCAGGCCAGGCCGACGATCCGGCGCGCCCGCCGCTGGATCACCTGGAGGGTGTTGAGTGCCACACGCCCCCTCAGCTCCACCTCCCGAAACCCAGGAAGGTCGTCCAGCCGCGCCAGCTCGGCGAGCCAGGTCAGGTCCTCCACGCCGTAGTGACGGGCCAGCTCGAAGAGCGCCTCTTCCTGCGGGCGACTCCAGTCGTGCGCGGTTCGCAGGTCGTCGATGGACAGCTCGCCCAGGCTGATCCGCAGCCCCGAAGTCCCTGGAAGGGACCGCGCGGCGTAGGTGCGCAGCCGCTCTGGCGCCCAGGGGTGGCGCCCGAGCGCCTTGCGGTACTCGCCGTGGGGGTCGATCAGCAAGAGGGCATAGCGACCCTGGCGGCACATGACCGCTCCAGACAGGACCTGCATCAGGTTGGACTTGCCCATCCCGGTGGTGGCGAAGATCCCCAGGTGGGTCGCCAAAGACTCTCCGGGGATGCCCACTCCCACATCCACCTCCTCCTCACCGCTGCGGAGGCTTCCCACGTGCAGGTCCCCCATGCGACTGGCGAGGAAGGCCAGGTCAGCCGGCTCGGGCGAGCAGACCCGGGAAAACTGGGTCGGCAGGCTCTTGGGCTTGCGGAAGGTGGTCCCGTCGGGCGTGACGTAGCCCAGGCACCGGCAATCAGCCACCCGGTAGGTCCGCCGCCCCGCGTCGTGCAGCGGGTGCGCGCCGGTCTCACCGGCCGCATCATCGGCCAGCATGGTCCCGGCCACCCGCTCGGCCCATCCGGGTTCGCGGTGCTCGGACCCGTAGGTGACGTCCACCACCCGGAACAGGTAGCGCCTCCCGGTCACCTCGTCCACCCCGACCAACAGCTCACCCAGGAACAGATCCTCGTCGGGAGCGGCCCGGAACACCGCCTCCAGCACGTTCTTGCCGTACAGCCGACCCCTCGGGGCGATGTCTGCGCTCACGCCCGCTCCATGAGCCGATGCCTGTCCGTGAAATATCGCTCTCTCCGCACCAGACCAACTCCCTGCTTGTCGAGGTGCTCGTCCAAGGCGAGTCTCGCGTCCTGTCTGACCCAGGGGGGGCAGGCCGCCAGCCCGTCCACCACCGACAGTGGGTAAGGATACCCGGGGAACGCCGCGTCATCGGAGACCGCCGCCAGCATGGCCAGCACCTGGGCCAGGCCGGGCGGGGCGGGCGGGGCGGGCGGGGCGAGCGGGGCGGGGACGTCGACCCGGAAGGCGAAACGGGCCGACGGGTCCAGCCGGGCAACCGCCACCCTGAGCGGCGGCTCCACGCCCGGCCCGGTGTGCGCCACCGCCGCCCACCACCGGGCGCGGGACCCGAGGGCGGGATCTGCCTCGGCCTCGGCCTCCAGGGCGGCCACCAACGGCGCTCCGCCGCGGGCCAAGCCCGAGTGCTTGGTGACCGCAGCCACCACGACCCCTCGCTCCGCCGCACGGGCGAGGATGCGCGCCGCCCAGGCTCCGGGGATGCGCCAGTCGGGCCGCAGGTCCCCGTCCACGAGCACCAGCGCACCAGGCTCGGCCTCCTCGACGGTGCGGGCCAGGGCATCCCACTCCGCGGCGTCCCGCAGCAGGTTGGCGTCAATAACGGTGTCCGCCGGCAGGTCCAGTCCGATGTTTGCCAGGTCCGCTAGTGTGGCCCGCCGCTCATCCCCGCCGAGCAGGTAGGGCCGGAGCGGACCCACCTTCTCGGTGAAACACGCGCCGTTCCGCCAGCAGGCGCGAGCCACCCTGACCACCACCACCGTGACGCAACGGGCGTCCGCCACCGTCGCCTGACCGCCGTCGATGGCCCAGACCTCGGCTGGCTGGGCCGCCTTCGGAAGGACCGCGATGCGCACGACGGGCTCGGCCACCAGCCCGCCGTGCCCCTCGCCGCCAAGCCGCTCTCCCCCTCCGTCGAGCAACCTCGCCAGCCGGCTGGCCACCCCCTGCATCGCCGACCCTCCGCCGGCATCCGACTGATCGGCGACGGCCAGCGGTCGGTCGAGGGCAGCGTCCACCCCTACAGCTTGCCACGCGAGTGTGACACCCGGTGGGGCCAGTAAGATTTGGGTCAGAGGTGATCGAGATGATCAAGCAGACAGATCAGCCAGTCCCCGGACCCCAGGGGAAGCGACTTGGGATGCCTTACGACTTCCGCCGGCCAACGGTGGCTCGGGTCAAGTCCCGATGGTGGAATGCCCAGGATCACCGCTTGTTTACCCCCAAGGCCTTTGGTTGGGGCTTCGACCTCAACCTTTACTGGGTACTTCACCCACTTGGCTACGTGCAGGCCAATGACGGCAGAGGCTCCGCAGACCAGGGTGCTGGCTAACCAGCCACCACTCAGTCGATGCGAAGATCTGGGTCGTGGGCACGAGTGCTCTCGATCTCTTAGCCAAATTCCTCCGCCAGTTCGTAAAGGAGTACGTCCTGGCATCCGTCCTCTTCGAGGTTCAGCTCACGGTCGATCAAGGCGCACACGAGGTCGCTTCGACTGCGCCATTCGGCGGCCGCCCGAGCATCGAGGGCCACCTGCTCGGTTTCGGAGAGATAGATGTTCTTCCGGTGCATCCTGCACGGGCTTCACCGCTACACACCATCCGGGGGGGCCTCGGATCCTTACTTGCATTGGTATCCATTACTGATAGACTAATCTGCAACGGATGCCGACAAGGAGGAACACGATGCGCTGGAGGCTGTACGGGGGTGGCAAGAGCTGGCTCCTGGCGCTGGCGATCACCGGAACCCTGGTCCTGGGGGGCTGCGGGCCCGGCATGGCGGTGGGTAGCGGGGGTGCGGCGGCGGGTGGCGGGGCCGGCGGGAAGATCGCGGTAGTTGCGGCGGAGAACACCTACGGCAACGTGGCGGCCCAGATCGGCGGGCGCTACGTGAGCGTGACCTCGGTCGAATCCAACCCCAGCACCGACCCGCACACCTACGAGGTGAGCCCGCGCGTGGCGGAGTCGGTCAGCGCCGCGCAGCTGGTGATCCAGAACGGCGTGGGCTACGACGGGTTCATGGAAAAGCTGGAGGCGGCGTCGGCCAACCCCAAACGCCTGTCGATCGACGTGCAGGACCTGCTGGAACTGCCGGATGACACCCCCAACCCCCACCTCTGGTACAACCCGACCACCATGGGTGCGGTGGCCGGCGCGATGGCCACCGACCTGTCCGAGCTGGCGCCGGCACACGCCGCCTATTTCAAGGCGAACGCCGCGAGCTTCGCTGCCTCACTCAAGCCCTGGCTGGCTGCGATTGCCACCTTCAAGGCCCGCTACGGGGGGACCCCGGTCGCAACCACCGAGCCGGTAGCGGACTACATGCTCCAAGCGATGGGTGCTGACAACCTGACGCCTTTCGGCTTCCAGGCAGAGATAATGAACGGGGTGGATCCCGCGCCCCAGGACGTGTCTCTCCAGACCAGCCTTTTCAGCCAGCACAAGGTAAGGGTGCTCGTGTACAACCAGCAGGTCACCGACCCCCTCACCCAGAGCTTCATCAACGCCGCCAGGGCCGACGGGATACCGGTGGTGGGGGTATACGAGACAATGCCCACCCCTGGCTACACCTACCAGACCTGGATGCTGGCCGAGGTGACCGCCCTCACCAAGGCCGTGGCCGACCGCACCTCCACGGTGAAGCTGTAGCCGTGCGCATCCGGGCCGTTACCCGCTCGGGCGGGCCGGACACGGCTGCGGTCGAGCCGGGCGCACCGACCGCTGCGGGCGCGCCGGGCGCGGCGGCGGCGGCGATCCTCACGGTCAACCAGCTCAGCGTGTCGCTGGGTGGACGCGAGGTCCTCCACCGGGTCAGCTTCAAGCTGGGGCCCGGTGAGGTCACCGGGCTGATCGGCTCCAACGGGGCGGGCAAGACCACGCTCCTGCGGGCAATACTCGGCCTGGTCACCCCGACATCGGGGGAGGTCCTCGTGGCCGGGCGTCCCCGCTCGCGCCGCAACCCGCTGATCGGCTACGTCCCCCAGACCCTCGCGCTCGATCCCGACATGCCGGTACGAGCCCGAGACCTGGTCGGGCTGGGCCTGGACGGCCACCGCTTGGGTATTCCATGGCCATCAGCTGCGCGCCGCGCCGCCATCGACGAGGTCCTGGCGGCGGTGGATGCCACTCACCTGGACGAGGCGCGGGTCGGGAACCTCTCCGGCGGCGAGCAGCAGCGGGTGATGATCGCGCACGCCCTCATCAGCCGGCCCAAGCTGCTGCTACTCGACGAGCCCCTGGCAAACCTGGACCTCCGCAGCGAGGAAGAGGTGGTGGCCCTGCTGGCGCGTATCGCCACCTCCTCGGGGATCGCGGTCCTGATCTCTGCCCACGACATGAACCCCCTGCTCGACTCGATGGACCGGGTGATCTACCTCGCGGCCGGGCGGGCAACCAGCGGAACCACCGAAGAGGTGGTGCGCACGGAGACCCTCAGCGCCCTGTACGGGCACCGGGTGGACGTCATCCACGTCAACGGCCGGGTCCTGGTGGTGGCAGGGCGCGATGACGCCCATTGCGAAGGGTCCCACACCAGAGCCAGGGCGGCTCCGGCGAGGTCGGCTCCGCCACGTCGGCCTAGCCAGTGAGGGGCTTCTCGGTCGGGATCTTCGGTCCTGGGTTCTTCTCCAGCTCGCCGGTACACGTCGCACTGATTGTCGGCGGGCTGGTGGCCGGGGTCTCAGGGGTGGTGGGCACCATCACGGTGATGCGGGGGCAGTCCTTCGCCGGCCACTCGCTGTCCGACATCGGGACCGCCGGCGGGTCAGCTGCGTTCTTGATCGGGATCAGCCCGCTGTTCGGCTTCGTCGCCATGAACGTGGCGGCAGCTGGAGTGATGGAGCTGATCGGGATCCGCCGGCCTCGTGGGCGCGACCTCGCCACCGGGATCGTGCTGGGGTCGGCGCTTGGGCTGGCAGCACTGTTCTTGTACCTGGACACCACGGTCACCAGCACCACCGGAGTCGCCCTCAACGTCCTGTTCGGCTCCATCTTCACCTTCTCGGGATCGACCGTGCCGGTCGTGATGGCATTCAGCGCCTTGGCGGTGGGCATCGTGGTCTGCCTCTACCGGCCGCTGGTGCTGAGCACCCTCGGTTCAGAGCTGGCGGCGGCTCGGGGGGTGGCGGTCCGCGTGGTCGGGGTCGGCTACCTCGGAGCCCTGGCGCTCGCGGTGTCGCTGTCGGCCGTGACCATCGGGGCCATCTTGAGCACTGCCCTGCTCATCGGTCCGGCGGCCGCCGCCCTCCGCCTCACCAAGCGGACCGGACTGGCCATGCTGGTCGCCTCGGTCCTCGGCCTGGTGGCCACCTGGGGTGGGATCCTGCTTGCCTACGACAGCTACTACTGGCCCCCCCACGACCAGGGCTGGCCGGTCAGCTTTTTCGTGGTGAGCTTGATCTTTGTCTTTTACCTGCTGGCTGGCGCACTGCCCCGCCGAGGTCCAGGCAAGCGCAAGGAGGCGACCGCCTGATGTTTTCCGGATTTATGCTCCACACCTGGGAGGTGGCCACCATCTTGGGTGTGGTCGCAGGGATGGTGGGGTTCTTCGTCGTGTTGCGGGGTGCGGCCTTCGCCGCGCACGTCATCCCCAACGGGGCGTTCGCCGGAGCGGCCGGGGCGGCCCTGGTGGGGGTGAACGCAATCGTTGGCCTCGGGGTGTTCGCGTTGCTCGGGGCGCTGGGCATCGGCGCACTTGGAAGGCGAGGGCGGCGCGACGTGGCCGCAGCGCTCGCGGTCGTGGCCATGCTCGGGCTTGGAGCCCTCTTTGCGTCCATGACCACCGAGTACGCGCCAGAGATCTACTCCCTGCTGTTCGGCGAGGTCCTCGGGGTCGCCAGCTCCGAGCTCCTGCCCACCGCCCTCATAGCCGCGGTGTGCGCGGCGGCCGTGCTCGCCCTCTACCGTCCGCTCACCCTGTCCGGCATCACCCCGGAGGTGGCTTCGGCCAGAGGCATCCGGTGCCAGGGCATGGAAGTCTGCCTGCTGTTGGTGATCGCCCTGACCACCGCTGCTGCGGTCCCGGTGGTGGGGACCCTCCTCACCTTCAGCCTCCTGATCAGCCCCCCGGCCGCGGCCCGCTCGTTCACCAGCCGTCCCGGGCTGGCCATGGCTTGGTCTGTCGCAATCGCTTTGGCAACGGTGTGGGCATCCATCGCGATCTCGTTTGTCTCCAACCTTCCGGTCGGGTTCTTCATAGGGAGCTTCGGTGGGCTTGCCTACGCGGTTGGACGGACCTGGGATGCTCACCGCCACCATCGCGGGGGTGTGCGTAACCCGGCATCGAGCAGCTAGCATCAGCCCAAGTGGACCTGTCCCGGCGCGCCCTTTTGGAGATGGCTCGGACCCCAACCGGACGCAAGGCGATCAAGTACACCGTGGTCTCGGTCGTATCGGTGTTGGTCAGCCTGCTCACCCTGTTCGTGACTTTCGATGTGCTCAGGGTGGCGAGCGCGGGTTGGTGCCAGGTCATCGCCTGTGCGGTGGGCACGGTACCCTCCTATACCCTGAATCGCTACTGGGCGTGGGGCAAGCGGGGCCGCTCGCGCCTGTTCCAAGAGGTGCTCCCGTTCTGGGTGCTGGCCTTCATCGGCTTGGCCTTCTCTGTCTACGCGGTTGACCTGGCCGCCGGCCTGGGACATCAGCTGAAGCTCTCACGCGACGGGGTCACCGCGCTCACCGAGATCGCGTCCCTGGCCTCTTACGGAGTGCTTTGGATAGGAAAGTTTGTCATCTTCAACCGGTTGCTGTTTGTCGACCGGGACGTACCCGGGGGTGACGCGGAGGGGTCTGGCGGCGAGGGAGGCCCAACGGCGGCCACCCCCGACGGCGATCAAGTCCCAGGGCTCAGCGGGCAGTCCGCCTGAGTTTGGCCAGCGCGGGCAACGGCCCGCTCTCCCGGCTCGACGCCTTCCAGCGTCAGCACCGCTGGCTGGGATTCCCGCTGGCGGTCACCTACAAGTTCTTCGAGGATCAGGGCAACTTCCTGGCTGCGCTGATCGCCTTCTACGGGTTCATCTCGCTGTTCTTCTTGCTTGTGATCCTGGTCACGATCCTGGACCTGGTCGTCGGTAGCAACTCCGGACTCCACAAAGAGTTGCTCAGCTCCGCCCTGGCCAACTTCCCGATCATCGGGACCCAGATCAGCAACAACGTCCACGCCCTGCGTGGAAGTTTCGTGACTCTCGGCGTGAGCGCGGCGGTCTGCATCCACGGAGGCCTCGAAGTTGTCCAGGCAGCACAGAAGGCCTTCAACCGGATCTGGGCTGTCCCGCGCCTGGACCGCCCGAACCCGCTTACGAGCCGGTTGCGCAGCGGGGTGCTGCTGATCACACTCGGCCTGGGAGTGCTCGTGACCACCTCCCTGTCCGGATTCAGCATCGACACCACCGGAACCTTGAACGAATTGACCAGGATCGCCACCACAGCGGGTTCCTTTTTGCTCAATGTGGCCATATTTGCCCTGGCTTATCGGTGGCTCAGTGCGATCGACCTGAGCACGCGCCAAGTGCTGCCCGGCGCGATCCTGGCGGGAGCGTGCTGGCAAGCCCTCCAGACCCTGGGTACCTACTACGTTGCCCATGCCCTGAACGGGGTCGACGCCCTGGCCGGGGTGTTCGGTGTGGTCCTTGGGCTGCTGGCCTGGATCTATCTCGAAGCCGTGATCACCGTGATATGCGCCGAGATCAACGTGGTCCACGTACGGCGGCTGTGGCCAAGGGGACTGGCCACACTGTTCACTGACACCACCGACCTGACGCCGGCCGACCGCAAGGTTTACGAGTCGTACTCACAGATCGAGCGCTACAAGAGTTTCCAGCGCGTCACCGTGGAGTTCGAGGCACCCGCTACCCCGGCCGAGCCGGCCGAGCCGGGCGAGCCGGTCGACGCACCCGCTACCCCGGCCGAGCCGCCTTTATCCCCACCGCCCACCCCGCCAGAACCGCCAGGGCCGCGGCCAACAACTCAGGAAGGTCCCCCCCGCGCTCGTAGAGGGTGAGACCCTTACGCTTGGCCACCGTGGCCTCGATCACCGCCTTCACCCCGAGCCCCGAGCGGTCAAGGACCTCGCCATGGCTGTTCACCACCGTGGAATAACCGGTGGGAGAAGCCTGGACCAGGTCCCTTCCCTCCTCCACCGCCCGCATCCGGTCGGCCGCCTCCTCCTGCGCCGGGACCTGGTCACTGCGGTAAGAGGAGGTGTTGGTGGGCACGACCAGCAACTCTCCCCCGGCCTGGACTGCTACCCGGGCTCTGTTGGAGAAAAACACCTCGTAGGAGATCATCACCCCCAGCGGCCCCGCCGGAGTCCGCAGGAACCCGGGCAAGTGGCCCGGTATGGCGTCCCTGGGGACAGCGGAGAGGTTGACGATGTGCTTGAGGATCGAGCGCAGCGGCACGTACTCTCCGAAAGGGACCCGGTGTACCTTTTCATAGCTGCCGATCACCTTTCCGCTCGGCCCCCACGCCACCGCCTGGTTGAGGAACTGGGTCTTGCCGACATCCTCGGTGACCCCCGCCACGACGGTGGAACCAAGGGCCTGGGCCAGCGCGCCCAGCTGTTGGTCCTGGACCGAGCCGGCCAGCGGCCCATACAGCGCGATGGTGTCCTCCGGCCAGAGCACCAGCCCCACCTGCTCGGTTATGTCCGCTGTGGCGATCAGCTGGGCGTCGTAGGGGATCGCGGGGTTGACGTCTATCGCCGGCTCGCCCCGCATACCCCCACCTTGCACCAGGGCCACCCGTAGCTTGGCCACCGCCGGGCCCCCGTCGGGCGCGATGGTCGCCGAGAGGGCCACGGTCAACACGACCACCAGCCCAATTAATATAGAAGCGGCACCGGGCCGGCACCGGCTACCGGCTCGGCCCAGTTGCGTCCCGCCCGGGCGACCGCGACCCACCGCCAGACCGGTGCCGGCCAGCGCCACGGGGGCCAGGCCCGCCAGGCAGACCCCACCGAGCGCAGCCAGGCCGGTCACCAGCAGCGGTCCGCCGACCCGCGAGGCCCCCAGCAGTGGCCCGCCCGCCTGGCCCAGCACTATCCCCCCCATCGGCAGGCCCCCGAACGGCCAGGCGCTGCGCGCTGCGCTGGCCAGGGTCACCACCGCCGGAAACACCAGGCTCCGACCCCGCCCCGCCGGCACCGCCAGCGACGCCAACGCAAAGAATGCAGCCTCCAAGCCGACGACGATCACGTACCCAACCGCGCTGAAGGCCGTCACCCAGATGAGGGTGGGTCCGAACAGACCGACCCCGAACATCAGCCCAGCCAACACCCGAGCCCCCGGGCGGAGCCCCCCGAGGCGCCAAGCCAGCACCCCGAGTCCCACGATGCCCAGCTCCCACAGGCCCAAGGGGGGAAGGCTCAGAGCGACCAGTACCCCCGCGGCCAGGGATACGAGTGCGACCCTCCCCCGCCTCACCCGGCCGTGGCGCCGGCCTGGCCCTGCTCCCTGGCCCTGGCGAGGCTGGCCTCCAGGGCGGCCATCAGGTCGATCACCGGAGCGGAGGGGCCGGGGGCCTCGACCACCATCTCCTCGCCGGCCACTTTGGCGTTGATCAGCTCCATGACCCGTTCGCGGTGGGTATCGCGGTAGCGGCTGGGGTCGAAGTCGCCGCTCAGCGCCTCGACCAGCTGGGTCGCCATGCGCTGCTCACGCTCGGTGGCCGCCACCTCCGGACCGGGCAGGCCATCCAGCTCGGAGCGGGCCTGGACCTCGTCGGCGAAGTTCATGGTGGTGAGCACAAGGACATCGCCCAAGGGCCGCACCGCGCACAGGTACTGCTTGGAGCGCATGACCACCTTGCCGATCCCCACCCGACCGGCCTCGCTCATCGAGTCCAGCAGTAGCCGGTAGGCCTTTGCTCCGGCCACCTCGGGGACCAGGTAGTAGGAGCTGTCGAAGTAGAGCGGGTCGATCTCGCCCAGCGCCACAAAATCCTCGATGTCCACGGTGTGGCTGGCCACCGGGTCCAGGGCGTCGAGCTCCTCCGGCTCGATGACCACGTAGCGGCCGGGACTGACCTCGTATCCCTTGACCAAGTCGTCGAAGGCGACCTCCTGGCCGTCCTCCGAGCAGACCCGGCGCTGGCTGATCCGCGCCCCGTCGGCGGCGTGCAACTGGTGAAACCTCAGGTCGCGCTTGCGGACCGCAGTGAACAGCTTTACCGGGACGTTGACCAGCCCGAAGCTGATCGACCCGGTCCATGTAGGCCTCGGCATGTGCTCTATTCTTCCCCATGCCAGCCCAGAGCGCCGCGCAGCGCCGCCGCGGCGGCCTGGCCGCTGGCGATACAGGCCGGGATCCCGATCCCCCGGTACGCGGCCCCGGCCAGGGCCAGCGCCGGCAGCCCGTGGACACTGGCCTCCACCGCCGCCACCCGAGCGAGGTGCCCCACCTCGTACTGGGGGAACGAGCGCGGCCACCGGCTGACCCGCCAGCGCTCCGGCCCGCCCCGCAGCCCCAACGCCTCCCCCAGCTCGGCGGCCACCACCGACACCAGGTCAAAATCGCCCAGGCCCTGGTGACGGCTGTCCCCCCACCTCCCCACCGAAGCTCTGAATAATGTCGTCCGGTGCTGCGACGAGGCATGTGCCCACTTGCGTGAGGTGAAGGTGACAGCCGTGACCGTGCGCCCCTCCCCCGCCGGCACCAGGAAGCCGGTACCCTGAAGGGGTTGTCGCAGCGCGCTGTCGGGGTACGCCAGGGCGACCAGGGCCACCGAGGCGTAGTTGATCTGGTCGAGCAGTCGGCCAGCCTCGGGGGCATGCGGCGCCAGCAGCACCCCGGCCACGAACGCCGGCACCGCCAGAACCAGCCCGTCGGCCACCACCGGACCCTGGAGGGTGTCCAGGGACCACCGGTCGCCGACTCGTTGCAGTGCGGTGACCGGCGCCTCGGTCCGCAGCTCGGCGTGCGGCATACCCCCCAGCTCGGCGGCGATGGCGCCCACCACCGCACTCAGCCCCGCCCGGTGAGTGAGGAACGCCGGCCGCTCCTCCGTGATCGCCGGGGCGGGGGGGATCGGGCTGGTGATCGCCGGGGCGGCTGGGGCGGGGCGGCGGAGGCCGAGTACCAGGCTGCGGGAGCGGCGAGCCGCGGCGTCGAGAGCCGGGGCCACCGCCGCAGCGCTCAACACCTCGGCGCGCCCGGCATTGATGCCACCGACCAGCGGCGCGACCAGCCGATCGGCCACCTGAGCGCCCATCCGGCGGCGAACCAGTGCTGTGACCGAGGGGTCCGCGCCGGCGGGTGTCGCCGGGAGGGCCAGGTCCAGGCCGGCCCGCACCAGGCCGAGCGGGGAGAGGATGCCGGACCGGACGAGGGAGCCCAGCCTGGTGGGAACTCCCAGGACCGTGCCGGCGGGAAGGCGTCGCAGCCGACCTCCGACCCATAGGGAGGCCTCCCCGGTGGTCGGCGAAACCAGCTGGTCGCCCAGGCCCAGCCTCTCGCACAGCCTCACCGCGTGAGGGACCCGGGCTCCGAAGGCGTCGGGGCCTGCCTCGACCGGGACCCCGGCGAAGTCCTCAGTCAGGATCTTGCCACCCAGCCGGTCGCCAGCCTCCAACAAGACCACCTCGACCCCGGCGTCCGCCAGCGCCAGCGCTGACGCCAGCCCCGCGATCCCGCCACCGACCACCGCCACCACCGGGGGGCGCCTGCCCCCCGGTGGTGGCCGGCCGGTCACCTCGCCCCCCGCCGTCCATGGAGTGAATAGCTGCAAAAACTGCAGCTATTCACTCCATGAACCGGCCTGGTCAAGCCTCCCAGGTGTGAATAACCAGCTCGGCCAGCGCGCCCATCAGGGTTGGGTCGTCGTTGAGCGATTCGGTCCTCACCAGGATAAGGCCCAGGCTCTCGGCCAGCCTGACCGCCTCGATGTCCACGTCGTAGAGCACCTCCAGGTGGTCGGAGGTAAAGCCGGCAGGGCAGACCACCACGGCTCGTGCCCCAGACGCAGCCGCGGCCCGGACGGAGTCGCCCAGGTCGGGTCCCAGCCAGGGCTCAGGGGTCCGCCCGGCACTCTGCCAGGCAATCTCCCAGCGCTCGACCCCGGCCGCTGCGGTCACCGCCTCCGCGGTCTGACGGAGCTGAGCTGGGTAGGGGTCCCCCATCTCCACCACCCGCTCGGGCAGGCTGTGGGCGGTGACCAGCACCTGCGTGGCGCCCCTCACCTCCTCGGGCAGGCTCTCGATGGCGGCGACCAGACGCCCAGCCAGGCACGCGATGAGCCCGGGGAGCAGGTTCCAGCTCTCCACGAAGCGCATCTCCACCCAGGCCACCCTCGCCGCCGACTTGGCCTGATCCGCGTACTCGCCGACGCTGAGCGCGGAGTAGTGCGGGGCCATGACCAGGCCGACTGCGTGGTGGATCCCCAAGGAAGCCACCTGCGACACCCCGTCGTCAATAAATGGAAAGGCGTGCTTGGAGGCCACGACGACCCTCCAGCGACCCGGCTGGAGCCGCTCCAGCGCCGCGCCGATCCCCGTCGCCTGGTCCTGGGTGCGCATCGCCAACGGGGACACCCCTCCGATGGCGAAGTAACGCCGCTGGAGGTCCGCGAGCGCGTCTGGCGTGGGCGGCCTGCCCCGGCGGACGTGGGTGTAATAGGCCTCGATCTCGGTGGGGTCGTTGGGCGCACCGTAGGACATGACCAACAGGCCAATCATCGGCGGTCCCCCCCGGCTTCGTGCACCATCTCCACTATGCGCGCCAAGGTAGCCGGGTCGGTTTCGGGGAGCACCCCGTGACCCAGGTTGAACACGTGTCCGGGCAACCCGGCGGCGTCGTCCAGCACGCGGCGGACCTGGGTGGCGACCACCTCCCAAGGGGCGAGGCAGACGGCCGGGTCCAGGTTACCCTGCAGGGCGCGCCCAGGACCGGCCCTCGGCGCAGCCGCGACCAGCGACACCCTCCAGTCCACCCCCACCACCTCGGCTCCCACCTCCGCCATCGCGCCGAGCAGCTCTCCGGTCCCCACACCGAAGTGGATACGAGGTACGCCGGTCTCCTCCAGCCCTGCGAGCACCTTGGCGCTGGCCGGCGCGACAAGTGCCCGGTAATCTCGCTCCGAGAGCGTCCCCGCCCAGGAGTCGAACAGCTGGACTGCGGCGACACCGGCTGCGACCTGCGAGCGCAACGAGGCCAGGGAGAGCTCTGCCAGGGCGTCGACCAGCCGGGCCCACAGCGCCGGCTCACCGTGCATGAATGCCTTGGTGGCGCCGTAGGTGCGGGAGGGGCCGCCCTCGATGAGGTAGCTGGCCAACGTGAAGGGTGCGCCCGCAAACCCGATCAGCGGCACCTTGAGCTCGCTTACCAGCATCTTGATCGCCTCGGTGACATAGGGGGTGTCCGCTTGTGGATCGAGCGGGCGGATCCGGGCCAGGTCGGACTCGGTGCGAAACGGGCGCTCAACCACGGGCCCGACTCCCGGCACTATGTCCACCCCGAAGCCGATCGCGGCCAAGGGGACCATGATGTCGGAATAGAGGATCGCCGCGTCCACCCCGTAGCGCAGGACCGGCTGCATGGTCAGCTCCGCGGCCAGCTCGGGGATGCCCACCGCGTCCAGGATGCTGCCCGATCCCCGCAGCGCCCGGTACTCGGGCAGCGAGCGCCCCGCCTGGCGCATGAACCAAACCGGTGTGCGCTCGACCGGCTGACACCGACAGGCCCTCAAGAAATCTGAGCCCGAACTAGCCGAGTCGGCTCCTACTGAGCCGGTACGGGCCGAGCCCGTACTGGCCGAGTCGGCTCTGGCCGTCGTCTGGGGATCGACGGCTCTACCAGCGCTTCGAGGCACTCCCCGGAAGCTACTCGCCGCCACCCAGAGCCACTAGCCGGCTGGAGCGATCCTGCCTGGGGCACGAGGTATCCTGGATCTCCCTTTGGCGCCCCAACCTGAACTTGAGGCCGAACAGGCCCACATCGACCAAGCTTACGAGCGGCTGGAGGCCATGCGCGAAGCTGCCCGCCAGCGGATGGCCGCGGTCCTGGACCAGGGCCGGGGGGGCACCCCCCAGGCCAAGACCGAGCGGGACATGACCGTGCGATCCAGCCTGGCCCGCCTCACCCAGCTCGACCTGGGAGACCGGCCCCTGTGCTTCGGCCGGATCGACACCGACTCCGACAGCTACCACATCGGCCGGCTGCCGGTGTCGGCCGCCGACTCGGAGCTACTGGTGGTGGATTGGCGCGCCCCGGTGGCCGCGCCGTTCTACCGAGCAACCGGGGCAGAGCCGATGGGACTCCACCGCCGACGCCACTTTGCCAGCGAGGGCCGGCGCCTGGTGGGGATCGAGGACGAGCTGTTCGCTGAGGGCGACTCGGGCGCTGGGGAGGAGGGCGACTCCGACAGCGACTCGGATGTCCCGAGTGGGGCGCTGCTGGCGGCCATGAGCCGCTCGCGGTCGGGCTACCTGCGAGACATAGTTGCCACCGTCCAGCGAGAGCAGGACGAGATCATCCGAGCCCCGCTGCCCGGGATCCTGGTCGTCCAGGGGGGGCCGGGTACGGGCAAGACGGTGGTGGCGCTGCACCGGGCCGCTTACTTGCTGTATACCCACCGGTTTCCCCTGGAGAGCCAGGGGGTGCTGGTGATCGGCCCAAACCGGGCGTACCTGCGCTACATCGAGCAGGTGCTCCCCTCGCTCGGCGAGAACGGGGTCGCATCCTCCACGGTGGAGGGACTGCTCGACGTGCCCATCCGGGGGGTGGAACCGGCGGGAGTGGCCCACATCAAAGGAACCACCCACATGTGCAAATTACTCATAGCTGCGGTGCGCAGCCGCCAGCGCCCCCTTCGAGGAGACCTGGCGGTCCCATATGGGTCGGTGGTCCTGCGGGTGAGTGCAGCCGAGTTGGAGCGCCTTGTCCAGGCCGCGCGGCGACGCCCGGGGACGCACAACGCCCGCCGGCCTCTGGTCGAGGCGGCCCTGACCAAGCGGCTGGCGGCGGACTACGAGCGGGCCAGGACTGCGCTCGACCAGGTCCGGCCTCCACCCGAGGGCGGCGCTGGCGTCTTCGACGTGGTGGACGAGCCGGACAGCCCCGGGCGCGACGCTCCGGACGCGGCCCGCGACGCGCCGGAACCGGATCCAGCCAGCGAGCTGCCGGGGGAGCTGCGCCGGCTGCCGGGGGTGGTTGCGGCGCTGGATCGGATGTGGCCCCGGCTGAGCGCCGAGGAGCTGCTGCACGACCTGTTCGGGGCCAAGCCGCTGCTCGCCCTGGCCTGCAAGGACCTGCTGGGGCCGGCCGCGCAGGCGAGCCTCTACCGGCCCAGGGCCGACGCCATGGGTGAGATCGCCTGGACCCGTGCGGACATAGCCCTGCTGGACGAGGCAGCGGTCCTGCTCGGGCCGCTGCCGGGCCAGGAGGCCCCCAGGGCATTCGGGCACATCGTGGTGGACGAGGCGCAGGACCTCTCCGCGATGCAGCTTCGGATGCTCGCCCGGCGCTCGATATCGGGCTCGATGACCCTGGTCGGAGACATTGCCCAGGCAACCGGGCCTCACGCGGCCAGCGCGTGGAGCCAGATCACGGGACCGCTGGATGCGCGCCGCGAGCCCCACCTGGTCGAGCTCAGCGTGAACTACAGGACTCCGGCGCAGATCATGGCGCTCGCCGCCCTGGTGCTCGCCTCCGCGGCCCCCGGACAGGTCCCCCCCCGCTCCGCTCGCTCGACCGGGGGCCCTCCGACGATCGCCCGGTCGTCCAGCGTTCAGCTGGTCAGCGACGTGGTGATCACCGCCAGCCACGAGCTGGCGGTGCTGGGAGACCCGCGAGCTGGGGGGAACCTGGCGGTCATCGCTCCTGCGACCCTGGTCGCCGAGCTGAGGAGCGCTCTCCTCGTGGCGGGGATGGCCCTGGTGAGCACCAGCGGCTCCGCCGACTCAGCCAGGGCATCGGTGATCACAGTGGACGAGGTCAAGGGCCTGGAGTTCGATTCGGTGATCGTGGTCGAACCGGCCCTGATCGTCGCCGAGACCGGGCTGCGCGCCCTGTACGTCGCCCTCACCCGTCCGACTCGCCGGCTCAGCATCCTCCACCACCTGGCACTGCCCGCACCACTCCACGACGTTCCGGGAGCGGGTGGCCTGGCCGATGTGTCACGGCGCGGCGATCTCGACTAGAAACTGCTCCCGATGACCCAGGCCATCGCCGTCGACCGACAACTGCTCCCCACCCCCCACGCCCGACCCTCGATGCTGGGCGTCGGGGTGATGATCTGGCTCGGTTCCGAGCTGATGTTCTTCAGCGGTCTGTTCGCCGCTTACTACACCATCCGTGCATACGCCCCGACCTGGCCACCACCCGGCGACAAGCTGGACATCGTCCAGTCGGCGCTCTTCACCTTCATCCTGGTGATGTCCAGTTTCACCATGCAGAAGGCACTGTGGAACGTGGAGCACGGCATGCGCCGTTCCGCTCGGTGGTGGCTGGCGGGGACGTTCGTCATGGGAGCCACGTTCGTGCTGAGCCAGGCGGTGGAGTGGACCAAGGTCCCGTTTTCCACCAACACCGACGCCTTCGGCTCGCTGTTCTACATGATGACCGGCATCCACGGTCTGCACGTCATCGTCGGATTGGTAGCCATGATCGCCCTGGCGGGCAGGATGGTGGGACCGGAGGGAGACCCCGGTGAGGTGGTGGTCTTCCAGGCCGTGAGCTACTACTGGCACTTCGTCGACATCGTGTGGGTGGCACTGTACCTGTCCCTGTTCCTGGTGCACTGAGCCGCTGAGCATGCACCGGATCCGCCTCCTCCCGCCCCTGGCACTGCTGGGCTTCAGCTCCGCGCTGGGACTTACCTTCTTTGCCTCCTCCCCCGGGGCAACGGCGGCAGCCACCCCTGCGGTTGCCACCCCCGCCTCGACCACCCCTGCGGTTACCACCCCCGCCTCGACCTCGACCACCGCCGGCTCGACCACCACGCCCCCGACCTTGTCCCTGGATGCCTCGAGCGTCCAGAACGGCCAGCTGTTGTTCGTTGCCAACTGCGCCTCGTGCCACGGGGAGAGCGCCTCTGGATCGTCCCGTGCCCCGAACCTGGTGGGGCTGGGCTCGGCGACCATCGACTTCTGGGTCTCGTCCGGGCGTATGCCACTCGCCACCCCGAGCGCGGAAGCCGAACCGAAGCAGTCTCGTTTCACCCGCCCTGAGCAGCTGGACATCGTCAAGTACGTGACCTCACTCGGTCCCGGTGGCCCTGGCATCCCCTCGGTCGACCTGAACGGAGCTGATGTCGGCCAGGGCTTCTCCCTCTTCTCAACCAACTGCGCCGGGTGCCACGCGGTCGGCGGGGTCGGCGACGCCCTGTCCAACGGGCTGTCCGCTCCCTCGCTCTCCTATGCCACCCCCACCCAGGTGGTCGAGGCCATCCAGACCGGGCCGGCCAACATGCCCAGGTTCAGCTCGTTCCAGTTCAACGCGGCCCAGATCAACGACATCACTGCGTACGTCACCCAGCACATCCAGCATCCCGCCGACCGGGGGGGCAACGGGCTGGCGCACGTCGGCCCCATCACCGAGGGCCTGGTCGCCCTCTTCCTGGGCCTAGGCTCGATGCTCGGCCTGCTCTACTGGATCGGGGACCGGAATTGACCCTGCCTGCCTCTCCCACCGAGCCGCTTTCACCCGACGACCCCCGCCTGGCGCCCGCCTCCAAGAACCCGATCCGGGCGGCACGCATCATCGCGTTCTGCTTCACGCTCAGCGTTGCCGCCACGGTGACCCTGGCAGTGGTGTTCTGGCTCGGAGGACAACCCCAGATCGAGGGCGCCATGCTGGGGGTCGCACTGACGGCGTTCGGAGCGGGGATGACCGCCTGGGGCAAGTACCTGGTCCCCAAGGGTCCGTTCGTGGAGGCCAGGGACTACGAGGACCGCCACGACCTGCCCAGCAAGCCCGAGGACCGCGAGGCCGTGGTAGGGGCGTTCGGACGAGGGGCCTCGATCTTTGCCCGGCGCAAGCTGCTCGGGCTGATGAGCGTCGCCGGAGCAGCCGTGGCCGCGGTTTTCATCTTCCCGCTGCGCTCGCTCGGGCCCCAGCCCAAACTGGCCCTGTTCTCCACCGCCTGGAAGCCCGGCACGCGGATGGTGGACCCCGCCGGCAAGCCGGTCCGGGTCTCCGACATCGACGTGGGAGGGTACATCACCACGTTTCCCGAGGGTGGAGAGAACGACCCCGGCATCCAGCAGACCGCGCAGACCCTCCTGATCCGCGTCGCGTCGGAGCCCATCCAGACCAAGCAGGGTCCCGCAAGCTGGTCGCCGGCGGGCTACCTGGCCTTTTCCAAGGTGTGTACCCACGCCGGCTGCCCGGTCTCGCTGTACGAGGCCGAGACCCAGCAGTTGCTCTGCCCGTGCCACCAGTCGCTGTTTGACATCCTTACCGGCTGCTACCCGATCTTCGGCCCGGCGCCGCGGCCCCTGCCCCAACTGCCGATCTACGCCGACGACCAGGGCTACCTCCGAGCTCGCAGGGACTTCCTCGAGCCGATCGGCCCCGGGTTCTGGGAGCGGGGCGCGGCCGCAAACCTGGGGGACCCGACATGAGTACCGAACCCAACATGGCTCCGCTCGGCGCGGTCGCCGGCTGGATGGACGACCGGGTCGGCCTGGCCCACTGGACCAAGAAGAGCCTGAACAAGATCTTCCCGGACCACTGGTCATTCATGATCGGAGAGATCGCCCTCTACTCGTTCATCGTGGTGATCCTCACCGGGGTATACCTGACCTTCTTCTTCAACCCATCGCTGACCCACCACGTCTACCACGGCGCCTACAAGCCTTTGGATGGCCAGAGCGTCTCGGACGCGTACACCTCGGTGGTCAATATCAGTCTGTTCGTCCGGGGCGGCATCGTGATCCGCCAGATGCATCACTGGTCGGCCGACATCTTCATCGGCGCCATCGTGTTGCACATGTGCCGGATCTACTTCACCGGCGCCTTCCGCCGTCCCCGCGAGCTCAACTGGGTCATCGGGGTGGCCCTGCTCTTCCTGGCCCTGGTGAACGGGTACCTTGGCTACTCCCTCCCCGACGACCTGATCTCGGGAACCGGCGTCCGGATCATGTTCTCGGTCATGCTGGCGATCCCGGTGGTCGGGACCTACCTCACCTTCTTCTTCTTCGGCGGCAACTTCCCAGGGACCAGCTACGACTACCGCTTGTACATCATCCACGTGTTCCTGCTACCCGGCATCATCGTCGCCCTACTGGCGGTCCATCTGGGGCTGCTGTGGCACCAGAAGCACACCCAGTTCCGAGGGCACGGCGCAACGGAGCGCAACGTGGTTGGGACGCCGGTGTGGCCCGGCTTCGTCTTCAAGACCACCGGGTTGTTGATGATGATCTTCGGGATCACCGCCCTGCTCGGGGGCCTGGCCCAGATCAACCCCATCTGGCTGTACGGGCCGTATGTCCCCTACAACGTCACCTACCTGGTCCAACCGGACTGGTATATGGGGTGGTTGGACGGTGCGCTGCGGCTCATGCCGCGCTGGGAAGTGAACTTGCAGGGGCACATGATCCCCACCTTGTTCTTCCCCGCAGTGCTGATGCCTGGGGTCGCCGTGCCGTTCATGATGCTCTGGCCCTGGATCGAGGCCAAGTTCACCAAGGACAACCGGCGATCCCACCACCTGCTGGAACGACCCAGAGACGCCGCTTGGCGCACCGCAATCGGCGTGGGCGTACTCACCTTCTTCTCGGTGCTGTTCATCGCCAGCTCGACTGACCTGTTGGCCAACTTCTTCGCCATCTCACTGAACGTGGTGCTCCCGGTGCTGCGCTACGCCCTGGTCATCGCGCCCTTCGTCGCCGGGTTCGTGACCTTCAAGATCTGCAGGGAGCTGTCCAAGGCGCCGGAGGCAGGCCGGCACAAGCGCCCGAGCATCATCTCCCGGACCCCGGAGGGGGGCTACACCCTGGCCCCTTCAGAGATCCGGCCCGGCGACGGAGCTGATCACCGCCCGCCCATCCCGGTGCCTTCGGGATCCCTGAACGCAATGGCGGACGGCGCACGCCAGATGCCCGCGACCACCCAGCGTTCCGGCCAGCGTTCCGGCCAGGGTTCCGGCCAGGGTTCCACCCAGCCCTAGCACCGAGACCTTCCCGCCGAGACGACAACGGCCATACGCGACCCGAATCCACTCCGAAGGCTACGCATATGGCAGGCGTAGGTACGGCACGGCCAGGGATTGACGCAAGCTCCTCTCCGGAAGTCGGGTCAGCGCGTCGGAGGGTGCGCTGGAGGGTCCCGCGGGTACGGGTCACCCGGCGGGGCATCCAGCTGGTCCTGGGGGTTTTGTGGCTCCTCGACGGGCTGCTCCAGCTCCAGCCCTTTATGTTTGGCAACGGCTTTGCCGCCACGGTGATCGCGCCCCAAGGCATCGGCGAGCCGGCATTCGTCTCGGTTCCAGTCGGATGGGCCGTCGCCCTGATCCAGACTCACCCGTTCGGTTTCGACGCCACCTTCGCCTCGATACAGCTACTCATCGGGCTCGGGCTCCTGATCCGTCCGACAGTGCGGGCCGCGCTGGCCTTGTCTGTGGTTTGGGGCCTTGCCGTGTGGTACTTCGGCGAGGGCTTGGACGCCATCGCAGCCGGGCACGCCGCCATCTCCACCGGGGCTCCGGGAGCGGCGCTGATTTACGTGACGCTCGGCCTGGTCGCCTGGCCAGCCAAGGCCAACAGCTCTGCAGGCTCTGCAGGCTCTGCGGGCTCTGCGGGCTCTGCGGGCTCTGCGGGCTCTGCGGGCTCTGCGGGCTCTGCAAACGGACGGTCGGAGGTTGGACGGTTGCGCCACGCAGCTTCTCGGGTTTCTACGGGCCTGCTGGCTGGGGCCCGCGGCTCCGACCTCCCCCCCAGGACCTGGGCAGTGGTCGCCTGGGCCGTGCTGTGGATCGGGGGCGTGGTGCTGCTTTCCCTGCCCGCCCAGGCCAGCGCGGACGCCCTCGCCGGGGGACCACTGGCACTGGCACCAGGCAGCCCCACCTGGCTGGCCGGTTGGGACTACTCGGCGGCGGCTTGGATCTTGTCCGCCGGCAATGGCCTGATCGTCGGCTTGGGGGTGGTTGAGGCCCTGATCGGCGTGGTGGCTCTGTTTGGCGGATGGCCGCGGAAGGTGGCTGCCAGCGTCGGGATCTGCCTTGCGCTCGCCGACTGGGTCCTGGGCCAGGGTCTGGGCGAGCTGACCAGCGGCTCGTCAACCGACCCCAACACCGGTCCGCTGATCGCGATCCTCGGGATCGTGGTGCTGGCGTCTGGGGCTGGGTTCGCCGGACGCTCAGGACTCCGGCGTCACGGTGCTGGGGCCGGAGGTGCTGGGGCCGGAGGTGCTGGGGCCGGAGGTGCTGGGGCCGGGGGTGCTGGGGCCGGGGGTGCTGGGGCCGGCTGCGAGATCCAGCGCCACCAGGTCACGGCTGATGCGCTTGGTGGTCCGGCGCTCCACGTAGAAGGCCAAGAGCGGTACAAAGCCAGCAGATACCAGCCCCACCAGCTGCAACTTGGTGAAATGTGCCTTGCGGTAGAGCGCGAAGGACGCCAGCAGGTAGATGATGTAGAAGATGCCGTGGACCACCCCGATGACGTTCTCGAACTCGGGGTACCCGAGCAGCTGTGGCGGTATCCCCGCGCACACCAGGATCAGGCCCACCCCCACCACGTAGGCCATGATGCGGTAAGCCAGCAGCTCCTTCACGGATGCCGTACGGTCTTACGGCGCCCACTCGCGGCCAGCGACGCCAGGTAGTCGTTGTAAGCGGCCAGGCGCTCGTCCTCCAACTCCGGGCGCCGCACGGCGGCCACCCGCTCTGCCACGGGGACATCGACCAACCCGGCAGCCTGGCGAGCCTTACGCAGGCCTTCCCTGCCGGTGGTCGACCGATCGTCCACGATGAGGTGGTACCACACCGCAATGCCCAACAGCGCGAAGGCCGGCCACTCGATGCTGTAGACCCAGGCGAGGCGAAGGCCCGACAGGGCCACGTTCACCTGCCAGATGCCGGCGACGATGCACCCAGGAGCCCAGATCAGGACCACCAGGTGCAATCCGAGCGCCCTGGGGCCGAGCCATCGCTGCATCACGCAATAGATCGTACCCGTCCCGGCTCAGCCAGGGACTCGCCACGGTGCGGGCCGAGGGGGGTCGAACATCACCTCGATGGGCTCGTTCCGCAGCGACGCGAAGGCGTGAGCCACCCAGTGCGACGCACTTATGATCGGCTCCGGGAGCGCATCCTGGGCGAACCAGCCGACATCGGAGCACTCCAAGGGGTGGGCAGCCAGAGCACCACCGACCGCCCTGCACTGGAAGACCACCGAGTAGAGCGGAACCCGGTTGAAGCCGAGCCTGAGCCCGTCGAGCACCGCGATCACCCTTACGGGCACCGCCTCGATCCCGGTCTCCTCCATGACCTCCTTGACCACCACTTCCGAGGCCGAGTAGCCCACATCTGCCCAACCGGTGGGATACAGCCAAGCCCCCGAATCGGCTCGGCGCACCAAGAGGATCTCAGCGGCCTCGTTGCCCACCACTGCCCCGACCGCCACCTTGGGGGTCACATAGCCAGGCACCCCGGCGACCACCTCCCCTAGCCAGCCCTCCACCAGCTCGGCCGGATCCTCCACCTTGGGGCCAGTGGAGGCCACCGCGATGTCCGCAGCGACCTTCAGGACCTCCTCGAAACGCTCCCGCTCGTAGAGATTCTGGGTGAACCCGAGGCCAGTGCGGGCGATGGCCGCAAGGCTCTGGCTCCAGCGCGCCATCTCGGCCCGGCTGATCGACTTGTCCTCCACGTGGCCGACCTTACAGCCGCCACCTATCTGGTGCCCGCATCTGGCACCATGGAGCATGGCCGTGAACGAGGACTGCCGTCACTATGTAATGCAGTCGGTGGGCGGCCAGTCACCGACCCGCCCACGCAGAGTCGACGGAGGCCGAGCGCGCTCCGGCTCGGGACCCAGCGGCGCCGGCCCGGTGGAACGGGTCGAGCGCTGCAGGATCGAGGCCAACCAGAGCCTCCCGTTCGCCTGCCCCGAGGGATGCCTGTTCTACGAGCCCCGGGGAGTGTCCAACGCTGGCTGGATCCAGCCCCCAAAGGGCCGGGGCCCAAGACGCAGCGACGGGGGGAACAGCTAGCCGCTAGCAACTAGCCGACCAGGGGCAACTCCCGGACCTGTACTGTCACCCGACCAGGGGCAACTCCCGGACCTGGGCTGCCACAGAGGCGTCATCCCACCTCAGGCTCAGCTCCACTGGCGGCTCGACCTCGCGCCGGACGTAGGCCAGTGCCACCACGGCCTCCAGGCCGGGGGAGGATGCGACGCTGGTCAGCGCCCCGACAACCTTGTCATCGAGGACCAGCTCAGCCCCTACCGGCGGGGGCGAGCTGTGTGGGTGGGCCAACGCCGAGGCGGAGGCGGCCCCCAGACGCTCCAGCAGTTCCCACGCGACCACCACGCCGCGCAGCCGCCTGGGCACCCGGTTTCCCCGCGAGTCGATCCTGGCAACCAGCTCCTGCCCGGTGTAGCAACCCTTGGTAAAGCTCACCGAGGCCGCCACCAGGCCCGCCTCGGCCGGGATCGTCTTGGGGCCCAGCTCGGAGCCCATCGCGGGCACGCCCGCCTCCACCCGCAGGGCCCTGAGCGCATCGGGCCCGACCAGTGTGACACCCGGGGGCACCTCCACCGACTCTCCCAGTAGGTCGACTCCCTCCACGCCTGGCCAGAACGCCGGAACCACCAGCCCGGCCGCGCCTGGAACGCCGGCGACTCCCGGACCCCGCAACGCCAGGCAGCGCCAGGCAGCACCAGCGCTCATCTCCATCTTCGTCCGCAGTTTGAAGCGGCCGAGGCGCTCCATCACCGCCTCCCCCCACCCGGCGTCGACATCGAGCAGGCAGGCGTCGTCCGCCACCCTGGTCACCCGGAGCCAGGCGTCCACCTTCCCCTGAGGAGAGAGCAGCAACGACGGCGCAGACCCGCCGACTGCCAGGGCCACCACGTCCTGGCTGAGCTGACCCTGAAGGTAGGCAATGGCCTGGGGTCCTGCGACCCTGATTACGTCACGGTCCACCCACGCCCCGCCCAGGCCATGGCGAAGCGCGTCGTAGTCACGGACCAGTTCGCTGGGGCTCAGCACGCGACGATCGCCTCGCCAGTGGCGCTGACCAGGTGATCCATCTCGGCGTCGGTGATCACCAGGGGAGGGCAGAACGCCATGGTGGATGGACCTATGGGCCGGGCGATCACCCCACGCGCCAACATGGCGTTGCGGACGGCCACCGCATCCGCCCCTGGGCCGAACCCCAGCGCCCAAACGGCTCCCGCCCCTCGAACCTCTGTGACCCTGGAGCCGTCAACCAGGCTCTCCAGCCCCGACCGTAGGGCCGCACCCACCTCCACGGAGCGTCCGAGGAGGCCCTCCCGGCGCATGATCGCCAGGTTGGCCAGGCCCGCCGCGCACCCGGCGGGGTGACCGCTGTAGGTGTTGCCGTGGCGCAACAAGAACGCCGGGTCGGCCTCCAACGGCTCACGAACCGCCCGGCCCACCAGCACTCCGCCCACGGGCTGGTAGCCCGAGGTGACGCCTTTGGCAAAGGTCACCAGATCGGGCCGAACATCGAAGTACTCCGCCGCCCACCAGGTCCCGAGCCGCCCGAAGGCGCAGACAACCTCGTCCAGGATCAGGTAGGCACCGAGGCGGTCGCAACGCTCCCGCAGCCCCGCAAGGTAGCCCGGCGCTGGCGGGTACACCCCCGCGGCACCGATCACCGGCTCGGCGATGATCGCAGCCAAGCGGGAACCCTCTTCCGCAAGCAGCGCGTCCAGCTTGTCAAGGTCGTCCCTGTCCACCTGCACCATATCGGGCAGCAGGGCTCCCCAGCCCTCCTGGTTGGGGGGAAGTCCGGTGGCAGACATCGCGCCATAGGTGACGCCGTGATAAGAGGGGCGCCGGCTCACGATCAGTGTCCGTTCCGAGTGCCCAGAACGCACCTGGGCCATCCTGGCCAGCTTTATCGCGGATTCGACCGCCTCAGACCCTCCACTGGTTAGGAACACCCGGGCGCCGTCCATGGGCGCCATCCCGACCAGCTCCGCGCAGAGAGCCTCAGCCGGCGGGTTGGCGAAACGGTCAAAAGTATGGAATCCCGCCAGGGTGCGGCACTGCGCGGCGATGGCCTCAGCCATCTCCTCCCGGCCATGCCCGATCTGGCAGTACCACAGGCTGCCAAGGGCATCCACGTAGTCGTTGCCGTGGTCGTCGGTGACCGTCGCCCCGTGTCCCGAGACGATGTTCACGAAGCTGGCCGCCTCGGCGGCTGGACGGGCGAACGGGTGGAGCTGGGCAGGAACGATCCGGTCAGTGGCCATCCCACATGCTCGCACGCCTTGGGCACTCCGCCCCAACCGGGGGGCGCGGTCAGGTGCGGCACGGCGTCAGACCGGCCCGGTGACAGCCTTCAGACGTTGCCGCCCCGGCGGCTCTCTCCGGTCACGCCGATGGCGGCGGCGATCCCCATCAGGCCGCCGATCAGACCGAGCCAGGGACCGAAAACCAACGCCATCGCGCAAAATCCCATCCCGGTGCCGAGCACGAAGGGCCACACGCTCTGGTCGGGGAAGCTCCCCACCGCGCCCGCCCCGTCGGACTGCTCGGCGTCGAGGCTGTCCTCTGGCCGGCGCTTCATCCGCCGGGACCAGAAGAACATGTACCCGCCGGGCAGCAGGCCCAGGCAGACGGTGAACAACAGCATCACCGCTCCGCCGTCCTCCCCGCTGGTGAACCAGTAACCCGCCAGCACGACCGAGAAGAACAGGGCGATGCCCAGGTAGATCATGGCCTCAAAGCGGAACCCGCCGGTGCCCCTGGCGGTGCCCCATGCGGCGCGCAGGTCCCGCTTCACCCAGCCCTGCGAGATCCGCGCACCCCCGGCAGCGCGGACCGCGTCGTCGCCGGGCGACTGGGTCGGGTTGGGCCCCCCATCGCTCATCGGAGCTCCGCTCATCGGAGGCCGCTCATCTGACCGTTATCCCGGTGGGCCCCTCGACCGCGGAGCCCGGTGGGGGTTCGGTGTGGTTCATGTCCCAGGTGGGCCGCTCAGATCGGATCGGGGGGATCGAGTAGAAGTTGTGGTGCGGTGGCGGCGAGGAAGTCGCCCACTCCAGGGTATGCCCGCCCCAGGGGTCGTCCCCCGCGGCAATCGGCTTGCGCCAGGATATCCACAGGTTCACCAGCCAGACCACGAACGACAGTCCGATCAGGTATCCGCCGCAGCTGGAGAACACGTTCAGCGTCGTCCAGTGGTCCGCCACGGTGTACACGGGGATCCGTCGGGGCATCCCCTCCAGGCCGAGGATGTACTGGGGCAGGGTCTGTATGACGAAGCCGACGATCAGCATGTAGAAGTGCAACTGGCCCAGGTTGTCCCGGAGCATCCGGCCGGTGAACTTGGGGTACCAGTAGTAGAAGCCCCCGAAGCCGCCCAGCACCGCGGTGCCGATCAGCACCTCGTGGAAGTGCGCCACGACGTAGTAGGTGTCATGCACGAAGAAGTCCACCGAGGGAGCGGCAAGGATGACTCCGGACAGGCCACCCAGCAGGAACACCACCAAGAATCCCACCGCGAAGAGCATCGGTGTCTTGAAAGAGAGATGCCCGTGCCACATGGTCCCGATCCAGGCAAAGAACTTCAGTCCCGTGGGCACCGCTATCAGGTAGCTCATACCGGCGAAGAAGGGCAGCAGCACCACCCCGGTGGTGAACATGTGGTGCGCCCACACTCCGGTCGACAGCCCGGCGATGAGCAGGGTGGCAAAGACCAGGCCCTTGTAGCTGAACACCGGCTTGCGGGAGAAGACCGGGAGGATCTCGGTGACGATCCCGAAGTAGGGTAGGGCCAGGATGTAGACCTCGGGGTGCCCGAAGAACCAGAACAGGTTCTGCCACAGGACCGGCACCCCTCCACCGACAACGGTGAAGAAGTGCGTGCCGAGGTGGCGGTCGGCGTACAGCATGATCAGCGCGCTGGTCAGCACCGGGAAGGCGATCAGGATCAGGATCGCGGTGACCAGCATGTTCCAGGAGAAGATCGGGATGCGGAACATGGTCATGCCCGGCGCGCGCAGGTAGAAGATGGTGGTCACCAGGTTGATGCCGGTGAAGATGGCCGAGAAGCCGGTCAGGATCAGACCGGCGATCCACATATCCGACCCCGGACCGGGAGAGTTGATGATGTTGGACAGCGGGGCGTAGCCGACCCAACCGAAGTCCGCCGCGCCCCCGGAGACGAAGAACCCGCCGATCAGGATGATCCCGCCCGAGAAGTACAACCAGTAGGACAGCAGGTTCAGCCGGGGGAAGGCCATGTCCGGGGCGCCGACCTGGATGGGGATGATCAGGTTGGCGAAGCCCCCGAAGGCGAACGGCCCAGCGAACAGGTACATCATCAAGCTGCCGTGCATGGTGAAAAGCTCGTCGTAGGTCTGCTGGCTCACGAAGGTGTTGTTGGGCATGATCAGCTGGGTGCGGATCAGGAGCGCCATCGACCCGGCCAGCAGGAAGAACACGATCGAGGTGTACAGGTAGCTCTTTCCGATCACCTTGTGGTCAGTGCTCGTGATCCACTGGTAGAGCCCCGATGGCCCCTCGTGGTGATGCTCGGGGGGTTGGTCGAAATCGACTACGCGGGGTTCATCGAGCAGCGTCACGTGAGCGGTCCTTGTGTGATCGGAGCCTCATGGGCGTGTACCCACGCGGTATAGGCGGAGCCTGACATGACCTGGACGTAGAACTGCATCTCGGCGTGGTAGAGCCCGCAGAACTGGGTGCAGCGGCCGGAGAAGGTCCCCGTCCTTTTTGGGGTGAAGTCGAAGGTGTTGGTCACGCCGGGCTGGGCGTAGCGGCTGAAGAGGAACTGGGGCACGTAGAAGCCGTGCACCACGTCGTTGGACACCAGATTGATGTGCACCGTCTCGTTCACCGGGATCACCATGGTGGGATAGGTCTCCACCGGAACCTGGGCCTGCAGGCCGGTGGTCGCCTGCGCCAGCGTGGGGGTGGGTTCGCCCACCGGCCCAATCGTGATGTGCTCAGCGCCGGCGAGCGGGTAGTCGAACTTCCAACCCCACTGGAACCCGGTCACGTCCACCGTCACCGCCGGGTGGCTGACCACCGCGTCGGCCTGGTCCTCGCTGATGACGGTGAAGACGAAGATGATGATCACCAGAAGGATGGGGGTCGCGGTGTAGACCACCTCCCACTTGAGGTTGTAACGGGTCTGCTTGGGCTCCTCGCCGGTGGCGGGGTTCGCCTTCTTGCGCCGGTATCGGAAGACGCACCAGAATATCAGGGCCCAGATGAACGCGCCGATGATCATCGCCGCGAGGGTGAGCACCTGGTAGAGGCTGTATGTACCACCCTCCTCCTTGGTCACCGGCAGGAAGGTCCCGAAGGTCGGCAGACCGCTGCAACCCCCAAGCATCAAGGCCCCCAGCACCACCAGGCCCGCCACCAGGGCGCGCCGCCTGGCAGGTGACATAGGCGTCGGAGCATCCTGGCCGCGGGGCATCGAGCGTGAATCTAGCCAACGCGCCCCCCGCTGTCGAAGTCGGCCCCCCCACCTCAAGGAATATCGCCCAGTGCCCCCTCCCCATTGGCGCCCACCCACGACCCGTGATGCGCCTAGGCTGGCCCCGTGAGCGACCCCGGCCTGCCAGTCCTGTCGGACTCCGAGATCGCCGGCCTCGTCGAGGGGCGCAAGGACGCAGCGGTGACGGCGCGGGTCGAAGCCATGGGGACCGACACTGTCCTGGCACGGGCCTTCGCCACCATGGCCGCTGGTTTCCTGCCCGAGCGGGCCGTCGGGGCGAGCGCGGTGATCCAGTGGGAGCTTGCCACGCCCTCGGGGAAGCGGACCTGGCAGGTCACCGTGGCCGACGGGACCTGCTCGGTGGCCCCCGGCAACGCCGCGGTGGCCCGGGTCACCCTCGCCCTCGGGGTGGCGGACTTCCTCCGCTTCATGGCCGGGCGCCTGGATGGCATGCGCGCCTTCATGACCGGCCGCCTGCGGGTCTCGGGGGACCTGATGCTCGCCCAGGCGATGCAGCCCTGGTTCTCCCCCCCCGAAATAGGGTCGCCCTAAGGGTCGCCGACCTCCACCCACTCCCCGTTGCGGCGCACCTCGAAGGTGGTGACCACGACCTTCGGTTCTTCGACACAGCGGCCGCTGGCGAGGCAGAAGTGCTGCTTGAACAGCGGGGACGCCAACACCACCACTCCCCCGAGGCTCCCCACGATCCCCCGGGACAACACGTTCGCCCCCGAGAAGGGGTCATGGTTTCCCAGCGCGTAGAGCGCGTCGTCACCCGAGGTGCGCACCACCGCCACCTGGTGTTCTCCTACCTTGGCGCACACCCCCCGATCGGGGGTCAGCTCGTCGAAGCGACAGACCCTGGTCCATCTCACCTGGTGGCTCGCGCCCCTTCCAGCTTTTTGGGCTCCAGCTTCTTGGTCGGTGCGGGCCGGAGCTGACCTCGCTCGGGCACCATCACCACGCCCGGGTCCGGCTCGGCGCTGTTCACAAAGTGTGAGAAGCGCGCCACCCGCTCGGGGTCCTCGAGGGTCTCGCGCCACTCGCAGGCGTAGCCGGCGACGTGGGACTCCATCGCCGCCTCCAGCTCTGCACCCAGGCCCAGTGCATCGTCCACCACCACCGAGCGCAGGTAGTCGATACCGCCGTCGAGCTTTTCGAGCCAGCTGGCGGTGCGCTCCAGGCGCCCGGCGGTGCGGATGTAGAAGATCAGGAACCGGTCGATGACCCGGATGAGGGCCTCGCGGTCCAGGTCGGAGGCCAGCAGCACGGCGTGGCGGGGGCGGGTACCCCCGTTGCCGCACACGTACAGGTTCCACCCCGCCTCGGTGGCAATGACCCCGAAGTCCTTGGACTGGGCTTCGGCACACTCGCGCGAGCACCCCGACACCGCGGATTTGAGCTTGTGGGGCGAGCGCAGCCCCCTGTAGCGCAGCTCGAGCTCGATCGCCAGGGCTGTGGAGTCCTGGACCCCGTAACGGCACCAGGTGGTCCCCACGCAGGACTTGACCGTCCGCAGGGCCTTGCCGTAGGCGTGGCCTGACTCGAAGCCTGCGGCCACCAACCTGGACCATATGGCGGGCAGGTCCCCCACCCTGGCCCCGAGGAGGTCTATGCGCTGGGCACCGGTGATCTTGGTATACAGGCCGAACTCGGCGGCGACCTGGCCGAGGGTTACCAGCTTGGCCGGGGTGATCTCGCCGCCTGGAATCCTGGGGATCACCGAGTAGGTGCCGTCACGCTGGAGGTTGGCCAGGAAGTGGTCGTTGGTGTCCTGCAGGCTCGCCTGCTCCCCTTCCAGGATGTACCCACCTCCGAGCGAGGCCAGCATCGAGGCGACCGCTGGCTTGCATATCTCGCAGCCCCGGCCGACTCCCCTGGTCGATACCAGCTCGGAGAAGCTGGTGATGTGCTCGATGCGCACGATGTCAAACAGCTCCTGGCGCGTGTAGGCGAAGTGCTCGCAGAGCTGGCTCGCCGAGTCGACACCCTCCTCGGCCAGCAGGTCGACCAGCAGGGGCACGCAAGCCCCGCACCCAGTGCCGGCCCGGGTCGCACCCTTTATCGCCCCGACCTCGGTGGCCCCGAGCGCGATCGCGGTGCAGATCGAGTCCTTGGACACGTTCTCGCAGTTGCAGATGGTCGAAGCACCGGCCAGAGCCCCGACCCCGGCGAGGCGCGCTCCCGTCCCGGCGGCTGCGCCCGCCGGAAGGACCATGGCGGCCAGCTGTTCCGGGGTGGACATGGTGCCCTGAGCCATGGCCGCCAGCTCGGTGTAGCCGGAGGCATCCCCGACCAGGACACCGCCCAGCACCCGGCCGTCGGCGACATCCACCACCAGCTTGCGGTAGATGTTGGCCCGGGCGTCGGAGAACAAGATCGCCTCCGCTCCGGGGGCCGCACCGTGGGCGTCGCCGAAGCTGGCCACATCCACGCCCAAAAGCTTGAGCTTGGTGGACAGGTCGGCTCCGGTGAACGCAGCGTCGGGCACTCCGGTGAGCCTGTCGGCCACCACCCTCGCCATCTGGTAGCCCGGAGAGACCAGTCCCCAAGTCCGCCCCGCCACCAGGGCGCACTCCCCGATGGCCAGCACCGCCGGGTCCGAGCTCACGCATCCCTCGTCGACCGAGATCCCCCCGCGCTCTCCCAGAGCGAGGCCGCAATCCCGGGCCAGCTGGTCACGGGGCCGGATCCCGGCAGAGAAGACCACTATTCCCGCCACCAGGTCGGAGCCGTCGTCAAGGCGGATGCCGCTCACCCTCCGGGGGCTGCGCGCCCTGGCCGCCCAGGTGAGCACCTCGGCGCTTCTCGCGCCAGGATGCACGATGACCCCCAGCGCCTCGACCTGGCGGCGCAGCGCCACTCCCCCGCCCTCGTCCACCTGCAGGGGCATGAGCCGCGGGGCCAGCTCCACCACGTGGGTGGTCAAGCCCAGCTGGAGCAGGGCGTTGGCCGCCTCCAGACCCAGGAGGCCGCCGCCGATGACCACCCCCACCTGGCAGTGTGCCGCCCAGGCCTTGATCGCCTCCACGTCTTGCACCGTCCGGTAGACGAAGCAGCCCGCCGCGTCGGTACCCGGTATCGGCGGGACGAAAGGTGCGGAACCCGTGGCGAGCACCAGCGTGTCGTAGGGGGCCTGGCGGCCAGAGGAGGAGGTGACCACCTTTTTTGCCCGGTCGATGGCACTCACCGACTCGGCCAGGTGCAGGGACAGGCCGGGAGTGGGCACGAAGCCAGGGCGCAACAGGCTCAATTCCTCAGGGGTGCTGCCTGAGAACAGTGAGGAAAGGGCCACCCGGTCGTAGGCGGGGCGGGGCTCCTCTGAAAAGACCGACAGGTCGGTGTGCTTCGTGAAGCCCCGCTCGACCAGCATCTCGACCAGGCGGTGACCGACCATGCCGTGGCCGGCCACGACGAGACTGCGCCTCCTTTCCATGTCGCCAGGCAAGCGGAGTCAGGTTTCGGGCAGGTTGCGGGCGGATGACGGCTGGACTACGCCTCGCCCGGACACCGGCCCGGTGGAACTAGTATGGGCGCATGGCCGTGAACACCGATTGCCTTCATTACCTGCCGAACGGCGCGCCGGGCGGCTCGGAGCGGGTAGAGACCTGCCGGGTGGACATGAACGAGAGCGACCCGTTTGCATGCCCGGAGGGTTGCCTGTTCTACGACTTCGGCGCGGACCCCCGCCCATGGGAACACGAGGTGCTGGTCCGCACCCGCATGGCCGCCGGGGGGCGCGAGCCGCCCCCCGAGGAGCGAGGGGGTTGAGCCACTTCCGCGAGGCACTGGCCGCCGTCGTCCCGGTCGCCGCCGCCCACGCCCTGGAGGTGGACCGCGACGGGCGGTTCCCCGCCGAGACTGTTGAGGCCCTGCGTTCCTCCGGGCTGCTGGGCCTCGTCGGCCCGACCGAGCTCGGGGGGATGGGCCAGGGCCTGCGGGCCGCTGCCGAGGTGGTCGAGGCACTCGCCCGCCACTGCGGGTCCAGCGCCATGGTCCTGATGATGCACTACACCGCGGCGTCGGCGATCGGGGCGTACGGGTCCGATCCGGCCCGCCGGGCAGTCGCCGACGGCTCCTGGCTGTCCACCATCGCCTTCTCCGAGTTCGGCTCGGGGAGCCAGTTCTGGGTCCCGATGGGCACCGCGAGCACCGTCGGGAAGGCGGGGGAGGCCGGCGCCTCCGGGGGAGACGCCTCCGGGGGAGACGCCTCCGGGGAGGGGGGCGCCGCCGGGGAGGGGGGCGCCTTGCCGGGGAAGGCGCGCCTCGACGCCCGCAAGAGCTGGGTGACCTCGGCTCGCGAGGCAGCCTGCTACGTGTGGTCCAGCCGGCCGGTGTCCGGGTCGGGGGCGATGACCCTCTGGCTGGTCCGCTCCGGCGCCTCGGGCCTGAGCGTGGCCGGTGGTTTCGACGGCCTGGGGCTGCGGGGCAACGGCTCGGTACCGGTCACCGCCGAAGGGGTGGTGGTCGATCTCGCCGACATACTGGGCGCTGACGGGACGGGCCTCGACCTGGCGATGATCAGCATCCTGCCTTGGTTCTTGGTGCTCAACGCCGCCTTCAGCGTCGGGCTCGCCGAGGCAGTGACCACCGAGGCCATTGCTCACCTGGGTAGGGCACGCCTAGCCCACCTGGACGCCAGCCTGGCGGACCTGCCGATCCCCAGAGCGGATCTGGCCCGGATGCGCATCGCCACCGATTCTGCGGCGGCCCTGCTGCGCGAGACCGTGGCCGCCTGGGACAAGGGCCGACCCGAGGCCGTGCTGCGGGTGCTGGAGGTCAAGGCCGCCGCCTCGGAGGCCGCACTGGCAGTCACCGACCTGGCGATGAAGGTCTGCGGGGGCTCGGCCTTCCGCAAAGAGCTGGGGGTGGAGCGCCGCTTCCGCGACGCCCGTGCCGCGCGGGTGATGGCACCGACCACCGACGCCCTCTACGACTTCGTGGGCCGCGCCCTGTGCGGGATGCCTCTCCTGGAGAAGCCACCGGCCATCTAGGACGGTCCACGTGCTACTGTTAGCACATGGAGACCGTGGGGGTCAGGGAGCTAAGGCAGCGGGCGAGCGAACTCCTGCGCCAGGTGGAGCGGGGGGAGGTCTTCGAGATCACTGATCGGGGTCGACCGGTGGCACTGCTCAGCCCGCTTCCCCCCGCCAGCCCCCTTGATCGGCTCCGCACGAGCGGGGAAGTAGCCCCGGCCAACGCTGCGATGGACGATCTTCCCCCACCACTGGTCATCGAGCCTGGCCAGGAACCCCCTTCATCGGTCCTCGCCAAGCTCCGCCTCGGTCCCACCGCCCGCCGCCGGGGAACAGATGTCCTGAGGAGGATTGATCTGTTGCGGGTGAGCGACCGGGTCCTCTCCTCGGCAACCAAGATCCGGCCCGCAACTGTGCGTTCCTTGGACGCCATCCATCTGGCCACCGCGTTGCAACTGGGCGACGACCTGGCTTGCTTGGTCACCTATGACCACAGGATGGCTGCCGCCGCGGGCTCGCTCGGCTGCAACGTAATCGCCCCATCCTGAGATCGGAGGTCATCCCAGATTGGGGCGCCCAGGACCGGCGCGAAATACCTCCTCCAACAGCGCCGGAGCAATGACGTCCAGCTGGTCGTAACAACAGCTTTCGGGTTCGCGGTCCGGGCGCCACCGGACGAATGTAGCGGCATGGCGGAAACGTCGGCCCTGCAGGTGATCATATGCCACCTCGCACACCAGCTCGGGGACGAGCGGCTCCCAGGACAGGTCCTTCCCGGCACTCCACCGGCTCTGCCCTCCTGGCCGCCTCACCGGATCGTCGGACATCGCAGCCCAGGGGTGGCCGTCGGAACCATGCATCCGGTGCGGTTCGAGGACCTCCACCAGCTCCAAACGCTGGGCCTGGGTGAACGCAGCCGTGACGCCGACGTGGTGCAAGACTCCCCGGGTGTCGTGCAGACCGAGCAGGAGCGAGCCCACACCCTTGCCCCCGCGGTACCAGCGGAACCCGCCCACCACGCAGTCGGCCGTTCGCTGGTGCTTGACCTTCACCCAGCGGCGGGCGCCCTCAAGGTATTCGAGCCCGAGCGACTTAGCTACCACCCCGTCGAGCCCCGCACCTTCGAAGCGCTGGAACCATTCGACTGCCAGCGCCCGGTCGGTGGTGGTCGGGGTCAGGTGCACCGGGGGCGCAGCGCCGTCCAGCACCGCCGCCAGGGCCTCGCGGCGTCGGATCAAGGGAGACGAGCGAAGGTCGAGGTCGTCGAGGGCAAGCAGGTCGAAAGCCACGAACGAAGCCGGGGTCTCAGCGGCGAGCCGGCGGACCCGGGACTCGGCCGGGTGGATCCGGCCGAGCAGGGCGTCGAAGTCGAGGCCGTCGGCAGCAGCGATGACCACCTCGCCGTCCAGCACGCAGCGCTCGGGCAGCGCGACCCTAAGCTACTCGACCAGTTCCGGGAAGTACCTGGTGAGCGGTCGTTCGTTCCGACTCCCCAGCTCGATCTCCGCACCGTCGCGGAACACCACGGTCCGGAAGCCGTCCCATTTTGGCTCGTAGGCCCAGTCACCCTCGGGGGGGAGTTGCTTGGCCGCCTTAGCCAGCATGGGCGACACGGGAGGCATGACAGGAAGTTCCACCGAACGCACTGTAGGCCGCGCTCGGCGGGGACTGGGCCGCGCTCGGCGGGGACTGGACGGTTCGGCGTAACCTGTGGGCAATGGTGGAGATGATTGCGCCGGAGGGGCTGTCGCTTGGCGGGATCGTGCTGCCCGACTCGCGGTCCGGCGACATGGTCGACCTCGGCGCTGGGCCAGCTCTCTGCTTGGTTGTCCTGATCCGCCACCGCAACTGCATTCCCTGCCATGAGCACCTCTGCGAAGTGCTCGAACGCTCCGCCGAGCTCCGCGACTTGGGGGTCGAACCGGTGGCAGTGGGGTTCAGCCCGGCGGAGGCCCTCGCCCGGCTTGCGAGCCAGCTCGACTGGCCCTGGCCCTTCCTTTCGGACACCGAGCGGCTGGCTTATCAACGCCTCGGACTCATCCGGGCCAAGCTGCGCGAGGTGTGGACCCCAGGCACAAAGGAGATCTACCGCCGGACCCGTGCCTCGGGAAAAGAGATCCGCGCACCTGTGGAGGACCCGCTCCAACTGGGGGGAGATGCGGTGGTCCGTTCCGCCGAGGTGATCGCCCTGTGGCGACCGGCGAGCCCCGACGACCGCCCTTCGGTGGAAACCCTGCTGGCCGGCTTAGAACACCGCGAAGCGGATGATCGAGGCCACCCCGAACAGCACGGAGTAGATGGCGAAGGGCCGGAGCGTCCGGGTCTTGAAGTAGCGAGACAGAAAGACCACCGCGAATATCGAGGTCGCCACTGCAGCCAGGCTCCCGGCGACCACCTGAGCCCGGATGCCGTCTCCATAGGGTCCGAGCAGGTCAGGGACCTTCAGAGCGCCGGCGGCGAAGATCACCGGGGTGGACAGCAGGAAGGAGAAGCGCATCGCGTCGGTGTTGCTGAGACCCCGGTACAGGCCGCCCACCATGGTCACCCCCTCCCGGCTGATCCCCGCCAGGAGGGCCAGGACCTGAGAGAGTCCGATGAAAAAGGCACTCGTCACCCCGATACGTGAGAGTGTCCGCTCAGCCTCGGAGTCCATCGGCACAATCCGGTCGTCCCTGAACTGCGAGCCTTTCAATGGGGGACCGAAGCTGCGGCGCTCGGGCGCCCCGCCCAGTCGCATCCCCGAGCCGGTCAAACCCGCAGGTCCGGCCAAGCCCGCAGAGCCGGCCAGGCCCCGCGAATGCTTGCCCCGCCGGCGGTAGGTCTCCCCGGCGAACAGGATCAGCCCGTTGATGGTCAAGAAGATGGCCGAGGCAGCGGGCTTGGCGAACAGGACCCGGAACTGGTGCTCCAGCAGGAGGCCGAGGATCCCCACCGGGACGGTGGCGATGACGATGAGCCACCCCAGGCGCTCTGCGTCAGTCTCGATCCGCCGGCGCACCAGGCTGCGGATGATCCCGATCACCACCCGTGCCCACTCACGGATGTAAAAGCTGACCAGCACCACCCCGGTCGCCAGGTGGAGCCCGACCACGAAGGCCAGGTAAGGGCTCTCCGAGAGCGACTCCTGGCGGACCAGTGTGGCCCAGGTCCCGCCGATCCAGGAGGGTATGAGCACGGTGTGGCCCAGGCTCGAGATCGGGAACAGCTCGCTGATCCCCTGGATCGCGCCGATCACGATCGCCTGGAGGAAATTCATGTGGTACAGCGCGGCGTTGGGCATGGACGGCCTCTCAGTTGGGACTCAGTGGGTGGGGATGCTCTGGGCGAAGTGGAACACGTCGTCGGGGTCGTAGGCCGCCTTTACCCGAACCAGCCGGGCCAGGTTCGACCCGTAATAGGCGACCTCCCACCCGGCCAGGGTTGGATCCATGTAGTTCTGGTACGCCTGGACGCTGACATAGGGTTGCATCGAGGTCCATGCCCGCGCAACCCAGGCCTTGTTGGCCGCGACCACCGCAGGCGAAGCCCCGGTGTCCCACCCGGCGTTGTACTCCACCAAATACTCGGTATTGCGGTGCACGAAGGCCGTGGACGCCTCGGGAACCTGGTTGATCGCACCGCCGGTCAGGGAGAGCACGATCCCCCCCGAGCCCGGCTCCCCAACACTGGTGCGCTCAGCCACCGCCGCCACCGCCGCGGCGACTCCCGCCCCCGAGAGCGGCCCGGTCAGAAAGTTGGACTTGGTGGCGAAAGGGGACCGGCTCAACGTGCCAGCCGGGTTCTCGCTCGGTAGGTGGCACTCGGCGACGGTGTCGCCCTCGCAACCGGCCTCGATCATCATCGCCTTCACGAACGGCTCTGGCCCCACGAAGCTGTAGGTCGGCGCTGAGCCCACCGCTGCCCGCAACGGCGCCAGCGCGGTCGCCAGGGCGGCGGCGGAGCCCACCCACACCCCGGTCACCCTCACATCGGCGGTCCCCGATGCCGACGCCCCCAGCTGGCAGTTGGCCCAGATGGCATCAGGAGCGGTCCGACCCCAGCTCAGCCAGGCCCCGACCACGTCGTTCGCCGCCGCCCAAGGCCAGACCAGGGTGAACAGTGCGAGCTCATCGACCGGGTGAACGTCGAAGGTGAACGAAGTGGCCACCCCGAAGTTCCCTCCGCCCCCTCCCTGACTGGCCCAAAAAAGGTCGGGCTCCGACCCCGGGTCGCAGGTGAGCAACCTGGAGTCGGAGGTGACCACCTCCAGGGAGCTGAGCGCGTCGCAGGTGAGCCCGTGGGTCCGATCCACCACCCCGAGGCCTCCCCCCAGGGTTAGCCCGGCGATCCCCACCGTCGGGCAGGAACCGCCGGCCAGCGCCACCCCCTGGCCAGCCATTTTGGAATATAGTGCAACGAGCCGCACACCAGCGCCCACCCTCGCCGTCCTCGCCCCTGCCTCCACCGTCACAGAGCTCATCGAACTGACGTCCACCACCAGGCCGTGGCCAGTGGAGTAACCGGCGAAGCTGTGACCGCCTCCGCGGGTGGCCAGGGCCACGCCGTGGGCGCGAGCGAAGGCGATCGAGCGCTGGACGTCGCTGGGATTGGCACAGTAGGCCACCGCCGCCGGGTGGATGGAGTCGAAGCTGGGGTTAAAGAGCTGGGTGGCCGTTGTGTACCCCCGGCCTCCTGGCAGGACCAGGCGACCCTTCAGGGAGTTGGCCAGGGTGGCCCAGTCCGGTGGGTCGGTGTCGATGGTGGTGTCGGTGGTCGCCGGGGTGGTCGCCGGCGCGCGGCTCGTGGGGTGCGGGGAACCGACCGGGCGACCGTCGGTGCCCAGAGGGGGCTCCCCGTGCACCGGGCTCCCGCACCCTCCCAGCGCGGCCGTGCCCAGCGCAGCGCTTCCCAGCACAACCGCGGCCTTGGCCGCACTGCGGAGGAACTCGCGCCTGTCGATCCTGCCCGGCTGGGCTCCCTCGGTGCCGATCACCCGCCTACCGTAGCCTGGCCAGTATGGCAGGATGGGTCGATGCGCCCAAGACCGGCCCTGCTCGCCCTCGCTCTGGGGATACCACTTGCCCAGGCGGCATGCAACACCTCTTTGCCTCCACCTGTTACCAGCACCACCAGAGGATCAGTCGCGACCTCCACGACAACGTCAGCCTCGAAGTTCGTGCCCATCATCGAGACCGAAGGCCCCGAATCTGGGCGCGCCGCCACCTCCGAAGCGGTGCCGGCCAGTTGCACCTCGCCAGAGACAACCTTTGGCATCGAGAATTGCATGGCCATCCAGACAGACAACACCGATGCCAAGATCGACGAAGTGCAGGCGGCCAGGTTCGCCAGAGCCACCCCGGCGGGGCGAGCGGCGATCCTTTCGGGCGACAGTGCCTGGTTGGCAGCACGGGCCCCGGTGTGCAGGCTTGCCTTTCACACCGGCGGGACCATCGACGGCATCTCCATAGCCGGCTGCCTGCTTGACGAGAGCACCGCCCGCCTCGACGCGGTCAAGGGGACCACCCCGGCTGTGCAGATGCTGAGCTCCACCGACAACCCGGACCCAGACGAGGTCTCCTGGTACACCGCGCCGGACGGGACCCGGATCGGGGAGCTGGACACCCAGGGCGACCAGACCGGTGGGGCGATCATCGCCTGGATGGTCATCGCAGGCCCCGACGGGTACGTGCTCCACCCGGACCAGTTCAGCTTCGCCGACGGCGCCTTCGTCGACCGGGGCATCGTGCAAAGCCCCGACCCGACCGGGAAGCGGCTCGCGACTGCGCACGAGTACACCTTTGGGATCGACTACAGCCGCCTGTCCAGCGACCCCAACGAAGCCAAACGCACCGGGGGCTACACTTACTCGGTCAACGGCACCCCGGTCGCGGTCTGGAAGTAGTACGTCACGGCCCGGGATCGACCACGCCTGCAACCGCTGCACGCATCGCTTCCAGGGGCGCCTTCGCCCCGGTCCACAACCTGAAGGAGTGAGCTGCCTGATGCACCAGCATCCCCAGGCCCCCGCTGGCCCTTGCTCCCCGGCTGAGGGCGGCCTCGACCAGCGCCGTCCGCAGGGGGTGGTATACCAGGTCAATCACCAGCTGTCCCGGACCGAGCAGCTCGACCCGCAGGGGCAGCTCGCCTAGCCCCCCGCCGGACCCGGCCACCCCGGACCCGGCCCGACCGGACATGCCCACGGGGGTGGCATTCACCACCAGGTCAGCGTCGCCGGCCTCCTCCAGCCCTCCCACCCTGCCGATCCGCCCGGCGAGAGCCGCGGCGGCGGCGGCCCGCTCCGCGCTGCGGTTCGCCACCACCACCGACGCCGCCCCCGCACCGGCCAGCGCGAGAACCACTGCCCTGGCCGCTCCCCCGCCACCCTGAACCCAGCAACGGCGCCCGGAGGGGTCGAACCCCTCGTCCAGGCGCAACGCATCCAAGAAGCCCGACCCGTCGGTGCTCTCACCCACCAGCTCGCCCCCCAGGCGAACCACCGTGTTCACCGCCCCCAACGCAGCGGCGGTCGGGCTGAGACGGTCGAGGTGGACAGCCACCGAAGCCTTGTGAGGCATGGTCACGTTGAGCCCTTCCAGGCCCAGCGCCACCACCGCCCGCAGCGCCGGGCCAACCTCGGAGGCGACCACCGGGAGCGCCACGTAGGCCCAGTCCATCCCCAAAGCGGCAAAGGCCGCGTTGTGCAGCACCGGTGAGAGCGAGTGCCTGACCGGGTCCCCGATGACGCCGACCAGGCGGGTGGCGCCCGTGGGCCACGCACCCGCCGGCCGAACGCCTGCCAGCCGAGACGCGCTCAGTTGAGGAGGCCCTGAGACGTAGCCTTGGCCACGTTGGCCTGCTGGCAGGCATAAGTCGCGCAGAACGCCTCAGCACCGTCCGGCGAGACGACCACGTAATACAGCCAGTTCCCCGGGGTCGGGCTCAGGGCCGCGTCCAAGGCCGCCATCCCCGGTGAGGCAATGGGGGTGGGGGGCAGGCCCTTGACGTTGTAGGTGTTGTAAGGCGAGTTCGGCTCCACCTCCGCAGGGCTCTTCCCAGAGAGCGCGTTCGGATCGCCGCCGGCGGCGTAGATGACGGTCTCGTCGATCTGCAAGGGCATCCCGTCCGCCAGGCGGTTGTAGACCACTCGGGCCACCTTTCCCATGTCCGCGGGCAGCTTGGCCTCCTTGATCACCAGGGAGGCCACGATGACCGCCTCGTACGGGCTGATCCCCAGCTTGGCCGCGGCCTGGGTGATACCGGCAGAAGAAGCACGGGTGTCGAAGGCGTCGACCATCATCTGCAGGATCTTCTCGTCGGTGGCACCAGGGGCGACGGTGTAGGTCGCCGGGAACAGCAGGCCCTCCAGGTCGTCGGTCCCCGAAGGCCCGTACGGCGAGGTGACCTGCCCGCTCATCGCCTCCGCCAGGAATCCAGCCGCGCTGTGCCCCGGGATCGTCCCCACCCTGGCTGCAATCTGGGCAAGGGAGAACCCCTCCGGGATGACCAGGGTGACCAGCTGTGGACCCTTCGCGAGGGTAGCCAGAATGGAGGAGTAGGCCTCGTGGCGACGCAGGACGTAGGTGCCGGCCTGGACGGAGAGATTCGACTTGCCCCGCAGGTAGAGCTTGAAGGAGAGCGAGCTGGAGACAACCCCGTCGGAGGCCAAGGTCGGGGCGAGGGCCGAAAGACCCTCACCGGCGGACACCTTGACGGTGACCGGAGCCCCCCCCGGCGAACCGCCTGACTGACCGCGAAGCACGGCCCACCCGATGCCCGCCACCAGGACCACCACGGCGAGGGTGACCAGTCCGATAAGCAAGCCGGTACGGCGATGCCGCGGGCGTCCGCTCACCCGCAGGCCTCGCCGCCGGGCAGTGCGTCCACCGGGCTGCCGGGCTGGTCGCCGGGTCCGGCCCGGCGGCGGCAGTCGAGCCAGGACTGGAGTATGACCGCGGCCGCAGCGCTGTCGATCACCCCCCGCTGGCGCCGCGCCGGGCGTCCCGCAGCGCTCAACGCCCGGCGCGCCGTCACGGTCGAGAACCGCTCGTCGGCCACCTCCACCGGCACAGCCAGCGCGGCCCGCAGGGCGTCCACCTCAGCGGCCACCGCCCGCGCGGCAGGCCCCATGCGTCCGTCCAGCGAAAGCGGAAGGCCCACCACCACCACCCCGGCCCCGGTCGAGCTCACCAGCTCGGCGATGGCCTGGCGATCCACCAGCCGATCCGCCGGGCCGGTCGAACGCAAGATGGCGTCTCGCGCCATCGCCATGCTCCCCCCGCTGTCGCTGAGCGCCACCCCGATGCGGGCCGCGCCGAGGTCCAGGCCGAGCGCCCTCAACTACGGCTACCAACCAGTCCGAGCTTTGCCCGGACCATGTCCAACGCCTCGTCGATGCGTGCCGGGTCCCGGCCGCCGGCGATGGCCAGCTCCGGGTCCCGTCCCCCGCCCCCCCCGACAGCGCGTGCCGCGCCTGCGATCAGCTCCGAAGCCACGAGGCCCGACCCCTTGGCCACCGCGGCCACCAGCGCAACGCCCTGGCCTTCGGGGGAACCGATCAACACCACCGCGTCGATCCCGGGGTGGTCCCGGACCGCCACCGCCAGGTCCCGCAGGCCATCCCGGCTGACCCCGTCCCTCCGCACCACCACCAAGCCCGCCGGCACGGCCCCTCCCGCCGGCACGGCCCCTCCCGCGAGCACGGCGGCCTCGGTCGCGGTCGCACGGGCACGCAGGGCCTTCACCTCGTCGGATGCGGCCCTCGCGCGCTCGGCGAGGCGCTCCACCCACTCGGGAACCTCGGCGGGCGAGGGAGCCCTCAGCAGCTGCGCGGCGCGCGCCAGCAGCCGCTCCTCCTCGCGCAACCACTCCAGGGATCCGTTTCCGGTGAGCGCCTCGATCCGGCGGGTGTTCGCCCCGATGGAGGCCTCCGAGACCACCTTGACCAGCCCGATGGCTCCCAGCGAGCCAACGTGGGTACCCCCGCACAGCTCCGTCGACGGCCCGGCACGCACCACCCTCACCCGCTCGCCGTAGCGGTCCCCGAAGAAGGCGATCGCGCCGGCCGCGTCCGCCTCCGCCCGGGACAGCTCCTCGGTCACCACCGCATCGTTGGCCAGGACTGCCGCATTGACCAGGTCCTCCACCCGCTCGATCTCCGCCGGGGTGAGGCCCCCGAAGTGGCTGAAGTCGAAGCGCAACCGGTCAGGGGCCACCAGCGACCCCTGCTGGGCCACGTGCGCGCCCAGGACCTGGCGCAGCGCCCACTGCAACAGGTGGGTGGCGGTGTGGTTGCGCCGGATTGCCGCCCGTCTCGACTGGTCAGCCTCCGCCCGAGCCTCCTGGCCGGGGCGCAGCTCCCCGGCGACCACCGCGACGTGGCGGGTCAGGCCCGGCAGGGCCGATGTGGTGTCCAGCACCTGCGCGCTCCCCGTGCCGGTGGTGATCACCCCTGTGTCGCCAACCTGGCCACCCCCTTCGGCATAGAACGGGGTCCGGTCCAAGAACACCTCGACCTGGCCCTCGGTGCCACCATCGATGATCATAAGAATGTGCCCGGTGGTCGCGCACTCCTCGTACCCACGAAAGTCGGTGGTCCCAAACTGGTCCAGCACCTCGCGGTAGCGGGCGCTCCGGTCCGGGTCGGCGCCCCCAGCCACCCCCGCAGCGCGCGCCCGGGCGCGCTGGGCGGCCATCTCTGCAGCAAAGCCGTCCTGGTCGACCGCCACCCCGTGCTCCGCCGCGATCTCCCGGGTCACCTCGATCGGGAACCCATGGGTGTCGTGCAGGCGGAAGGCCACGGCCCCGGACAGGGTCTCGCCCTGATCGCCCAGCTCCGCCTCCAGGATCGCCAGCCCGGTGCGCAGGGTCTGGCGGAACCGGGCCTCCTCCCGATCCAGGATCCCCTGCACGAAGTCGGCCTGGCGGGCCACCTCGGGATAGGCCGTCCCCATCACCTCGGCCACAGCCACCGCCAGTGGGGCCATGACGTGGGCGCTGACTCCCAGTTGGTGGGCGTGGCGAACCGCACGGCGGATTATCCGGCGCAGCACGTATCCCCGGCCCTCGTTGGAAGGGAAGACCCCGTCGCTGATCAAGAAGCTGGCCGAGCGGGCGTGGTCCGCCAGGATCCGCAGCCGGACATCGGTCGGCGCATCCTCCCGGTACTTGCGTTTGGTGACCTCCGAGGCGGCAGCCACCAGGGGCGCCATCACGTCGGTGTCGAAGACCGAATCCACCCCCTGGGTGATGCACAGGATCCGCTCGAGGCCGGCGCCGGTGTCGATGTTTTTCCGGGGGAGCTCCACCAGGGTGTCGTCTGGGCGCTGGTAGTACTGGGTGAAGACCAGGTTCCAGAATTCGACGAAGCGCTCGTCGGAGCCCTTGGCCGGCCCGCCGTCAGGGCCATAAGCGGGACCTCTGTCCCAGAAGAGCTCCGAAGACGGCCCGCACGGCCCGGTCTCGCCCATGCGCCAGAAGTTGTCCTCGCCCATGTGCTGGATGCGCTCCGGGGCAAACCCCACGCCATCCGCCCAGATCGCCTCCGCCTCGTAGTCGCCGTCGTGGACCGTCACCCAGATGCGCTCGGGGTCCAGTCCCAGCACCTCCGTGGCCAGCTCATACGCCCAGGGGATCGCGTCCGACTTGAAGTAGTCACCGAAGCTGAAGTTGCCCAGCATCTCCAGCAAGGTCAGGTGCCGGCTGGAGCGCCCTATGGCCTCGATGTCGTCGTGCCGGCCGCTGACCCGCAGGCAGCGCTGCACCGAGACCAGCCGGAGGGAGGGAGGGACCTCGTCCCCGGCGAAGTACCCCTTGAAGGGCACCATGCCGGCCACGGTGAACAGCAGGGTCGGGTCATGGGGGATCAGGCTCGCCGACGGGACGGCGAGGTGCCCCCTCTCCTCGAAAAAGCTGGTGAATGCGGCCCGCAGCCGGTTGGCGTCCATCCCGAACGCACAGCCTACCTCCGAGACCGTGCGGCTGCTGGCCCGGCGGCGGGTCCAGCTGTCGCGCTTATCCACATTTTCGGTGGACAAGCGCGACGGCTACCGTGGGTCCGTGCGAGTCCTGCTGGTGTCCACCTACGAACTGGGGCACCAGCCCCTGCACCTCGCCTCCCCCGCCGCCGCCCTGCTCAGGGCCGGTCACCAGGTGCGCTGCTGGGACCTGGCGGTCCAACCCTGGGTGGACGGGGGTGACGAGACGCTCGCCTGGGCGGAGGCAGTGGGGTTCTCGGTGCCCATGCACACCGCCATGCGCCTGGCCATACCCGCCGCGCGATCCATGCGGGTGCAACGACCCGGACTGCCGATCTGCCTGTACGGCCTGTACGCCCCGGTGAGCCAGGACCTCACGATCGGCTCGGTCGCAGACCGCGTGATCGCCGGGGAGTACGAACCCGCCCTGGTCGCCTGGGTAGACGCCCTGGCCGCAGGAGGGGACGGTGCGGCGGGGGCGGCGGGGGCGGCGGGGGCGGCGGGGGCGGCGGGGGCGGTGTCGGTCGAGCTGAGGCCGTCGCCCTTCAGGGTTCCCGCCCGGCACCTGCTCCCCCCGCTGGAGCGCTACGCCCGACTCGTGGTGGGCGACGAGCGCCGGCTGGTCGGCTACGTGGAGTCGACACACGGCTGCTCGCATCGCTGCGGGCACTGCCCGGTGCCGGTGGTCTACGACGGCAGGACCCGCAAGGTCGAGCTGGCCACGCTGATGGCGGATGTGGGCGCGCTGGTCGCAAGTGGGGCACGTCACCTGACCTTCGGCGATCCAGACTTCCTAAACAGGCCGGCGCACGCACTGGCTGTGGCCGCTGAGATCCACGGCGCGTTTCCCGAGGTTACTTTCGACGCCACGGTGAAGGTCACCCATATCCTGCGCCACGACACCGTGTGGGCGGAGCTGGCCCGCTCCGGGTGCCTGTTCGTGGTCTCGGCGCTGGAGTCGGTGGACGAGGCGACCCTGGTGCGCCTGGGCAAGGGGCACACCGTCGCCGACGCAGCCAGGGCGATCCACCTGCTGCGGGGGCACGGCATCGAGATCCGGCCGTCCTTCTTGCCTTTCACCCCCTGGACGACCGCCGGCCAGGTGGCGGACCTGGTCTCCTTCGTGGCTGCGCACGACCTGGTCGCAGGCGTGGACCCGGTGCACTACTCCATCCGGTTGTTGCTGCCGCAGGGGTCGCTGCTGCTGGGGCGCTCGGACCTGGCTCCACACTTGGAGGGTTACGATTCCGAGGCGCTCGGCTGGACCTGGCACCACCCGGACCCCGCGATTGACGCCCTGCAGGGCGATCTGGCCTCCATCGCCGAGCACGCTGCTGCCATCGGTGAGGATCCTTTCGACACCTTCGAGCGGGTGGCCGAGCTGGTGGGAGCCGCGGCGGGCCGCTCCCTGCCCGTTGCCACTGCCCGGACTGGCGCTACCAGGCCGCACCTGAGCGAATCGTGGTTTTGTTGTGCCGAGCCGACCAGGGGCCAGTTTGGCTCGCTCCGACAAGGGTAGGTAGGGCGAGATGGAGTACCGCCGCCTCGGAAGCTCCGGGTTGAAGGTGAGCGTGTTGGGGCTCGGCTCGTGGGTCACCTTCGGGCCGCAGCTGGACGAGGACCTCGCAGGGCGCTGCATGGCGGCGGCCCGGGCGGGGGGGATCAACTTCTTCGACAACGCCGAGGCCTACGGCGGGGGTGAGTCCGAGCGCCTGATGGGGGCGGTGATCGCCCGGCAACGCTGGCCGCGCTACAGCTACGTGGTTTCGACCAAGCTGTACTGGGGGCTGCACGACGACCCCAACACCCACCAGACCCTCAACCGCAAGTACCTCCTCGAAGCCGTCGAGGGCTCGCTGGAGCGGCTGGGCCTCGACTACGTTGACCTCCTGTTCTGCCACCGCTCCGACCCGGAGACGCCCATAGAGGAGACGGTGTGGGCCATGAGCGACATAGTGGGCTCGGGCAAGGCGCTCTACTGGGGGACCTCGGAGTGGTCGGCCGAAGACATCCGCGAGGCCTGGGAGATCGCCGAGATCCACCACCTGCGCAAACCGGTGGTCGAACAGCCCCAGTACAACCTGTTGCACCGGGACAAGGTGGAGACCGAGCTCGCCCCCCTCTACGAGGATGTCGGGCTTGGCCTCACCACCTGGAGCCCGCTGGCCTCGGGACTGCTCACCGGCAAGTACCTGGACGGGGTCCCCGACGGGAGCCGGGCGGCGCTGGCTGGCTACGAGTGGCTGCGCAGCTCCCTCACCGACCCCGAGTCCAACGCCAAGGTCCGCCGCCTGGGCGAGGTGGCCGGATCGCTGGGATCCAGCCTGGCCCAGCTGGCCATCGCCTGGTGCGTGCGCAACCCGCACGTCTCGTCGGTAATCACCGGTGCCAGCCGGGTCGAGCAGGTGGAGCAGAACCTGACCGCCCTGGAGGTGGTCCCCAGGCTGAACCGCCAGGTGCTCGAGCGCATCGACGCCGCCCTGCAGTCACCCTGAGACACCGTCCATTATCCCGACGTTCAAGCGGACGATACCCGGGCGAAACATGGTCCCGCTGTAATGAGTCCCATGGATACCCCATGCAACTTCGCAATTGCCCGACGAGCTGAATCCGCCAGGGACCCTCCGTCGGGAGCTATCCGGGCCTGGACGGGTGGGCCTGCCTCCCGGCATCCAGTTCGGGGAGCGCCTGTTCGAGGGAGATGACCTCGAAGGTGAGGCCGGACCGCAACCTGGCCAGCGCAACAAGGATCGGAAATCCGAGGGCGACCACCAGCACCGCATTGCCCACCGCACGGAAGGAGTCGTAGACCGCAGAGGTAGCCAGGTAAAAGCGCCCGAAGTGCGCCGCCAACACACCGAGGCCCATCCCGGGCTTGAAGCCCAGGCCTGGAGAAGCCGAGAAAAACGTCCAGTCCCACAGGTCCATGATCACACCGAAGGCGTATCCCGAGACCACCCCCACCGCCGCCAGCCAGCCCACGTCCAGCGCCGACGGCCAAGCCTCGGCGCTGGGGCGTTGGCGGCCCCTCCGTTGGACTGCCCTCCGTCGGCGCCATTGCCCGACCCAGCCAGCGGCAACCCCCACCCAGCCGACGGCGAAGAGCTGGTAGGGGAGCCAGGGACCCAGCCCCCCGGTGACCAGGGCAGAGACGAGCAGGGAAGTGGCGCCGAGGAGGAACCCGTAGCTGGGTCCGAACACGTACCCACCGCACAGGATCAGCAAGAAGATGGGGCTGAAGCCCCCGATCCCCGAGACCAACGCCGCCCTGGCGCCCGCGTCGATGGCAGACAGCGAAACCAGGAGGGCGAAGCTGCGAGCGTCCAGGCGCCGGGTGGCCAGCTCCATGACCACCAGCGCAACCAGCGTTCCCACCGCTGCCGCCGTGGCTGCTCCCGCTGTCGGCGCGCCCACGCCGAGGAAGGGCCAGGCGAACAGGGCCAGGCCGAGCGCAGAAGCAACCCACATCAGCCCCGGCAGGCTGAGGCTCCGCGCCGGGGGCGCCGGGGGCGCCGGGGGCGCCGTGGGGCGCCGGGCCGGGGGTGCCATGAGGCTCCGCGCCGGGTTCGGGCCTCGGGCCGTGTCGCTCACCCTCCCAGCCGTTCCGGTTGCACCAGCCGGGTCCGGCCGCCGTCCACGAGAGCTATCCGGTCGCCGAGCTGTTCGGCCAGCTCGTAGTCGTGGGTGGCCAGAATCACGCAGGAACCGTCCGCAGCCAGCTCGCCGAGGGTCGTGACCAGCGCCATGCGGGAAGCTGCATCCATCCCCCGCGTCGGCTCGTCCAACAACACCAGCGCCGGACGACCGGCCAGGACCGCCGCCAAGGCCGCCCGCTGGCGCTGGCCCGTCGAGAGGTCCCTCGGGTCGGTGTCGGCCAGTCCATCCATTCCCAGCTGGCGCAGGATGAGCATCGGGTCATCCACCAACCGGGACCAGCGCAGGGTCTGTCTCACCTCGGCCAGGACGCTGCGCCGGTGCAGCAACTTGTGTGGGTCCTGGGGCAGGTACCCAACCGGGCGACCGTGCGCCGAAGTACACACGGGCCTGATCACCTGGCCTTCGAGTGGGGGCAACAGGCCGGCGATCGTCCTCAACAGGGTGGTCTTGCCCGATCCGTTGGGGCCGCTCAACACCACTATCTGGCCTGGTGACCCGTACAACTCGACGCCTTCAAGCACTGCCCGGTTGCCGATGCCAGCGGTCAGGCCCGATGTGGCCCAGCCTGTCAAAGACTCGACCGGCTTGGTCCGGCCCTCGGTCGAACGGCGCCGATGCGGGCGGGGGGTCGGGCTGCGGGCGGTCAGGGGGGCGGGGGTCGGGGGGGCGGGCATCGGAGGGGCAGGCGTCGGGGGGCTGGTGACAGCACTGGGCGGCGCCGGACGGCCGGCCACCATGGTCACTTGCCGGGACGCCTGCGCGCCGTTGAGGAACGGGCGGAGGCGATGCTCCGCCACCACCACCGTGTGGCCCTGCGCAGCGAGGCTTTCCAGGATGCGAACCAGCGCCGCGACTCCTGCCTGGTCGAGCTGGGAGCTGGGCTCGTCGAGTGCCACCACCTCGGGAGCGGCCGCCAGCGCTCCGGCCAGGGCCACCCGCTGGCGCTCTCCGCCTGACAAGGTGCTCAGCCGGCGCGCCGCCAAACCGGCGACCCCGACCAGTTCGAGGGCGTCTGCGACCAGGCGCTCCACCGCGCCAGGGGCAAAGCCAAGGTTCTCGGGACCGAAGGCAACCTCCCTGGCAACCGTCCCGCGCACGAATCCGGCCTCGGCTTCTTGGAATACAAACCCGACGTGGCGTGCGAGAATCCTGGGCGGGGTCGAGGCCACGTCCATGCCGGCAACGCTCGCACTCCCCGCGATCCGACCACCGTAGAAGTGCGGCACCAGTCCGTTCAGGACACGGAGCAAGGTGGACTTGCCAGCCCCCGAGTCCCCGCCTATCAGGTTGAGCCCGGCTCCCAGTTCTAGGCTGACGTCGAACAGTCCAGAAGTGGCGGGGTCGGCGGGAAACCCACCTGAGAGCGCCGGGTACCAGTAGCAGAGGTGCTCGAACCTGGCCCGTGACCCACCCCCGGCGTCCATCAGGCCGGCCCCGGTTGGATCAAGGCTCCCAGTAGGCACAACATCGCGGGGGGCCCGATGACGGTCGCCCCGAGCGCCGGTAGGGCCAGGGTTGGGTAGGGATACCAGGCTCCGATGAGCCCGCTGATCCGCAGGGTGGCGAAACCGGACAGGGCCAGCACCGAACCGACGCCCACGACCAGGTTCGTCGAGGTGCGCTGGGGGTCCAGGTAGGCGTGGCGCGCCCCGGAACCGAATGCCCGCGCCTCCATGGCCTCTCCGAGCCTTACGGAAGACTCGATGGCCCCGAGCAGGACAGGCACCACCAGATCGACAATGCCCCGCACCCCCCGGGTGGCCCTGACCCCGGGGACGCGCCGTCCCCTCACGGGTCGGCGCCCACGCGAGGGGTGCGCGGGGTGCGGGGACGCCCAGCCCCGGAGCCGCTGGGCGTCGCGTACCGACACGTAGCTGGCGGCAACACCAGGGACCAGGTTGAGCGCCGCACCCACCGCCACCCCAGTGTGGGCAAGCCACCAGGGCAGGGCATCCACCAGATCGCTGGGCTCGATGACCAGCGAGAGGGCTGCTGCAGCGGACACAGCTGCGGTGAGTCCCAGAGCAATGCCGGCCCCGTAGGCGAGGGCTTCGAGCGTGAGCGGCCCACCCACCAAGGGCAGCCATCTGGGCGCTGACGCCAGCACGGTCGCCCCGCTATGGCTCCCTAGGGTGTTGAAGGCCACCGTAAGCACGCCGGCGACGGCGAGCCCGATGCCCAGAGGGCGCAGGTGACGCCCGGGAACCAGCCTCCTGGCGAGCAGGCTCCACGCTGCGACCAGAACCAGGGCCCGGACCATGGGTTGGTTGCTCGCCAGGGCCATCGAGGCTCCCGCGAGCACCCAGAGGGCGAGCGCAGCCGGTCTGCTCAACCTGAAAGATCCTTGCCTCAAACAAGCTTGCCTCAAACGAGCTTGCCTCAAATCGAGGGGGGCGCTACCGAAGGAGGCAAGGCCGTGCCCTTGGGTGAGTCGTAGCGTAGCCCGAGGGAGTCGGAGGCCTTGAGGGTGATGCCGCTGACCCCAGTAGAAGCCGACGCCCAGGCGCCACCGTGTCGGGATACGAACAGCGCCCAGGAGGGCTTGCCTGCGGGAAGGCACTGGGAGTAGTGGGCCGGGACCTCGTCCACCTGGCAGATCGCCAGGCCGAAGCTGTAGCTCTGGGTCCCGATCTCGACCTTTGCTGCTTTGAGAGCAGCCAGCCCGCTGATCTCGCCACTGGCACCCACGGGCACGCATTCCGACGTCGACTCGGAGGGGGAGGACTGGATCACCACCCCCACGGCGCTCGGGCAAGAATTAGACGACCCAGGGGCCGCCGATCCGGGGGGCGCTCCGGTGGCTCCCCCGCACGCCGAGGCCAGGACGGCTAGGCCCAACCAGCCCAACCAGCCCAACCAGCCCAACCAGCCCAACCCAAACGGCCTGCGCCACTTGGTCAACCTCAAGGTGTTGCCTCCCTCCGGGGTGCTAACGCCCCGTCGTAGCGGAGGGAGCGGTCAGTATCCTGACTCCCGGATCTACGCTCCCCCCCGCCTTGCGGCCCTCGCAGACCGTGGCACAATCGGAGGCTCACTCCCCGGACACAGTGGCGGCACCGTGCCGGAATCACACCGGCTTCCTGGTCCCACTCCCATTTGTGTCGACCAGGCCGAGCTTAGCCCGCAGGTTCACCAGGTGCCGGGGTAGAGTTGGACAGATGGACCAGCACGCCAGCGGGTCTTCAGGCGGGCAGGCGAACCGGCGATCCGCAACGCTGCCACCGGCGTACGACCTGTCACCAGCGTACGACGACGCCCGGCCCCTCCCCCAGGGCCAGGAGAAGGTGGCGGTGGTCCGGTCCATGTTCGACTCGATCGCTCCGCGCTACGACCTGGTCAACCGGATCATGACCTTCTCCTTGGACCGGGGTTGGCGGCGACGGACTGTGCGCTCGCTCGGGCTCAGGACCGGAGCGAGGGTCCTGGACGTGGCTTGCGGAACGGGCGACCTGTGCCGCGAGCTCCGTGCCGGTGGTGCCCGTCCGATCGGGTTGGACCTCTCTTGGGGGATGCTCGCCCACGCACGCACCTGTGCTCCGCTCCTGCAGGGCGACGGGCTGGCGCTTCCCCTCCCCGACGCTTGCCTGGACGGGGCGGTGTCCGGATTTGCCCTGCGCAACGTGGCTGACCTGCCCGTGCTGTTCACCGAGCTGGCTCGGGTGGTGCGCCCAGGTGGTCGGATCGCCCTGCTGGAGGTCGCCGAGCCGAAAAGTGCGCTCCTGCGATTCGGCCACCGGGCCTACTTCGGCCACGTCGTGCCCTGGATCGGGGCACTGCTGTCGGACGGGAACGCGTACCGTTACCTACCGCGCTCGGTGGCTTACTTGCCCGAGCCGGGCCAGTTACTGGAGATGCTCAGGGAGGCCGGCTGGGCCAAACCCGAGCGCTTCGCTCTCAGCGGCGGGGTTGCCCAGTTGCTCGTGGGCACACGGCAATGAACCCTGCCGACCTGGTGGCTAAGACCACCAAGCTGGGGGACAAGGCCCGGCTCCGGGGCGGCGGGGACGAGCTGGACCTGCTGGAGATGGCTGGGGATGCCGGGATCCTGTTCGAGAGGGACGGGGTAGGCCTCGCCTGCCTGGGCGAAGCCATGGTGCTGGACTACCCGCGTGCGGCCGACCCGGTGGCAGTCCTACGCCAGATCCGCTGCAATGACGAGGTGGGCCTACCTGGGACCGGACCCATCGCGATCGGCGCCCTACCATTCGATCCGAGGGCGCAGGGCAGGCTGGTGGTGCCCGCAGTCACCGTCGGGATAGACGAGAGCGGCACCGCCTGGCGCACCACCGTCCGCCCTCGGGGGGCAGGGTCGGAGTCGGGGGCAGGGTCGGGGGCAGGGTCGGGGGCTGGGTCGGGGGCAGGGTCGGAGGCTGGGTCGGAGGCTGGGTCGGAGGCCACGACGCATTGGCCGCCGGACCGGTTCACCCTCAGCTCGCCGTGCCCCCACGACGAGTGGTGCGAGCGGGTTGCACAAGCGGTCTCCGCGGTCACCGCTGGTCGCCTGGAAAAGGTGGTTCTGGCTCGCGAGGTCCTGGTGGAAGGCAACCGGGACTTCCATCCGAGCGACGTACTCGGGAGGCTTCGGGCCCTGTACCCCTCCTGCACGGTGTTCTCGGTAGGGGGATTCGTGGGGGCGAGCCCCGAGTTGCTGATCAGCCGGCGAGGCCGGACGATCCGCTCGCACCCCCACGCCGGCACAGTTGCGCGCAGCGGCGACCCCGAGACCGACGATGCCCTCATCGCCGGACTCATGGCGTCGCCCAAGCAGCGGAACGAGCACCGCCTGGCCGTCGAGGCAGTCGTCGAGGCACTGGGGCCGATCTGTACCCGCCTGGGTGTCCCGGCAGCGCCGTCGATAGTCCTGCTGCGCAACGTCTCGCACCTGGCCACCCTGGTCGAGGGCACCCTAAACCAGGTGGACCACCTGCCGAGTGCGCTGGAGCTGGCCGCCCGACTGCACCCGACACCGGCGGTCGCGGGCTCTCCCACCCAGGCCGCCCTGGACCTCATCGCCGAGGTGGAAGGCATGGACAGGGGAAACTACGCCGGCCCTGTCGGATGGGTGGACAGCCGCGGCGACGGCGACTGGGTGGTGGGGATCCGTTCGGCCACCCTGAGGGGCCGCACGGCCCGACTCGTCGCGGGAGTCGGCCTGGTCACCGGCTCGGACCCGCGCGAAGAGCTGGTAGAGACCCAGCTCAAGCTGCAAGCACTACTGGCCGCGGTGGTGCGGCCGTGAGGTCCTAGGAAGCGGCGCGCAGCCGGGCCGCTCGCCTGGCTCGCCGGACCGCCCGGCGCTCGTCCTCGTCCATCCCGCCCCACACCCCGTACTCCTGATTGGTCTGGAGAGCGAACTCCAAGCAGACCTCCCGGACTTTGCAACGCCCGCACACCGCCTTGGCGGCAATGATCTGTACCTCCGCCGGGCCGGTGACGCCGACCGGGAAGAACAGCGAAGGCTCCACCTCCCGACATGCGGCTCCGCCCCGCCACTGTCCGCTGTCCCAACCTGGATGAGTAGAGTCCACATTCTCCTCCGGCACGGACCGGGAGCACCAAATCCCCGGCCCTGCCCTCACAGTCCCATGAATTGTGGGACATTCTACCTGAAATTAGGACTTTCCGCGGCCCCATCAGTGCCCACTCAAGTCTAGGCAGTTGCGTCCCCGGGCTCCACCTGCTCTCGGTGCTGCCCGCCGGGCACCCACTCCGGACCGATTGGCCCCGACCGGGTGAGGAGGGCCACGCTCAGCGTCAGGAGCACCAGACCCAGCACCTCCCCGGCCCGTCGCGCCGGGCCGGACCCCAGTGCCTCACCGAAGGCCAGGGCACCTATAACGATGCTCACCACCGGGTCCAAGACGGTGAGGATCGGGAGCGAGGCGCGCAACGGCCCCGCCTGGAATGCGCTCTGGGCCACCACCATGCTGGCGATCCCGACCACCACCAGGACATAGGTCTGCCAGCCGAGGAGAAGGTGCACGATCCCCAGGGAGAGGAGGTGGGCCACCGCCTTGGTGAGCGCGGCGGTCAGGCCGAACACCAGGCCAGTGGCCGAGCCCAGCATGACCGCCCTACGGGTGCTCGGCGACGGACCCGCGAAGACCACCAACACCGTCGAGGGCACCAGGATAGCCACCAGGATCTCCACCCAGCTCAACAGGCTGGCCTCGGGATGGCCCGGCCCCGGATACGCCGCCACCAGGAAGACCGCCAAGCCGGCCACCGTCCCGGCTGCGCCAACCCACTCGGCCACCGCCAGCCGACGACGGAACAGGGCGGCAGACATCGGCAGGGCGAACAGGAGACCCGCCACCAGGAGGGGCTGCACCAGGATCAGAGACCCATGGCCCAGGGCCACGAACTGCAGTACGTAGGCACCAACGTCTGCCGCCATGCCCACAAGCCAGGCGGGCTGGCGAATGAGCCGGGTGATCAGGGAAATGCGCATCGAGTGCTCGGCGGGCTCCTGGGCCGCGCTGCGGTGCTGGAGTACCGACGCCACCGCGAACAAAAAGGCCGCCGCGAGCGATGTTGCCACCACCAAAGCCTCTAGCACCGGTCCCCGATGGTGGGGCCGGAGCGCGCAGTGGAGGCGGACTCCCCCATAGGATGCGCAGAGTGGTCTGATCACGGCGTGGTGGCCCACGGGTATTATCAGCGTCCCCATATCCATCGCTCAAACACGATAGGTTGTCCGCTGTGACTACGAGTGTCCTGGTGGTATCGGCGAGCATGGGTGCCGGCCACGACGGAGCGGCGCGCGAGCTGACCAAGCGTCTGGAAGCCAAGGGGGTGCGCTGCGCGACGGTGGACTTCCTCGACGCCTCGCCGCGCATCGGTCGGATTATCAAGGCGGTCTTCGAGTTCCAGCTCAACCATGCCCCTTGGGCCTACGAGGCGACCTACCGGGTGTGGTTCGTCGGAGCGGTGCTGTGCGCTCCGCTGGCGCTCCTCATGGGAGCGATCTTTGGGCGCAGGCTCATGCGCTGGGCGGCCGAGCTGGGCGCCAGCACCGTGGTGTCGACTTACCCGCTGGCCTCGGTGGTGCTCGGCAGGCTCCGAACCCGGCGATGGAGAAGGCTGGCGGTGCCGGCCATCACTTTCGTCACAGACTTTGCGGTCCACCCCCTCTGGGTACACCGGGGCATCGACCTGAACCTGTGCGTGCACCCCTTTTCCGCCAGCGCGGCCGAGGCGGCCACGGGCAGGCCATCTGCCTCTCCTGGTCCCATGGTGGCCGAGGCCTTCAGAGCCTCCCTGCCCCAACGAGCCGATGCGAGAGGCGAGCTGGGCCTGCGCGCCGAGGCGCGGGTGGTCCTGGTGGTGGCCGGATCCTGGGGCGTGGGCGAGCTGGAGGAGACCCTTGATGCCCTGGCGGCGTGCGAGGGCTGGTTCCCACTCGTGGTGTGCGGGCAAAATGCCAAGCTGCGCGAACGGCTGGAGGCGCGGGGGACCGGCATGGTGCTCGGCTGGACCAACGCCATGGCCACTCTCATGGCGGCCTCGGACGTCCTGTTGCAAAACGCCGGAGGCCTCACCTGCATGGAAGCCTTTGCCGCCGGGCTTCCGGTCGTGACGTACCGGCCCATCCCAGGCCACGGTCGCCAGAACGCCATCGAGATGGACCGCGCGGGGGTCGCAGTCTTTGCCACCGACGTCGGGGGTCTCGCGGCCGCCCTGGATCGAGCCGCCGACGGCACGGGGCAGTTCGCACAGCTCGGACAGGCAATGTTCTGCGGGGACGCCGCCAGCGATGTCGCGGAGGTAGCTTTCGCCAGTGACCCGATCCCGAGCCCCATCCCCCACCCAATGGCTCGGCGCCTGGCCCTGACGGGTATGGCTGCCGCCGCGGTCTTCACCGGATTGAACATGGCGGGTGATGCGGCCAACGCGGCCGGCCTGGACGCAGCCCATCCCCCTGCGAACAGCACCGCGGTCTACGCATTCGTGCGGCTCGACGCCAGCGCGATGGCCGATTCCGACGTCCCGGGGATCCTGGCCGAGTACCACCTGGGGGCTGTCATCGACGGCAGCCTGGCCGCAAAATATCCGACAGAGGTGCGGGACATGGCCGACGCCGGGGTGACCGTGGCCAATGGGGGCAACACGCCGCCGGGAGGCCTGGCGCTACTCTCTGTCGACGACAATGTCACCAACACAGCAAAGCTGATCTCCAGGGACACCGGGGAACCCTGCAACCTGTACATACCCGGCAAGTGGGTCAACGATTCCTCCCTCATCTTTGCTTCGGCAAGCCACGAACGGATCCTGCGCTCGACCAACCTCGCAATGGGTTCGTCTTGGCCTGAGCTTCGTCCCGGCCACGTCTACCTTCTCGACGCGCACCACGAGAGCGCGACGGCCCTGGAGGCTCAGTTGCGCTCATTGCACCTCCAGTTGAGTCGCTCGGGCATTCCGACCAGCTCCGATGTGACCGCCGCTTCTTGAGGAGACACCAGACGTGAGTGGGCACCGATTGTCTCCTGGCCTGGTGGCCGCGGCCGCCGGGGGAACCGCAGCGCTCGCCCACGTCGGACCCGCAATCGCCTGGGTGAGCACGATCCGTCGATGCTTGATCCCGAGGTTGCACGGCATCGGCAGGAACACCCACGTGGCGCTCACCTTCGACGACGGTCCGGACCCCGCCTCCACGCCCGCGTTCTTGTCGGCGCTTGATCGCCTCGGCTGGAAGGCAACGTTCTTCATGCTCGGATCCATGGCCGAGCGCCACGCCAGCCTGGCGGCAGAAGTCGCCGCGGCGGGACACGAGGTAGGCCTGCACGGCTACGCCCACCGCAACCAGCTTGCCCGCACCCCAAGGGCCGTTGTCGGCGACCTGGCCCGGGGGCTCGATGTCGTCGCAGGTGCGACGGGAGCATTCCCCCGCTGGCACCGGCCGCCCTACGGGGTGATCTCAGGTGCCGGGCTGCTGGCGGCGAGGAGGCTGGAGCTGGAGCTGGTCCTGTGGAGCGCCTGGGGGCGGGACTGGCGGGCGTGCGCCACGCCGGCATCGGTGGTCGCCGACATCCGGGCAGACATGTGCGGTGGCGGTACCGTCTTGCTGCACGACACGGACTACGCCTCAGACGCCGGGGCCTGGCGCTCAGCCCTCGGAGCGCTCCCTATGCTCGCCGAGTACTTCGCCGACGCCGGCTGGGAGGTCGGGCCCCTCCGGGACCACGCCATCGGCGGGGGCCTCCGGGACCACGCCATCGGCGGGGGCCTGGACCACACCATCGGCGGGGGCCTGGGTCCCGGAGGTTGAGCCGGGGCCCAGGAGGCGGAACGGGCGGGCGATACCCCACCAGGTGACCAGGGCCAATGCTTCGACCACGGTTCGGGCCGACATCTTGGACCGCCCGAGAGTACGGTCCACGAAGGTGATCGGAACCTCCACCACAGCTGCCCCAGCCGCCACCGCGGCGCGAACCATCTCGATCTGGAAGCCATAGCCCTCAGCCCGGACCCTACCGAGGTCCAGGCGCCGCAGCAGGGAAGCGCTGTAAACCCGGTATCCCGAGGTGAGATCCCGGATCGGCAGGCCCAGCATGACACCCGAATACACGTTGCCGGCACGGGACAAGGCCCGGCGTCGGAACGACCAGGCGGGTATGGACCCGCCCGGCACGTACCTGGATCCGACCACCAGCTCTACCCCGCCGGTCAGGGCCGCCAGTAGAGAGCCCAACGCGGCCGGGTCGTGGGACAGGTCGGCGTCCATCTCGACCAACGCGTCAAAGCCGGCCCTCAGCCCCCAGGCGAAGCCATCCCGGTACGCACTCCCCAGGCCCGACTTGGCGGGACGGCTGAGCAGGTGGATCTGGCCGAGGGCCTCGGCCGAGGCGCTGGCCAGGTCTGCTGTCCCGTCGGGGCTCGCGTCGTCCACCACCAGGATGTGCGCCTCCGGTACGGCCCCGCGAACCGCTTTGAGGACGGTGGCAATATTGGCAGCCTCGTCGTAGGTGGGCAGCACTACGAGGGGGCGCACGACGGATGAGCATACGATGTTCACGGTGGGAACTGATGGCGCCCAGATCGGCCTGGATTCGAAGGAGGCGGGGACAGCTCAGGATCGGGTCAGCGCCCCTTGGTGGCGCCTTGACCGCCGGCTGGCGCACTGGCACCTGCTAAAGAGGTCGCTCCGGCGAGCGATCATGGCATTTTTGATTGCCCTGGTGATCGAGTACCTGGTCCTTCCCCAGCTGGCCGGGGTCCACAAGGACCTGCGACTGCTGGGCCAGGTGAACGTGAGCTACGTGGCCCTGGCGGTGGCGCTCGAGGTCGGTTCTCTATTCTCCTACGCCGCACTCACCAGGGTGGTCCTCCCCCGCGGCTCGGTGTCGCTGAGCCGGCTGTTCCGGATCGACCTCGCCGGGATTGCGGTGAGCCACGTGGTACCAGGGGGCACGGCGGGGGGGACCGGCCTGGCCTTCAGGCTGCTCACAAAGGCAGGAGCGAGCGGCACGGATGCGGGCTTCGCGGTGGCCACCCAGGGGATCGGCTCCGCGGTGGTGCTGAACGTGATCCTGTGGCTGGCCCTGGTGGCGTCGATCGCCCTGGATGGCCTGCACAACGTGCTGTACGTCATCGCCGCAGCCGTCGGAGTGGGGTTGTTCGCGGCCTTTGGTGCCCTGGTCGCCGCCCTCACCCGCGGTGCTGATCGCTCGGCGCGGATCCTCGGAACACTGGCTCGACACCTACCCTGGATCAGGGAGCAGGCGGTCACCGCCCTGTTCGCCAGGGTCGCCTCACGCGTCTCGGAGCTGTTCAGCGACCGGCGACTCCTCCTGAGGGCGGTGGGCTGGGCCAGCGCCAACTGGGTCCTGGACGCGGGGTCGCTTTGGGTCATGTTGCTGGCGTTCCATCACCTGCTCGGCCTGGACTCGCTCTTCGTGGCCTACGGGTTGGCCAACGTGCTGGCCGCCATACCGATCACCCCGGGCGGTCTAGGGGTCGTGGAGGGCGTCCTCATCCCCTCCCTGGTCGGCTTTGGCACCCCCAGGGCCATCGCCATCCTGGCCGTCATCGCCTACCGCCTGGTCAACTACTGGCTGCCGATCCCGACCGGCGCGCTCGCCTACCTGTCGCTTCGCCTCGAACCAGACGGGCGGCAGCGCCGCTTCCGCTCGGCCCGGGAGTTGCAGGGGATGATCGAGGCGGGATCCCAGCCCGGCCCAGGCGAGCGGGCCGCACCGGTCCCGGACGGGAGCAGGGAAGCGTGAGTGGACACGGCGGGTGAGGCGGGTGGTACAAAAGTTAATAGAAGTGGGGTCGTCAGTGCCGGTGGTAGTAGGGATCCTCGGGGTCCCAGCGGCAGCGGTCGGCGCCGGCGCCGGTCATCGAGTCCATCTCCAGCATCAGGTCGTCGAAGAAGGCGCGCTCTCGCTCGGGATCGCCGCCCTCGGGCCAGCCACCCGTGTGGTACAGCCACGCGTCGGGCATCTCATCCCCCGGCGCCATCCCGGTGGCCACCTCGCCCTCGACCAGGAGTCGCCAGCGGTACTCGTCGCCCCGGCGGGACACATAGAGCGACACGCCCGGCGCGGGGGGCGCCGCCACCAGGTCGGCGAACATCTCCTCCAGGGTCATCGGTGGCGGCCTTGGGTGAACCGTGGGCTGGTGTTCATGGTTGGGTCCTTCCTCCTTCAAAGCGCGGCGGCGCCGCACCACGGCTGGCCGACCAGGCGGCCGACCCGAGCCGACCCTCCACCCAGTCGTCCTCGGGACGATGCCGGTAGGAACTTGCAAGGATAGCTCTCGGGTCGGAGCCCTCGTTCAGCGCCAGACAGGGTGACCTGAAGTCGCACGCCGAGCAGTGCTCCGGAGTTGGGTGCGCATGCAGGTCCACGTCGGGAGCCACCATCGCCTTGGACACGGCTGAGAGGCGTTCCCCGAAGCTGGCCATGTCGGCTCGGTTGCGGGCGAGCGCTGTGCGCCGGAAGGGCGGGTCTCCGTTCAGGCGCAGCTCGTTGAACACGACTCCGGCAATGTTCACCAGCAGGTCGTTCTCCCACCCCCAGGCGCACCCCAGGGCAACCTCGTCCAGGCGGAGGAGCTCGACATCGGTGAAGGTGTCCTCGGTCAGGCGGTGGAACAAGAGCCAGCGGGCGTCCTCCTGGTCGGCCATCAGCATGTCCACCCGCCCCTGGTAGTGGATCGCCCGCCCGTCGGGAGCTCCCAGGTTCAGGCCCGGGCGCTCCGCGTCTGGAATGTGCACGTCAAAGTCCACCTCCACCTTCAGCGGCCAGAAGAAGTCATGCTCGGGTGCCCAGGCGAGGTAGCGCGTGAGTAGGGCGCGCCCGAGCGCCAGGTCCCGGTCAAGGGCAGCGTCCAGGGTGGCCTGTGGCAGCCTGGTTTGGTGAGGAGCCAGAGCGGCTCGCTCTTCGTAGTGCGCGTGCTGGCGCCTCAGGGCGCGGTCCAACTCCATGTAGACCAGCGGGGCCACCACGCCTCGGTCCCAGGTCCACATACCGGGGAAGTAATAGACGGCCAGGGTGTCGCGTACCGCCCGCTCCAGGTCCAGAGGCTGGCTGGGCAGGTGGGGCTCCAGACCTTGACGGGTCCTCGCAAAGAAGTCCCAGCTACGACGACACCTGACGAACCAGTCCCGGTCCGGGGCAGTGACAACTACGTGCGAGGTCAAAGCCGGAGCGAACCGAGCACGGCCCCACCCGTCTCCTAGGCCGGCCGGGGTGCGCTCATAGCTACCTCACGGACAACGGGCTGGTGTACCTGTGCCACGCTGAGCGAGGCCTCGCGGTGAAGGCGGCCGAAGTTGTAGTAGGCCGCGCAGGCACCCTCCGAGGAGACCATGCAGGTCCCGATGGGGGTCTCCGGGGTGCAGGCAGTACCGAACACCTTGCACTCCCAGGGCTTGATGACCCCCTTGAGCACCTCGCCGCACTGGCAGGCCTTGGGGTCGGCCACCCGCACACCGGGCACCTCGTAGCGCAGCTCGGCGTCCCAGGGCGCGAAGGCTGCGTTGAGCCTCAACCCGCTCTGCGAGATGAATCCCAGACCGCGCCATTCGAAGTGAGGCCGGAGCTCGAAGACCTCGCCGAGGATCGCCAGCGCCCGCGGGTTGCCTTCGTCGCGGATGCAGCGGGTGTACTGGTTCTCGATCTCGCATCGTCCCTCGCGGATCTGCGCTAGGAGCATGGCCACGGCCTGGAGGATGTCCAAGGGCTCGAAGCCGGCGGTCACCAGGGGCAGGTGGTATTTCTCGGAGACGAAACGGTAGGGATACTGCCCCACGACGGTGGAGACGTGTCCTGGGCCAAGGAAACCGTTGAGCCGCAGGTCGGGCGATTCGAGGATCGCCTTGATCGGAGGCACGATGGTCACGTGGTTGGAGAACACGCTGAAGTTCATGATTCCGTCGGCGCGTGCGCGCAGCAGGGTCACCGCAGTCGAGGGGGCGGTGGTCTCGAACCCCACCGCGAAGAAGACCACTTGCCGGTCGGGGTTCTCGACCGCAAGGCGGAGTGCATCCAGAGGGGAGTAGACAAATCGCACATCTGCGCCACGAGCCTTCGCGGCCAACAGGTTCCCCTTGGAGCCGGGGACGCGCATCATGTCTCCGAAGGAGGTGAAGATCACGCCCGGGGTCTCGGCCACCGCGATGGCGTCATCGATCCGTCCCATCGGGATGACGCAAACGGGACAGCCAGGGCCATGAACCAACTCGACCGTTTCAGGCAGGACGTGCTCGATGCCGTGGCGGTAGATGGTGTGGGTGTGGCCGCCGCAGACCTCCATGAACTTGAAGTGGTCATCCCCGGCCAGCTCGGTGATATGGCTCACCAACGCCCTGGCGGCCGCCGGGTCCCTGTATTCGTCAACGAAACGCATGCTTGCCTCCCTCTCCTCGCCCAGCCGAGCCGGCTGGATAGTTTAGCTCTAGTGGGCCGGCCCAACCAGGCCGGCCCCAGATTCGCCGGGGCTCTCAGGCCGCCATGCGGGAGGCCAGCAGGCCCCCACCAGACGAGATCAACCCGCGGGCCGCAGGGACAAGTCCCCCGATCAAGCCCTGAAGCGATCCCGCGTTGCCCACCAAACCCGTCACGCCCTTCACTGCCTCCATCCCGGTGGCCAGGATGCTCTGGACCTCTCCGGAACCGGCGATGGTCCCCAGGGAACCCTTCAGGTCCCCGATGAGGTCGCCCCCTGCCTTGGTGCCAAAGATGTAGCCGAGCAAGAAACCGGCGAATGTACTCATTGCGCTATGCCTCCCCTGTTCAGAGCGAATCTTCCTCTTGGATGGTCTTCAACTACGCGATCTGTGACTTGGCGATCTGTGACTCGATTACTCGATTATGCGATCTGTGACTCGATGACCGCCTGCACCTCATCGGCGTAGGCCTGGCCCATCATCTGCAACGACTCAAGAGCCATCTCGGCCTCCTGCTCGTCAATCTTGGCCATCGCAAAGCCGACGTGGATCAGCACCCAGTCGCCCGGGGCCACTCCTTCGTCGTCGATCAGGCCCACATTGATGTTGCGCCTGACGCCAGCGACGTTGACCTTCGCCAAGTGGCGCTCAGCATCAAGCATCTCGATGACTTCACCCGGTATGCCTAGGCACATGGCTCTCCCTTTCTTGCTTGGTGGACCAAGTTCGGTCTCGTTTCGGCCTCAACCCGGGCTGGCCGGGCTGAGGCCCTGACTACATCTCCCTGAGCTGGAAGTACCGGCTGATGTCCGGCATGGAGGTCACCACGAGCGCGGCGATCGCCGCGACTGCGACCAGAATAATGAGATTCATCGGTCACATCTCCCTGAGCTTGAGGTATCTGGCTATGTCCGGCATGGACTGGATGGCCAGCGCAGCGAAAGCTGCCACTGCGATGGAAAGGAGAAACTTCATCGGTCACATCTCCCGTATCTTGAGGTATCTGCCAATGTCAGGCAGAGATTGGACAACTACTCCTGCCACCATGGTGAGCAGCATGGATTTCAGCATCTTACGGATCAAGACGACCCCTCCTCTCTGGCGTCTGACGACGCCTCCGTGATCAACCGCATCACGACCGCGACCGCCTCGTCCAGAGCGGCTGCGACGGGCTCGGATAGCCCCATCTGCTCCTCCACCGTAGACGGTTCACACCCTACCAGTAGAATCCGGTCCACCTTGCCGCCCAGGTCCGAGAGCATCCCGAGCACGGTGGCAGGGTCCATGCCATGGGCATCCATCATGGGTTGGCGAGTCTCTTCGGATTCGATCTCGATCTCGGGCTCGAAGAGGGTGACCGTACCGGGCTCCTCTCCACGCGGGAGTGCGTCCACGAGTACCAGGGTGTCATAGCCGTTCATCAGCTCGTAGGCCAGGTGGATGCCACGGATGCCGAAGTCTATGACTCTGACTCCCTCCGGCATCGGTTTGCCCTCGAGGCGGCGCACGACCTCGACGCCGAAGCCGTCGTCACCCAGGAAGATGTTGCCGATCCCGGCCACCAGGACCTTTTGGGTCCGCGGAGCACCCGTGGCCGAGCGGCCATCCCCCGAGGTGGGTGAGTTCGCCATGGCGATCTCCAGCAGCGAGCTGGCCGCCTCCTGGCCTGGACTACTCACCGTGAACCTCGGCCGCCAGGGGCTCGCACTCCTCGGGCAGGAAGTACAAGAAGCGCCCGTAGAACTGGTGGAACTCGTCGGTGTCGTCCGCCAGCGACAGCGCCAGGTTGACTCCTCCGTCGATGTCGTGCATCACGCCCTCCACCCTGGCGGTCCTACCCACCAGGAACAGGTCCTGTGCGTCTGCGGCCCCCTTCCGGGGCCTGAGGCGGACAAGGCTGCCCCTGCTGACGTCCACGCCGGCAATGACCACCTTGTCACGCATCGGGTGCACGCTCTTGTCAGCCTCGGGGCTGAACCATGGGGGCGGATCCTGCTCGGTGGAACCGGCGGCGATGGCTTCGGCTTCGGCCTCCACCTCGGACCACGAGGGGACGTCCCCTCCGGGCCAGGAGCCAAACGGGTCATTCGCACCACCGAATGCCATCGCGGCCAGGTCGGCCTCGGTGAGGACACCCTCGTCGGCGCCAACCGTCGGTGCGCCAACCTTCGGTGCGCCAACCGTCGGTGCGCCGAAGAGATCCTGGAGCTCGGCGTCAAGCCCGGAGTCCTCGGGACCTGGCACCGGCGCGAGCGACCGGATTGCCCCGTGCAGCCGGTCCCAGACCTCGTTGGGCATGTTCTCGCAGCGCTCGATGATCGCGGCGGAGATGGCGTCGGTGCTGCGAGCCTCGCGCTTCTCCTCCTCGGAGAGGGTCAGTACCATCAGCGAAAGGATCTCATCGTACTCCGACGCATCGCAGAACTCGCCCTCGCTCTCCGGCGCAACCTCGGGATGATCGTCGAGGATGATCCGCGAGGACAGGACGATCTTATCGTCGTCGTCGGCCAGGACCGGGTACGTCCCCTTGTTCACGCAGCCGGCAACGGCCTCCTTGGCGAAGTCCGGAGGGTCCCGGTGCGAGACGAAGTCCCCACTTTCGATCGCGAGAAGGGTGTGTACCGAGAGGAAGGAGCGGCGGACCACATCGTCGCGGTGTCCCGCCGGCCCGGACCAGGGCGTGAGGTTGGAGATCTCCACGGTGAGGCGGTGCAGCATGAACGGGCTCTCACACCGGGTCACCCGAACTTCGACCTGACCGTTCATCGGTGCCCGCTCCAGAAGGACCCGGCCGACGACCTCGCCATCGGAGTTGGTGAGGATCTCCTCGCTCAGCTCTTCGGGCAGGACTATGGGCAGCACCTGCGGCTCGTGGTGCAACCTGCCGAAGGAGATCGGACCTAGGTCGATCTCCAACTCTTCGGACTCGTCAAAGGTGACGATTAGCCGCTCGCCCACCTCCAGGGACGGGACAGACCGGAACCCGTCGCCGAACCGCTCCTGCACCGTACGTGACCGGAGGTAGAGGAACTGGACCCGCGCCCAGATCGTTGCCTCGGGACCCCCGTCGGCGATGCACTCGGTGCGCATCTCCCAGTCCTCGGAACTCTCGGTTGCGCAGAATGCCTTCGGGGCAAGGACGCCCCACTGCCAGCGGACCTGGTTGCGAGACGAGGAAGCTCGGTACGGGTACAGGACGCGGCCCTCGTTCAGCACCGCGGAGGCCACCTTGTGGGCGCGCGCGAAGCGGCGATCGATCTCTGGGTCGCCGGTGCCGGTCACAGCTGCTCCTCCCCTACCTGCTTGAGAAGCGCCTCGATGGCCTGGTCCCAGGTTATGAGTGCCTCTCTGGACTTGAACCTCCCCAGGGCGTCGATGGTGTTGCGGGGAAGCCTGAGCCACCCGTCGCCCGGGAAGTACTGGTCCATCGTATCCTGCCAGACCTTGACCGGAAGCCGGAACGGCGCCTCCAGGCTCCAAGAAATCGGCTCAACCGCCAGGCGCGGCCCGATAGTGGAAAAGATCGTGCCGCTGAACAGCAGGTTGATCGGGATCTCCCCGTCCTCCAAGCCGTGAAAATACTTCCCCGCAGCCACCTCCAAGTCGTAGGTGCAGGCGACCGGGACCTCGACCTCGTAGCTGTCTACGAAGGCCGGCAGGGTGGTGGAGATCTGGCACCAGGTGAACGGCTTGAGCGTATCCCCCCAGCGTGACGGCTCCCCGAACACCTCCGCCAGGTGGCCCTCGTCGGAGCGGCTGTAGCGTCGCTTCTGCGGTTCGATCCGCACCAGCGCCTTGAGTGCGACCGCGTGGATCTGGGCACCGGTGGACTCGGTCACCAGCGTCTTCAGCAGGATCGTGGGGGCCGCGCCGAAGGGGTCCGCCCTTGCGTCGGTGATCTTGAACGCCAGGTTAGGCATGTAGCTCCTCACCGGCCGCCAGCGCGCCGCTCGACACCACGCCGCTTGCCACCGGCCGGGCCCGGGAGCGGACACGGTCGAAGAACCCGCCGAGGGCCGCCTGGGCTTCCGGACCTCCGTCAAAACCCCGCCACTGGTTCCGCAGCACGCCGACCAGCTCGTAGCAGATGTCGATCGGTACCACGAAGCACTCGCTGACCTTGTCCTCGACGTGTACGAGCGCTGCCTCCACATCCGGCGCCAGCTCGTCAAGGATTGGGTGGGACGCCACGATGTCTTCCCACGAACCGAGCGGCAGCAGGCATTCGGTGGCGCCGGCCGGGCTCGGGTAGAAGGCAGCGACCTCCGTCTGGCGGGAATTATGAAAGAAGAATGCGACGCTGACCGGCACCTGCAGCGCCTCCCACTGGCTGGTGGTGAGCGAAAAGCCCGTCAGAGCCAGGTAGCGCTCGGGAACCGCCCGGATCTTGCCCGACGCACCGCCGATGAACAGCAGGTAGCAAGCCTGGCAGGCACACAGCAGCTCGCGGGTGTCTATGTTCACCACGTGGAGGTGCTCTTCGGGGATGCCCTTGGCACACAGTTCGCAGCGCTCGCCCGGCTTGATCCGGGGCATCGACCGGACCCGTTTGAGCGAAGCCAGCGGCCCATCGTCTGGCCGTGACATGCCGGGTATCATCGGCCACTGCTGGGGGCTGCTCACCGGGCTATCACCCGCCCTCGGCGGCCGGCTGAGGACGACGGCCCAGTTGAACCGGTGTCGAGGGCAGCGGTCGCTCCAGTTTGATGTCGGTGAGCTCCGGTGCGACGTCCTCGATCACCTTCAGGACCAACGCCTCGACGCGGGCCTGAGAACCTGAGGTGCCGTCGCCCAGTGCACGGATCCGAGCGCTGCCTGCGTCTGGGTCCATATCCAGCACTCGGACGTCTCCGGCTCCGAGGGACGGGTTCAGGTCTTCTAGTGCGCGCTGAACTCGCTCCCTCGTACCGTCGGGATGCAGGCCATGGAGGATCAACAAGCTTGCGATCAGATCGTCCTTGGCCCAGGTATCGAGCAGGGCCGGCCCGGCGATAGCGCCGGGCCGGCAACCTGACTCGATCATTCTGGCTAGAGCGGCCTCGTACATGTCGGTCACGAGTCGCAAAAGCTCCTCGGCCCACTCCTTGGCACGCCTATCCGGTAATCTTCCGATCTCATCGAGCAAGTGCTCGATCTGATCGCCCGTGGCCCTCAGTTGCTCTTGATCGGACACGGGTCCTTCCTTTGGCTCTCGGGGAATCAGTCTTCGACGGTGTGCACCATGGTCGGGGAGTGCATCTTGTCAAGCACCTTGCCCTTCCCTAGGTACATGTGCACACCACAGGGAAGACAGGGGTCGAAGCTGCGCACGGAGCGCATGATGTCGATCCCCTTGAAGTGCTCGAGGTCGTTCTCCTCAAAGATGGGGCAGTCCGTGACCGCGTCCTCGTATGGGCCAAGGGTCCCGTAGACGTCGCGGGGGTTGGCGTTCCAGGGCGTGGGGGGGTACGGGTGGTAGTTGGCGATCTTCCCGCCCCTGATGACCAGGTGGTGGGAGATGACGCCGCGGACGGCCTCGGTGAAGCCACAGCCGATTCCCTCGTCGGGAACCGTGAAGGGCTCCCAGGTCTTGGTGTTCCCAGCCCGGATCTCGGCCAGTGCCTTCTCGGCGAAGTGCAGGGCACAGCAGGCCGCGTAGGCCTGGAAGTACGTGCGTGCACGGTCGCGCTCGATGGCGTTGGACCACTGCGGGCACTTCCACTCGACGGTCATCTCCGGCTTGAGCGCCGTCCTCGGGATGTTCATGATGACGCTGGTGCCGGTGGCCTTCACGTAGCCGATGTCGACCAGGCCCGAGAGCGCGGTCGCCCAGAGGCGGGCGATGGGCCCACCACCGGTGTCGGTGGCCAGGTAGTCCTTGCCGTCGAACCAGCGGGGAGACATGACCCAGCTGTACTTCTCGTCGAAGTTCCGCTTCTGCGGCATCGGGATCGTGTGCTGGTTCCAGGGGTGACGACGGTCAACCGGGTTGCCCAGCGGGTCGCGGGCGACGAAGGTCTCCTCGCCTTCCCAGTCACGGTAGTACGAGGACCCGAGAAGGATCCGTATTCCGAGGTTGATGTCGACCAGGTCGTTGGTGACCAGCTTGCCGTCGACCACGACGCCGGGGGTGACGTACATCGCACGGCCCCACTCGGTCATGTCCCGGTAGTTGAAGTTGCAGACGTCCGGGTCCTGGAAGGAGCCCCAGCAGATGGTCATGATGCGCCGACGCCCAACCTCTTCGTAGCCCGGCAGGGCCTCGTACATGAAGTCGAAGATGTCGTCGTGCAGCGGGACGACCTTCTTGAGGAACTCGCAGTAGCGCATGAGCCGGGTGATGTAGTCGCTCATGAGCTGGATGGTCGCAACGGTGCCCACGCCACCTGGGTAGAGGGTGGAGGGGTGTACGTGGCGGCCCTCCATCAGGCAGAACATCTCACGGGTCCACCGGGAGACGACCAGCGCCTCACGGTAGAGGTCACCCGAGAAGGGGTTCACCGAGCGCATGATGTCGGCGATGGTCCGGTAGCCGTGGTAGGCGGCGTTGGGGGCCTCGGTACGCTCAGCGAGCTCGAGCACGCCCGGGTTGGTCTCTGAGACCATCCGCTCGCAGAAGTCCACCATGACCAGGTTCTCCTGGAAGATGTTGTGGTCGAAGATGTACTCAGCCGCCTCACCCAGGTCCACGATCCACTCGCCGAGCTTCGGCGGGACGCAACCGTATGCCATCTGCTGGGTGTAGCACGACACTGTGGCGTGGTTGTCACCACAGATGCCGCAGATCCGGCTGGTGATGAAGTGGGCGTCCCGAGGGTCCTTCCCCTTCATGAAGATGCTGTAGCCACGGAAGATGGAGGAGGTCGAATGACACTCCGCTACCTTGCCCTGACCGAAGTCGATCTTGGTGTAGATGCCAAGGCTGCCCACGATCCTCGTGATCGGGTCCCAGGACATCTCCACAAGGTTGCTGCTCTTGGCGGCAGCCGCTCCTCTAGTACTTGCTATCGGCACCTGCTAGGCCTCCCTGTAGTCGGTTCGGATTCTCATCTGTCTCGTTTTGAGAGGGCGCTTAGCGCCACTCGCCCTTGTAGCCCGTGGTCAGCGTCGGGCCGGGGGTCCGCCACTTGGGCTCTTCGTTCACCGTCTTGGCCGTGACCTTGCGAAGGCCGCGGATCACGTTGCCGTACAGACCGCTCGCTGCGGTCGACACCCGGGCGCCGGGGGGCTCGTCCATGAAGGGCATGAACTTGTCCGGGAAGCCCGGCATGGTGCAACCGATGCAGATGCCGCCCACGTTCGGGCAGCCGCCCACACCGTTTGTCCACCCACGCTTGGGTACGTTGCAGTTGACCACGGGACCCCAGCAGCCCAGCTTGACGATGCACTTGGGGGAGCCGTACTCGGTGGCGAAGTCGCCCTGCTCGTAGTACCCGGCCCGGTCGCAGCCCTCATGCACGGTGTTGCCGAACAGCCACAGCGGCCGCAGGACGTCGTCGAGGGGGATCATCGGGGCCTGACCAGTGGCCTGGTAGAGCAGGTAGAGAATGGTCTCGGACAGGTTGTCGGGGTGGGTCGGGCAGCCCGGCACACACACGATGGGGAGGCCCGCACGGGACTTCCAGTTCCAACCCAGGTAGTCCGGGACGCCCATGGCGCCGGTCGGGTTCCCGGCCATGGCGTGAATGCCGCCGTAGCAGGCGCAAGTGCCAACGGCCAGGATCGCCAGGGCCTTGGGGGCGAGGCGGTCAATCCACTCAGAAGTTGTCATGGGCTGGCCAGTGGCGGGGTTGTCCCCGAATCCACACCAGTAGCCCTCGCTCTTGATGGCCTCGTTGGGGATAGATCCCTCGATGACCAGCACGAACGGGTCGATCTCTCCCCGCTCACCCTTGAAGAACCACTCGATGAAGTCGTCGGCACCGCCGACGGGACCACACTCGAAGTCGATCAGGGGCCAGTGAACGGCGATCTTGGGCAGACCCGGAAGGGCCCCCAGGGCGATCTCCTCAATGCTGGGCTGGGTGGCACTGGTCAGTGCGACCGAGTCTCCGTCACAGCTCAAGCCGGCGTTGATCCATAGGATATGGACCACCGTTTCCTCTACCGTCGCAGCCACTCTGCACCTCCAGGCGCTCGTTGCCATTTTGCGGACCTTGCTGGTTGCCCTCCGCGCGCTGGCTGAGCACACGGGACAACTCCTCCCCCCGTTATACGTCAAAGTTGCGGCTGTGTAAATGGGTGCGTCTTGTACCTATTGTCTCAAGCGTGTGACGCGCCGATGACGGGAGGTCGCTCCTAGCATGGCCCGCGATGCGGATCGGGGCCCTCGACCTGGGGAGCAACTCCTTCCATCTCCTGGTTGTAGAGGCGCGCGCCGACGGGACCTTCGAGCCGTTGGTCCGGGAGAAGGTGATGCTGCGCCTCGGCGACGCCATCGGGGGAACCGGGCGGATCGGGACTCAGCTGGGCGACCAGGCGGTCGAAGCAGTGCGCCGGCTGAGGGTCATGGCTGACTCGGTGGGAGTCGAGGAAATGCGGGCGATGGCCACCAGCGCCCTGCGGGAGGCGGAGGACGGCGTCAGCCTGGTGGAGCGCATCGAGCGCGAGACCGGCGTCAAGGTCCAGGTCATCTCGGGCCTGATGGAGGCAAGGCTGATTTTCGGGGCGGTGCGGGCGAGCGTGCTCATCGACCCCGGCCCCGCCCTGGCCCTGGACCTGGGCGGGGGGAGCCTGGAACTGATGGTCGGGGACCGCTCGGGCATGGCCTGGGGGGCCAGCGTCCGCCTCGGGGTCGGCCGGCTCACCGCGGAGTTGGTCCGTGACGACCCGCTCTCCGCCTCGGACAAGGCCCGGATCCGCAAGCGGGTAGAGGAGACTCTTGGTCCCTTGGTCGCGGTGGTGGCCGGCCACGCTCCGAACATGCTGATCGGCTCCAGCGGCACCCTTTGCAACCTGGCCGGCATGGCGGACGCCCATCGCACCGGTGCTGCAAAGGGCTTAACTTCAATAAGGAGCTCGGTGAACCAACTGACGGTGGGCCTGGCAGACCTCGAAGCGGTGCACCGCCAGCTGGTCTCGTTGGGTTCCGCCGAGCGCCAAGGGGTAGCTGGGCTGGACTCTCGCCGGGTGGACCTGATCGCCACCGGTTCGTCGATCCTGTTGTGTGCCATGGAGATCTTCGGCTTCGACGAGCTGACGGTCAGCGAGTGGGCCCTGCGAGAGGGAATGGTCCTGGCGGCGATAGGAGCCCACGACCCCGCTGACTGGGACCCCGAGCCCCGCGCCATGCGCATGGCCTCGGTGCTGGAGCTGTGCAGGCGGTGCAACTACGGCGAGGAGCACGCCACACAGGTGGCCAAGCTGGCCCTGGAGGTGTTCGACGCCACCACCTCCCTGCACCACCTCGGGTCGGAGGACCGAGAGATCCTCCACTATGGCGCCTTGCTGCACGACATCGGCGAACATGTCTCGGCCGACGGCCACGAGCTCCACAGCGGGTACCTGATCTTGCACGGCCGGCTCCGGGGCTTCTCTCCCGACGAGGTCAATGCCCTGGCCGCCCTGGCTCGCTTCCACCGGCGGGGCACACCCAAGGCGGAATACGGGCCCTACCGAGCCCTCGACGCCCGCTGGCGCTACCGGGTCACCAGGCTGGCGGCCCTGCTGAGGGTGGCCGACGCCCTGGACCGGTCCCACACCTCGGCAGTGACCGGCGTTGGGGTGCAACTCCGCAGCGGCCGCGCCCGGCTCCAGCTGGCCGGCGAGGCCGACATGGAGCTGGAACGCTGGGCCCTGCGGCGAAAGGGGGGCCTCTTCGAGGAGGTCTTCCGGCGCAGCCTGGAGGTGGTCGACGCTCGGGCCGGGCGGCGCTCGGCATGAGACGTCCAAGATGGCACGGGCCTCAGTCCGCCAGCGCGGCGATCGCAGCCTGGCCGATGCTGATGCCACCATCGTTGGGGGGCACGGATGAATGGACCAGCACCCTCAGGCCGGCCTGGGTGAGGCAGTCCTCGACTATCGCGGTGAGCCGGGCGTTCTGGAACACTCCCCCGCTCAAAGCGACCGTATCCAGGCCCTTGGACCCGGCGATCTGAACCGCCAACCCGGAAACTCCCTCACCCAGGCCTCGATGGAACCCTGCGGCCACCAACGCCGGATCGGTGCCGACCCGGACCTCGCCTATCACGGTGGCGATCAGCGGTGACGGGTCCAGCACCGCCATGCCCGGCGCCCCCGGCGCCCCCGACGGCCACGTGACCGCTACCGGGTAAGTAGGGGCCTCCGACCTCGGGACCCGGCGGGCGATGGCTTCCAGCTCAACCGCCGCCTGGCCCTCATAGGTGACGTTGCGGCGCACCCCAAGCAGTGCCGAGACGGCGTCGAAAAGGCGCCCGGCGCTGGAGGTCATCGCCCCCTGGGCCGCTTCGCCCTGGGCCGCTTTGCCTTGGTTCCGCTCGATGAGGCTCATCAGGGCCTCCCAGCGGGGGTCCAGCTCAGGACCCAGCTCGGCCGCGACATCCGAGCCCAGAGCCAGGTGCGCCCAGGACAGGGCCATCCTCCAGGGCTCCCTAACCGCTGCGGCACCACCAGGGACGGCCACCTGGCGGAGGTGCCCGACCCTCTCGAAGCCCCCCAGGTCCGCCACCAGGAGCTCCCCTCCCCAGAGCGTCCCGTCCGTACCCATGCCAAAGCCGTCGAAAGCTATGCCCAGCACCGGGTCAGTGTGGGCGTGCTCCGCCAGGCACGAGGCAATGTGGGCGTGATGGTGCTGTACGGGCCAGGGGTCCAGGTCCAGGTCAAGAGCGAACTTTGTGGAGAGGTACTCCGGGTGCAGGTCGTGGGCGACCACGTCGGGCACCACCCCGTACAGCTGGCTGAGGTGCCGCGTGGCCTGCAGGAAAGACTCGTAGGTTGCCAGGTGCTCCAGATCGCCAATGTGGTGGCTGGCCACGATCATGGCATCCTTTGCCACCGACACGGTGTTCTTCAGCTCCGCCCCCACTGCGAGGACCTGACGCCGGGCCAACCCGGCGAGAGCCATCGGCTCGGGGGCGTAGCCGCGGGACCGGCGGACGGTCTGGACCCGTCGGGGAGTGCACCGGAGAACCGAGTCGTCGCACCGGATGTGGATCGGCCGGGTGTGGGTGAGCACCCCGTCCACCAGTGATCCCAACCGCCGGAGTGCGTCGTCGTCGCGGTGCGCGATCGGATCGTCCGAAAGGTTGCCGCTGGTCATCACCAAGGGTCGCCCCACCTTTGCCATCAGCAGGTGGTGCAGGGGGCTGTAGGCCAGCATGATGCCCAGCTCGGCCAGGCCCGGCGCCACTCCCGGCGCCAACTCCGGGGGCGGTTCGGCCCGGGGGGTGCTCGCCGGGGGGGTGCTCGCCGGGGGGACCCTGGGGGCCAACACGATAGGCCGCCGCTGACAGGTCAGGGCCTCCACCGCCTGGTTGCTCAGCTCACAGAGCTCTCGGGCCGCTTCCACCCCGGCAACCATGACTGCGAATGGCTTGTCGTCGCGGGCCTTTCGCCGGCGCAGCGTGGCGACAGCCTCGACGTCGGTCGCGTCGCACGCCAGGTGATACCCGCCGATCCCCTTGATCGCCAACACCGCACCACTCAACAGCTCGCTGACCGCCAACCCAAGTGCTGCGTCGGCCCCGGCACGGACCGTGCCGTCGGGTCCCAGGTAAGACAGCTGGGGGCCGCACACCGGGCAGGCGTTGGGCTGGGCGTGGAACCGGCGATCGCCCGGGTCGTCGTACTCGTGCTGGCAGTCAGCGCACATGACAAAGGTCGCCATCGTGGTAGCCGGTCGGTCATAGGGGACCGAGAGCGCGATGGTGTAACGCGGCCCGCAGTTGGTGCAGTTGGTGAAGGGGTACTCGAAACGACGGTTCGCTGGGTCGTCCACCTCGGCCAGGCACTCGTCGCAAGTGGCGGTGTCGACGCTTACCGGCGCGGTCGGAAGGCCCAGATCGGCGCTGATCACTATGCGGAACTGCGGTGTGCCTGCTGAGGCAGGCGTGGTATCGCCAGCGAGAACGCTCACCTCCACGGCAGTCACCCGTGCAAGCGGGGGCGGGCGCTCCGAGAGCGCCTGCCTGAGCTCGTCCAGGGCGCCGATGGATCCCTGTGCCTCGATGAGCACCCCCGCCGAGTCGTTGCGGACAAACCCGGAAAGGCCCAGGGCAAGCGCTTGGCGATAGACAAAAGGCCGGAACCCAACACCCTGGACTGTTCCGGTCACCCTGATCCTCCAGCGCTGGTTGGGCACCTCAGGCGCCCACCCTCAGCAGATGCGCGGAAGCGGGTCGCCCACCAACATGTCGACGATCCGGGTGCCACCGAAGGTGGTGCGCAGGACCACGATTGCCTCCGGTTCGGCCATGATCTCCCCGATGATGGCCGCATTGGCGCCGAGCGGCAGGTCGTGCAGGGCGGCGAGGGCGGCATCCGCCTCGTCAGGTGCGACCACCGCGATGAACTTGCCCTCGTTCGCCACATACAGGGGGTCGATCCCCAAAAGGTCACAAGCGCCATTGACCCCTGGGTCGATGGGCAGAGCGGGCTCATCGAGGATAACGGCCATGTTTGAGTCCCGAGCCAGCTCATTGCAGACAGTCCCCACGCCCCCACGCGTCGGGTCCCGCATCCACCGGGTGGAAGGGGCGGCAGCCAGGAGGGCCTCTACCATGCCGGCGACCGACGCAGTATCAGATGCCAGGTCTGCCTCCAGCGCCAAGTCGCCGCGGGCGAGCATCACGGCCATGCCGTGATCCCCTATGGTGCCTGACACGATCACGCGGTCTCCCGGCCTGACCAGGTGGACACCGAGCTCGCGCCCCGCCGGCAACACCCCGACGCCGGCGGTGCTGATATAGACGCCGTCGGCTGCTCCGCGATCTACCACCTTGGTGTCCCCGGTGACGATCGTCACCCCGGCAAGTGCCGCTGCCTCGGCCATGTCGGCCACGATCGCCTTCAACTCGTCGACCGGGAAACCCTCCTCGATCACGAAGGCAGCTGAAAGCCACTCGGGCTTGGCGCCCATGACCGCGAGGTCGTTGACCGTCCCGTGTACCGCCAGATGCCCGATTGATCCCCCGGGGAACCGGCGGGGCTTGACCACAAAGGAGTCGGTTGACATCGCGATCCGGTCCCCTGACGGGAGTGCCAGGAGCGCCCCGTCCTCCATCGGCGACCCGGGGTGTCGTCCGAACGCCTCGATGAAAACGGCATCCACCAGGGCGGCGGAAGCCTTTCCCCCTGCCCCGTGTGCCAGGGTGACGAACTCGTCGCGCAGGCGCGGCGGGCGGCGGCGGAACTTCTCGATCTTGTCGAGTACCGCCTCCTCCCGGCTGCTCGGCGCCGCGTCGAGACCGCTCACGAGGCCACCGCCAGCGGCTCTCCACCGGGCTGGGACTCCCCGAGGCGTACCTGGACCCGAGCCCAGAGGGAGGACACCAGGCCGGCCTGGGTCTCCTGGATCCGGTGCACGCTGTCCGAGCGCACCACCAGGCAGTAGTCCAAGAATCTGCATTCAGCCATCTGTCCCCCCTCGTAACCAGCCAAGCCGACTGTCAACATCCCTCGGTCCCTGGCCTCACCGAAAGCACGCATCACGTTCTCGGAGTTGCCGCTGGTCGAAAACCCGAAGGCGACATCACCGGAGGAAGCGTAGGCGATCAGCTGGCGGGAGAAGACCAGCTCGAACCCCACGTCGTTCCCAAGGGCGGTGACGATGGACTCATCCGCCACGAGGGAGCGGGCAGCAAGCGGCCTGCCCCAGGGAGGATGGGCCAGAAATGCAGCAAAGCCGGCGGCGTCGGTTGAGCTGCCCCCGTTGCCGAAACAGAACACCCGGCCTCCTGAGCGCGCTCTCTCGGCCATCCCCTCGGCAAGCCGATCCAGCTCTGAACCCAACAGTTCCAGGGTCGCTATCCGCAGCCGGGTGCTCTGCACAGCCTTGCCGTTCGCCGAGGCCGCCAGGTCCGCCAGCAGGGGGGCCGCGTCGCTCTCCTCTGCCTCGATAAAGGGGTAGAGGAAGTCCGTCCCTGCGTGCACGTTCGGGGCACCGCCGTTCGGGGCACCGCCGTTCGGGGCACCACTCACGCGCTCGACCCCTCGACGAGGGTGATTGCCGAACCGGCGTGCACCAGCAGCAGTTCCCCTGCACGCACATCGCCGATCAGGGTGGTGTCGATCGACTCCAGTCCACGCGCCGTGCGAACCTGGACGCTTCCGGGAGCGCCTCCCACCACCACCTCCGCCAGCCGGCCCTCGTCCGAACAGGTAATGCAAACCTCGTCGGTGCACTCGGGCTCGGGCTCGAGCAGTCCAGGGTGCTCAAAACAGACGTGAGTCAACTCCCACAAGAGGTGGTACATAAGGACGAACCGACCTCCGTACGCCGCCATCGCCAAGTCGCTCTCCAACCACAGCACATGATCGGCCGAACCGGCCTCCGGGCGGGTCCCGGCACCTATCCAGACTGTGGTCAGTCCCCAAGCACGGGCGCGGAGCATCGCCGAGACCACCGACGCCTCAGCACCGGTCGCCACCGCGACCAGGATGTCGCCCGGGCGGGAGAGGGCCCTCAGCCCGCCGATCAGGTCCCGGCCCTCGACTATTGCCGCCGGCAGTGCGCGCTTGCCCATGATCACCGGGTGGACGAACTCCACCGCCACGTGCTGGGCGTGGGGGGGCCACTCGGGCGCTGCGCACCACATGGTGGCACCGGCGGCGAAGCTGCGCGCAAGCGCCAGCGAGGTTGTGGCCAGATCCTCGGCCAGCGGACCAAGGCCCTCTGACTCGTCTAATCTCTCCAATTAAACCCGCCTCCCCTGGGTCTCGGGCCGCCCATCAAAAGCTGGGCTGGCGGTCATCTTCCAGTCAGCAATCCTACAGTCCCCGGCAGGCACCCCTGCGCCCGCTGCCGACCGAGGACCGGCCGGCCTGGACCGTGCGGCCTGGACCGTGCGACCCCCAGCGGCTATGCTAAGTGACCCGAAGCGAGTACTGCCATCACTGGCAAAATCCATTTGGGCGCGAGGACCCCAAACGGCCCCGGCCCCAGACGAGGACGGTAGCGGCTACGAAGCCACTCGACATGCACCAGAACATGCACCAGAAACGGGCAGCTGCCGGCTGGGAACAACCCAAGCGGGCCAGGTTCGAGATGGCTCCGCCACGCCACTTCTTGTACCCAGCCATCCTGCTGATGCTCGCAGAGGAGCCTCGGCACGGCTACCGCCTGGTCGACGCCCTACTGAGCTTGGGTTACGGCCCAGTCTCGCGTCCAAGGATCTACCGCGCCCTGGGTGAGCTGGAGCACGACGGCCTCCTGCGATCCTGGACCACGGACTCCACAGCTGGTTCCCCCCGCCACGTATACGAGCTGACCGACGACGGACATCACACCCTGGAGCGATGGATGGGGATCATCCTGGTTCAGCGTGACTGCCTGGACCGGATCCTGGCTCGCTACGGCAAGGTGGCCGACCCCGCCCCCGACTGAGCGGGACCAAGCGAGCCACGCGATCAGGCAGTCAGGCGCGCCGGGGCTGAGATCTGGGACGACTCCACCTGAGGTGGCCCAACCAACTTGGGAGGGCGTCCCCTCCTTCGCTTGAAGGCCAGTATCTTCCCGTCGGCAAAGAGCTGTCCTCCCCACACCCCCCAGGGCTCACCCCGCTCCAGCGCACCCTGCAGGCAGGGCGTCGCCAACGGGCAAGCAGCGCAGATCCCCTTTGCCGTCGCGATATCCTCGATGTCCTCAGAGAAAAACAGCCCCACCATGCTGGCCGCCCCGTCACGGCAGCGCGCCTCTTCCCAGGAGACCCCTGCGGCCTGGGGTGACAGGTCGGCACCCGCTGTGGCGAGTCCACTCTCCTCGATTCGGTCCTGCGCTGCGGCGAGCATCTGCGCCGCCCCCTTCCGTGTGTTGTTCGCGTCTCGCATTGGGTCTGGTCGGTGGGTGAGAGGACAATAAGAAAGGCCGCCGGAACGATCCGGCGGCCTCGAGGCCCTGCTCTGGGATGGGGCTGGAACTACCCAGCTCGCCCTCCAGGCGGTCCTGTCGGCCATACGGACTTGTGGTTGGCACCACCGGCGCATGCCTCTACCGGCGGCTGAATCATGAGGCTCGTACCCTGGAGCGGCCCAGCGGTGGCGAGCCGGGTGCCGGCGAGTCCGGCGCTGGCGAGGCGGGTGCTTGCGAGGGTCGAGGCTTGCCAGGGCATGGTCCATCGAAGGCGGAGAACGGCCCCAGAGGCAGGTTCGGCCAACCGGCCCAGCAAGCTAAAACTGTTGGTCATCGACACCTCCCTGTCTGACTCATCAGGCCCCCGACCAGGGAACCAGGACGGCGATCTCGCCCTCACCGCAATTTGATCACGGCCCCGCCCCGCCGTCAAGCCATTTATCTTGCCGGTCGGCCTTGTCGGTCGGCCTCGCCTGTGCCGCCGGCCGGTGCTGCCAGCTCGGTGGTTGGTCCTCAGTCTAACGAGCGGCGGGCGGCGAGCAACTCGCCGGCCAACTTGGGCGTTCCCGCCGCCACCAGGCTCCGGCGATGCTCGCCAACCCAAAGGGCCTCGGGCCGGGTACCGTAACCCCCAGCCACGCCGGTCACGACCGCGCCTGCCTCGGAGCAGATCAGGAGCGCTCCCATGTAGTCCCAGGGTGCCAGGCCGTCCCGACTGGCATCGCAGTACCCGTCGAGGCTACCTTCGGCCACACTACACAGCTCCAGGGCAGCCGACCCCAGTGAGCGGTACTGACCCCAGCCGAGATAGCGCGACGGCCACCCATTGACGCCGACGATGGCACTGTGGAGCGCCTCGCAGTCAGAGGCGCGGATTGCCTGGCCGTCTCGTCGAGCCCCCCCACCCCTGGTCGCCTCGTAGCGCGACCCGCCGGAGCCCATTCCCTCGCCGCCACCCGGGCACCCGGCCAGGTTGGCCACCACCGCCGCCCGGGGACCCTGCCGGTCCAGGACACAAAGGCTGGCCGCGTAGAACGGAATCCCCCGAGACGCATTGGTCGAACCATCGACAGGGTCGACCACGACCACCAGGGGCCGGTCGATGCCGTGAGTGCCTGACTCCTCGCTGAACACGCCCAGGCCGGCCGAGTCCAGAACCGCAAGCGCCGCAGCATCGGCGGCGAGGTCACAGTGATGCTGGCCTTCACGGGTTCCAGCCAACCCCCAGTCTTGCAGCCCTCGGAGGGCGGAGCTGATCGCGTCGACCGCGGCGTGCAACACGGCCAGCAGTTCAGCATCGCTCGGTTGGCGCGAATCTTCTGGGGTGCTCACCCAGTCAACCGTAGCTAGGATCACCGCTCGTGGCAGTCATTGACGTAGCTGGTTACGTGGCCGAACTCAAGGAGCATGCAGTCGACCATGGGTTCCATGTCCACGACGAACGCCACTTTGTCGAGACCTACTCCCTACGCCAGGTCTGGGAGGTGGACCTTCACCCGGAGGAGGGCTGCGGGGGCCCGCTGGACCTGCACCTCGCCCTGGAAGTGGACCCGCGGGTGCTGCTCGCCTTCGAGGACGCGGTCATGGACCTGCCCGACGACGCCGACCCGCCCGACGAGTTCCACTTTCCGCTGGTCTTCACCTGGGGCCTCCCTCCCCTGCCGGACGGACCGGACCTGTTGCGGCTGGCGATTGACCTGGCCGGGGTAGGAGGCATGGCGCTTCCCCTCGAGGTATCCGCCATCGACTCGTTCGCGTCGGCCACCGACGCCCCCGAGCGGCGCCTCGGAGTCACAGCGCATCAGCGGATCTCCCTCACAAAGGTGCTTGCAGGAGAGGAGCTACTCTGCGAGATCTTCGACCGGTCCCTGGCAGTCAGCCGATTCTTGCTCGACGCGGCCCCCGGCTGGCTCCACAGCTGAGCCGGTGGATCCGGGACGGAACACTCGCTGTTTGGCAGCTGCGCTGGTCGTCCTCGGGTGCGCCAGCGGCCTTCTGGCCGGTTGTCAGCAGGCAGACGAGGCCGACGCACAGTCCGCATGCGCGCATGTTTCCAGCTCGATCGCCCTGTTCGACCGCTCGGAGGGCGACGCCAGTGCCTCCGCTGCCTCCGCGGATCGTGCTGCTGCGCTTTTTCAGTTGCGCTTGGCCCTGCCCAAGGCGTCGCTTGCGTCGACCCAGAACCGCGGCTGGGACGCCCTGGTCACCACCCTCAGCGAGACCAACCGGGTCCCCGAGTCCAGCCTGATCTCAGCCCTCACCCAGCAGTGCGCTGTCTTCACCGGCTCCACGACCCAGCTTATGGGGCTGTTGCCCATGATCACAGGCGCCCCTCGGAATCAGCCGTCTAGCGTGAATGCTCCACGAGACGAGGAGGGACGACCATGACCGCTGATTACCTGAGACGACTCCTACCGGCCATAGGCGTGGCAGCAACCCTTGGAGTGGCGGCCTCCGCCTGCGGGAGCACGCCTGCCACAAAACCGGTCAGGCAAGCTCCCACCACCCTGGCGAAACCCGCCCCCACCACGACCCCCACCACGGCGGCCTCGGCGGCGACCACTGCAGCCGTGGCCGCGATCACCAGCACATGGACCAAGTTCTTCAGCTACAAGACTCCCGAGACCACCAGGATCGCCCTTCTCCAGAACGGCGCCAAATACCAGTCGGTCATCGCGAGCGTGATCGGCGCCTTCCCCAAGGGCTTGGCAGCCAGTGTGACCAAGGTCCAGCCAACGGGCTCCACCAGCGCCACCGTGACCTATACCCTCACCGACTCCAGCGGCGTCCTGATGTCTGGCCTCACCGGGATGGCGGTCAAGGTGGGAGGCAAATGGCTGGTGACCGGAACCACTTTCTGCGGGCTAGCTGCACTGGCCGGCGCGACCACCTGTCCGTCCTGAGCCATCCTGCGCGAGAACTGGGGAGCATTTAGGGCACAAAGCCTAAGAAGTCCTCCCCAGTTCCAGATGCCCCTTGTCCAGCAGGAGCACCCGCTCGGCGAGGCCAGCGAGATGCTCAACTCGCTGCTCCATCATGATCAAGGTGGAACCGGACTCTGCCACCTCGCGCAAAACCCCTCGAACCACCTCTTTCATCCCCGGGTCCAGCCCCAGGGTTGGCTCGTCGACGATCAGAGCCAGCGGCGGCCGGCAGAGCGCGCAGGCAAGTGACAGGAGTCGCTGCTCCCCCCCCGACAAGGTGCCCGCGGGCTGCTTTCCACGCTCCTTGAGGTGCGGGAACCGGCGGTAAGTGTCCGCCACTGCCGACCGCACCCCTCTCCCGTCCAACCTGGACGAGTAGCGCAGTTCCAGGTTCTCCTCTACCGACAGGGTGGCGAAGACGGCCCGGCCCTCGGGGACGTGGACCAGCCCGGCACGCGCCAGGTCGTTCGGCGAGAGGCCGGCGATGCTGCGGCCGGCGAAGCAAACCAAACCAGCGCTTGGGGGCACCAGCGCGGAGCAAACGCGAGCCAGCGTGGTCTTGCCGGCCCCGTTCGGGCCGATCAACGCCAGCGTGGACCCCTCAGTAACCTTGAGAGATACCTCGAACAGCGCTCTCGATCGGCCGTAACCTGCGCTAACCCGAATCAGCTCCAGGATCGAATCGGCAGGCCCGCTCACCCGAGGCCCGAACGACCGTAGATACGGGACAGCATCGGACCCGATAGCACTTCGTCAGTCGAGCCCGACGCAACAACCACTCCGGCGTCGATCACGTAAGCACTGCTGCTCACCCGCCTTACCAGGTCCAGATCGTGCTCGATGAGCACCACCGCCGTGCCCCGCTCGCTGACAGCTCGCAGCGCTGAGGCCAGGACGCGCCGCTCGGGATCGTCCAGTCCGGAACTAGGCTCGTCGGCGAGGATCACCACCGGCTCGACCACCAAGGCCCGAGCCAGCTCCACAAGTCGGACCCGGCCAAGGCTGAGCGCTGCGGCCGGGAGGTGAGCCTCGTCGAGGAGCCCGAGTTGGTCCAGCACCCCCGCCACCCGGGCTGCCTGATCCTCCCGACTCCAGGCTCTGGCGCGGTGGCGATGGCCCAAGGCCAGCATTCGGCCCCGGCGGCTGGCCGACCGTGCGGCAACCGCCACGTGGTCCCGCACGCTCAGCTGGTCGAACAGCTCGACCCGCTGGAAGGTCCGCGCCATCCCCATCCTGGCCCGCTGGTGCGCCGCCAGCAGGCTCACGTCCAACCCGTCCAGCCGGACCGTGCCACGATCGGCGTGCTCCACCCCAGACAGGCAGTTGAACAGGGTGGTCTTGCCTGCTCCGTTGGGGCCCAGCAGCCCGACCACCTCTCCCAGGGCCACCTCGAGGTCCACCCCGTCCAGCGCAACCACGCCCCCGAAACGCCTGGCCAGACCCCGAGCGCTGAGCACGCTCATCCCGGACCGCCGGGACCAGGGTTGCCGAGGCCCGGACCGCCGGGACCCACATCACCAGGGCGTCGGCGCACCGCCCGTGCGCACAGAGCACCCAACCAGGCCACCAGGCCCTCCTGGTGACGGATGTACACAATGGCGCCCAGGCCGAAGACGACCGCGCTCAAAGAGCTCAGGCCGCCGCCTTCCAGCGAGATCAGCTGGGGCAGCACCACCACTGCGACCCCGGCGGCAATGGCCCCCCCAATGCTGCGCATGCCCGTGATGGCGACCACCACCAGCCAGAACAGCGACTGGTAGAAGCTAAAGTTGGATGCGCTGACCGCGCCGAGAGTGGTCCCGTAGAGCGCGCCGCCGAGCCCGGCGATGGCGGCGGCGATCCCGAACGCCACCACTTTCACCCGGCGTACGTCAATGCCGACCGAGGCCGCGGCCAGCTCGCTCCCGCGCACCGCCACCAGGTACTTGCCGGCGGTGCTGCGCCGCAGCCAGACCACCCCAAGGCCCACCACCACCAGCACGAGCACCGCCAGGACAAAGAACGGCCTGGTGGCGTCGAAGCTCACCGGCCCGATCAAGGGCCGCGGCACCAGGATCCCGCTGGCGCCGTTTCCCGACCAGGCGGGTGCGAACCCCACGCTGTCGACGAGCAGCGCAAAAGCAAAGGTGCCCAGCGCAAGGTACAAGCCGCTGACCCTCAACACGGGGATCGCCACCAGCAGGCCGATCACCCCGGCCGCCCCGGCGCCCGCGGCCAAGCCGGCGATCACCGACAGGTTCTCGTGTACGGCGAGCTGGCCGGCCATGAAGGCGCCGATCCCGGCAAACTCAGCCTGGCACAGCGAGATCTGGCCGCCCATCCCGCTCAACACGGTGAACGAGCAGAATACCACGGCCAGCGCCGCGCACTCACTGGCCAGGAACAGCCAATAGGGCGGCAGGGCGAAAGCCAACACCGCCACCAACCCGATGCCCCCGACAGCAGCGACGCACACCTGGACCGGCCCGTCGAGTCCCTGGGCCAGCAGTCCCGGACCACCGAAGCCTCGACCGCCCCGGCCCGGAACCACGTCTACCCCCGCCATCGGGTCTCCCCCGTGTTTCCAGCGCACCAGCGCCGGACCGGCCAGCACCAGCACCGCGAGCAACAAGATGAACGGGAGCGACGGGCGCAGCCCCTGGGCGACGCTGCTGCCGAGGGGCAGGTACGCCGCAATCAGGTCCTGGCCGATCCCCAGGGCCAGCCCGCCGACCACGGTCAGGGTCAGGCTCGACAGGCCCCCGAACACAGCAGCCGCAATGGCGGCCACTACCACCATCTCGAAGTCCATCGCGTTCACCCGGCCATACAGGGGCGCCAGCAGGACCCCGGCGAGCCCAGCCACCACGCTGGAGATAACCCAGGCCGCCGAGCCAACCGCCTCGGCATTGACCCCTGACAGGGCTGCCAGGCGGGGGCTCTCCACCACCGCGCGCAGCCGCAGCCCAAACCCGGTCCAGCGCAGGACCGCCCCCAGCCCCCCGGCAATCAGGGCGGTGGCGACGATGATGGCCAGCTGGTTGGTGTCGAGCAGTGCTCCCGGCCCTCCCAGCAGCCTGGAGGGTGTCGGGCCCAGGTCGGGGGGCGAGAGCTTGGCTCCGCTCCCGAAGCCCGTCGAGGCCACCAACCCAGGAATAGCAATGAGGAGCCCGAGTGAGACAACCAGCCTGACCACCAGCGGCGAGGATCGGAGGAAGTGGAATATTCCTCGGTCAAGCGCAAGGCCAACGCCCACTCCCGCTCCGATGATCGCCACCAAACCCCCCGCCCAGACCGGCCAACCGGCGCCGTGCACCGTGGCGTAGAACACCGCGGCAGACAGGTACGCCTGTGCGCCGAAGGCAAAGTTAAAGGTGCCGGCCGCACGGTAGGTGATCACCAGGCCCAACCCGACCAGGGCGTACACGCACCCGAAGGGGATGCCCGCGACGATGGTGTGCCCCAGCACGACGAGACCGGTGCCCGGCTCAGCCTGCGCCAGGCTGGTTGGTCAGCTGGGCGAGGGTAGAGGCGTCGTTGCGGATACAGACGAACGGTTGGTGGAAGACCGGGACAAAGCTGCCTTTGCCGCCACTCGTCACCCTGGCCCGCACCCAGGCGTTGCAGTTGTAGGTACCGGGTCCAGTGTGAGCCTGATGCCAGTCCACCGGCGGCTCGATGCCATCCGCGGTAAAGTCGGTGAGCGAGTTGACCGCCGCGACCAGCCTGGCGCGAGTCAGGACCGGACCCGCCAGCTGCAGGCCCTTCACGAACATCGCCGCACTGATCCAGCCCGCCAGGGATGCCTCGCTGATCGCCACCTTTGGGAAATAGCGTTGCATCTGGGCCAGGTAGGACTGCAAACCGGGAGACGACGATGCCTCCTCGAAGGGTACGTAGCCAGGCGAAAGGTACACCCCGGCGTAGGGGGATGAGGAGCTCGCCAGGCTGGCCTGGTCGTAACCGTTGAGCCAGTACTGCGCGACGCCTCCCAGCCCCGCCCGGTGAAGCGCCTGCGAGACCGCCGAATTGCCAGTGGGGTCCATGCACATCACCACAAGGCCGACGTGAGCGGCTGAGATGCGAGCGATGTCGGCGCTCAGGTCAAATACCCCGATGGGCAGGCTCGAATCCATCACTGCCACGTCAAAGCCAAACCGACCGAATGACGCTGCCTGCCCGGCGGCGCACTGAGCTGATTGAGGGACCGAGTAGGAGAGCACTGCAATGCGGCTCTTGCCGAGTTGCTTGGCCAGGAACGGGCCGGAGACGTCGATCCCGCTCGGGTCGATGAATGAACCGTCCTGGCCGAACATGGTGGGACCTGCCCACTGAGCCGTCGGGTTGATGTCGTAGCCAAAGGTCGGCACGCCCTGGGCGGCCAGGTACGGGCCTGCGCTGAACTCCGGGGAGGCGACCGGGACCACCGCGAACACCTTGTCCTGGGTGACCAGCGCCCTGGCCTGGTCGATGTCGGTTGCCGGGTCGGTCTGGTCGTCCAGGTCGGTCGCCACCTTGATCCGCCGCCCGTCCACCCCGCCTTCGGCGTTCACCATATTAAAGTATGCCCGCGCCCCGTCAAGAGCCGGCGAGTACTGGTTGCCGAGTGGGCCCGTCACCGCGGCGATCCCGCCGACAGAGATGCTCGTGGATGTCACCCCCGGAGCCGCGGCGCCCGAAAAGTCACTGGGCGGGGCGTTCCCGCAGGATGATGCCACCAGGGCGAGACCTACCGCCAGGCAGGCGAACCGGACCCGACCTGCAGGCAGCCTCACGGCTCACCAGCGCTCCAGCAGCTGCGCCCGCTTGACCTGGAACTCCGATTCGGTGATCAGGCCGCGCCGGCACAGCTCGTCGAGCTTTTCGATCTGCTCCGGGATGGAGAGGTCTCCGCTCCGACCGGGGGGAGCAGTCCCGGCCTGGTACCCCTGATAGGAACGTGCAACCTGGTCGTTGATCAGGCGCTGGACCTCGTACGGGCGGGGAAGGCGCGGGACCAGCTCCTGGCCGTGCTCCCCTCCTGACTCGATGACCAGGCTCCCACAACCGAGCATCCGCTCGAGAATTGACTGGCGGTAGGACAGGTCGTTCAGCCGCCGCAGCAGTATCTCCCGCCCCCGCCGGGCGAGGAATCCACTCCGGAGCACCAGGCGCTGGGTGGTGATCACAAAGGTCGTGGTGCTCCAGCGCACGTAACGGCCCAACAGCCAGAGCAGAGACACGCCGATTGCCCCGAGTAGCACGTCAACCACCCACGCCGGCACCGCTGGGATCGCAAACCCGGCAATTGCCAACGCCACCAACAGCACCGTCATTGCCATCGGCCCCAGCATGAAGGACCAATGGGGCCGCACCTCGGCCACCAGGTCCTCCCCCTCACCGAGCAGCCGCGTCGGATAAGCCACGCAGGTGATCGTAGTGATCACCTACCTCATCGTGCGGGCACCGGCAACCAGCGGTTCAGCCGAGCTTGGAAGCGATGGTCCCCGCCGCCCGCAGGGCGCTGCCATCCGCGCCCGCCGTGGTCCAACACGTCGTCGGGCGCGCAGTGGCTTCGGCGATCAGGTCGCCGAGCAGGGCGGCAAAGCCAATCGGCGGCTCGACCCACAGGTAGCGTGCGAGGGAACCGGGGATGGTGTTGAGCTCGTTTACATAGCACTCCCCCTCGCCGGCCAAGAAGTCCAGCCTCGCCACCCCCCGCAGCCCGGCCAGGCCCGCCACCGCGCGAGCCGCCTCCAGCACCGCGCCCGCCATGCCCGCGGAGAGCTTCGCTGGCAGCTCCCGGGGGGCACTGGCCATTCCCTCGCCGCCAACGTACTTGTCGGAGTAGGTGAGGATCTCGGTCGCGGCGGCAGACCGCAGGGGCCGTTCGATTGCGGAGCACTCCAGGGCGGGCCAGGAACGGATCGCCACCTGGATGTCGACCAGGTCGGGGCGGTAGGGCTCGATCACCGCGCCCTGGCGCAGGTGGGGGTTGGCGCCGAGGCGGGCGCGGGCGGTGGCCAGGTCGGCCACCACCTCGATGCCGATCGAGGAACCTCCGTAGCGTGGCTTGACGATGTACGGTCCGCCAAAGCCTGGACCCGGACCATCGAGTGCCAACACGGTCCGGGGCAGGCAGTCCATGCCGGCGCCGGCGACCACCGCACCGAAGGCCGCCTTGTCCATACCCAGCGCCGCCCCCGCCGCGCTCGGCCCGGTATAAGCCACCCCGGCGAGGTCCAACGCAGCTTGGAGGGTACCGTCCTCTCCTGGCCCGCCGTGGCAGCAGTTGACCACCGCCTCCAGCTCTACCCGCCGCTCCTTGCCGAGCACCCCGCCCTTGGCAAACCATCCGCCGCCGTTGCTCGCCACCAGCCGGAGCGGCACGGCCCCGCGGGGAACCCCGGTCGCAAAGGCCGGAGCCTCCAGGGTCGGGTCGACCTCGAAGAAGTCCCCAGTGCGCGCCCAGTAGACCGCACGGACCCCAGCACTCGCTCCCCCGGACCCCACGGCGGATGCCATCGCTCTGGCTGCCTGGAGCCCGGTGAGCACACTCACGTCGTGCTCGGGCGACGGCCCCCCGAAGATCACCCCAGCCTCACTCACCCGGATCACCCGAACGCTCGGCCTCTCCGGCGACCGTTGTTGCCGGGGTCGCTGCACCACAGTCGACCGCAGCTGCCAAGGCATCGCACATGGCTTGCATGGTGCTCGGCCGGGCGCGGCCCACCTTGCGGCGCAACCGGCTTCGGGCGAGCAGCGCAACATTGTCGAGGTTGGCAACCGAAGGATGGCGGATGCCGTCCTGCGGACCGACCGGCACCTCGGTGGATATGCCCCGGACGGTGGAAGTCACCGGAGCGACGATCACCGAGCTCAGGAGCGTGCCCATGGGATCCCTTGTCATCACGACCACCGGTCGCACCTTGTCCAGCTCCGCGAGCCAAACCTCGCCTCGGCGCGGCAAGGGGATCGAGGGGATCAAGAGTCGGATTCCGGATACAGCGCTTCCCAGTCCGTGTCGTCGTCCAAGCCGCTGGTATCGCCCGATCCGCCCAAGTCCGCCTCCGCCATGGCCAGCGGATGTAGTCGGTATGCAGCGATGTCCGCGCGCCGACGCTCTGCCCGGATCAAGCGGTCGAGGGCCAGATCTATGACCCCAGAAGTGGACCCCGCCCCGACCAGTGATCGGGCAACCTCGGCCTTGCTGCGATCCAGGGTCACCGTGACCTTCGTCCTTACCATACCGCTCATACTACCATAAGGTGGTAACCCTAAGGCGAGCTTACGGGTAGTGATCGGGCAGGTCGTTCTCGTAGAGGACTGCGTCGCCGGGTCCAAGGTTCGCGCACACCCAGCCCACCGCGGCCTCACGGGTGGGTGCCAGCAGCACTTCGACCAACTCTTCGGGTGAACCAGGCGCTCGGGCGACCTTCCTGACTCCCGCCACCTCACTGGCCTCGGTTGCCGGGCGGCGACCCAGGCCGACCCCGGCCAGGAGCGCGCGGCGGTTGGTCTCCCCCACCACCACCAGGTGCGACACCACCGGGGCGGCCGAGCGCGCCAGGGTCTCGTTCTCCGCACGCTGGCGCGCACCGAGCTCGACCATCCCCGGAGTCACCAGCACCCGTCGGCATCCGTTCGACCCGGCCCCGGCCAGCGCGCCCAAGGCCATCGCCGCGCCCGCAGGGTTGGAGTTGTAAGTATCGTCGACGATACTGAAGCCCCCCTCCCCCACCGTCTGCGATGCCCGGTTGGGGGCCACCGGCAGGCTGCCGATCAGCCTGGCGATCTCGCCGCTGGACACCCCCAACTCGAGCGCTACCGCCACCGCGCAGGCCACATTCGTGGCCGGCAACGCACCCGGCGACCCCGTGCCCGCCGGCGGGTCACACAGGCGCTCCCCGCGGACCATCACCCCGCCCTCCCCAACGCAGACGTCCGCGGCCGCATCCACCGCGGAGCAGCGCCACACCTTGCGTCCCGACGCCGTCAGTGGCTGTGCAAGAGCAGCCAGCCGGCGGTCGTCCACGTTGAGCACCGCCACCGCCCCGCCCGCGAAGATCTCCGACTTGGCAGCCAGGATCGCATCCTCGGTGTGCATCCGCTCCAGGTGCACCGGCCCGATGGCCGTGATGACCGCCACCTCAGGCGGGATCCAGCTGCAAAGCTCCGCGATCTCGCCGGGACCGTAAGTGCCCATCTCGGCCACGAAGACCTCGGTGCCCGGCGCCAGGCCCTCGTTGATCGCCCGGGCCAACCCTCCCCGGTTGTTGTAGCTGGCCGGGCTGGCAAATATCGAGCGGCTGGCTCCGACCAGGTGGGCCACGTACCCCTTGGTGCTGGTCTTGCCGTACGAGCCGGTGATCCCCACCACCACCGGTCCGACCGCTCCCAGCCGCTCCGCCGCGCGCCGCACGAAAGGGGCCAGCAGCCGGAGTTCCAATGGAGAGGCCAGCCAGCACGCCAGGTCGACCAAGAAAGGCACCCCGAGCACGAAGGCGCCCAGCAGCCAGCCCTCCGGCGAGAAGGCGCCCAGGGACTGCACAGCCCCGGCACTGCCGCCACCCACCTCGACGCTCAAGATCACTGACCCGGCCAGGCCAGCCAGCTGCAGCACTGCCCACAGCCCGGCAAGCCTGCGCAGCCGCGAGGTCCACACAAGCGCCGAGGTCCGCCCTCGCAACCCGAGCCCCAAGGGCCCCACGACCACCACGGCCGCGGTCAGGACCCCCACGAACGGGAGGAGGGCCGAGGCCACCAATGCCCCCAGGGCCAGCGCCAACAACCACCGATTGAGCGCTGTGGCCCCCCACCATCGCCGGGCGAAACGCCCCGCCGAACCAGCCAGGTAGTGCTCCCGCTGGGCCACCCTCAGCCAACGCAGCCCGGCCAGGCCGGAGCCAGCGAGCCCTGCCAGGGCCGCAACCCACAAGCTCGCGCTCACGACGCCCGACGGTGACGCTCGATTGCGCTGCGCAAGGCCGCCGGCGCCTCCAGGGGGGTCAGGTGCCCGACCCCGGCGCACACGCTCAGGCGCCCCCGCTCCCCGAGCAATGATGCGGCCGCCCTGGCGCCGGCCAGCGGGGCCGCGGTGTCGGCCTCCCCCCAGACCAGCTCGACCGGGCAGGCCACGGCGGCCAACTCGGCCTCGTAGGACTCGTTAACCAAGCGCACCAGCACCCCGCGCATCACCCCCTGCGCAGCCCGGTAGTCCGCAGAGCCGTACCTGACCCTCAGCGCCTCCATGGCAGAGTCACTGATCAGGCCACGCCGGTGCAGCGCCCTTCCCAGGTGGAATGTGCCCGCCGTCCGCCGGCCCGCCGTGCCCACCCCCGCCAGGTGCGGGACCCCGCTGAGCACCAGCGCTCCCACAATCTCCGGCCACCCGGCGCCCAGGTGGACCGCGACCCGGCCCCCGAAGGAGTGGCCCACCACCACCACTGGCCCCCCGGCGATGGCCGCCATTTCGGCCAGTACCGGAACCACCGCCCGGGCGTAGTCCGCCGACCCCCACGCCCCCGGAGGGGCCGGCGCCGCCCCGAAGCCGGGCAGGTCCAGCGCAATCGCGTCGAGGGAATGCCCGGCGGGCCGAACTGGGTCAGCGGGTCCGGCTGGGTCAGCGGGTCCGGCTGGGTCAGCGGGTCCGGCTGGGTCAGCGGGTCCGGCTGGGTCAGCGGGTCCGGCTGGGTCAGCGGGTCCGGCTGGGTCGGCGGGTCCGGCTGGGTCGGCGGACCCGACGCCAAGCACCGCGTCCCAGTCTGCGTGGGTGCGCCGCCAGCCGTGCAGGGCCAGCACCCACGGGGTCCCGGTGCCGGTCCGGGCACCGATGAGGCGTCCCTGGTCAAAGCTGGTCAGCATCGCCCTGCAAACTAGCCCCGCCCGCTCGGGCGTTGACCGGCCACCAGGCACTCAAGCTGAACTGGATGCGACATCGGCGCGAAGTTTCCCCTTGACAGCTCCTGCGGGGGCGATATACTGGAGCCAGCTTCAACGACGCAGCCCGACGGGGGCCGGGGGTTAGGGGACCGCAAGGTCACCTCGCTTCCAGAGCAGCCGAGACGGCGAGGTCGGAGAGGTCAGGGCAGTTCGCTCGCCGACGGGGTGCCAGCCTCGTCAGGGCGTTGCCGCCCGAAGGTCCGGCCCCGAGGAGCCCGGGGGGCGCAAGCCTCGCGGCTACTTGGGGCCGACCCGCGTCTCCGAGAGGCACGGGGCGGGGGTGGACACGGGTCGTGGGGCACAGCGGGCGCTATTACTTGTACGGTGGTGAGCCATGGCCGACGATCCCACCATCGAAGCTCTGTTCGACGAGAGGAGGACCTTCCCACCACCGCCTGGGCTGGGCGGCTCGCCGGGGATCTACGCCGCCGCGGAGGCTGACCCCGAAGCCTGGTGGGCCGGCGAGGCGGCCCGGCTGGCCTGGCGGCGACCCTGGGACACCGTGCTCGACTGGTCCAACGCCCCCTTCGCCCGGTGGTTCGTGGGCGGACGCCTCAACGTCACCGAGTCCTGCCTGGACCGCCACGTCGCCGGGGGCGCCGGAGGCAGGGTGGCGATCCACTGGGAGGGCGAGCCCGGCGACACCCGGAGGCTCACCTACGCCGAGCTGCTGGCCGAGGTCTGCCGGCTGGCGAACGCCCTGCGGTCGTTGGGGGTCGGCAAGGGGGACAGGGTGGCGATCTACATGGGGATGGTCCCCGAGCTGCCCGTCGCCCTGCTTGCGTGCGCTCGGATCGGGGCACCGCATTCGGTGGTGTTCGGGGGGTTCTCCGCCGACGCCCTGGCCGACCGGATCAACGACTCGGCCTGCAAGGCCCTGATCACCTGCGATGGCGCCCGGCGCAACGGCGGGGTCATCGAGCTGAAGGCCTTCGCCGACGCCGCGCTGGCCCGGACGCCGTCGGTCACCTCGGTGGTAGTCGTGCGCCGGGTGGGGGCGCCGGTGCAGATGGTCGCCGGGCGGGACCACTTCTACGACGAGCTGGTCGGCGCGCAGCCGGACGAGTGCGCCCCCGAGGAGATGGACGCAGAGGACGTCTTGTACCTGCTCTACACCTCTGGGACGACTGGGCGGCCCAAGGGCATAGTGCACACCTGCGGGGGGTACCTGACCGGGGTGGCGACCACCCACCGGCTGGTATTCGACCTGCGCCCGGAGGCCGACGTCTACTGGTGCGCGGCCGACATCGGCTGGGTCACCGGGCACTCCTACATCGTGTACGGTCCGCTGGCCAACGGCACCACCAGTGTCATGTTCGAGGGTGTGCCCAACTACCCGGACAAGGACAGGTTCTGGGAGATCGTCGAGCGCTACGGGGTGACCCAGTGCTACATGGCCCCAACCGCCATCCGCACCATGATGCGCTGGGGCACCGAATACCCCGCCCGGCACGACCTTTCTAGCTTGCGGGTGATAGGGACGGTCGGCGAGCCGATCAACCCCGAGGCGTGGATGTGGTACCGCACCCACATCGGTGGCGGGCGCTGCCCGGTGGTGGACACCTGGTGGCAGACCGAGACCGGCAACATGATGATCTCCGCCCTGCCGGGGCTCACCACCCTCAAGCCGGGTTCGGCTACCTTCTGCCTTCCGGGAATCGCCGCCGACGTGGTGGACGAGGCAGGCTCGTCGGTTCCGCTGGGGGGCGGGGGCTACCTGGTACTCACCCGGCCCTGGCCGGGGATGTGCAGGACCCTCTACCGCGACGACCAGCGCTTCGTCGACACCTACTGGAGCCGGTTCTCCGACCCGTCTGCGGGCAGGTGGGTCTATTTTGCCGGGGACGGCGCCAAGCGCGACGCCGAGGGGTATTACTGGCTGTTGGGAAGGGTCGACGACGTGATGAACGTCTCGGGACACCGCATCTCCACCGCCGAGGTCGAGTCCGCCCTGGTGGACCACCCCGCGGTCGCCGAGGCGGCGGTGGTCGGGCGCGCGGACGAGCTCACCGGTCAGGCCATCGCCGCCTTCGTCACCCTGCGCTCGTCGCACCGGATCACCGGCGAGGCTGTTGCCGGGGACGAGCCGCTTGTGACCGAGCTGAGATCCCATGTGGCAGCCAAGATCGGCAAGATCGCCAGACCAGCTTCGATCGTGTTCACCGACGAGCTGCCCAAGACCCGCTCGGGCAAGATCATGCGCCGGCTGCTGCGCGACGTCTCCGAGTGCCGCCAGCTGGGGGACGTGACCACTCTCGCCAACGCGGAGGTGGTGGCCGAGATAGCCGAGCGCGCCGCGGCGCTGGACCCTTCGCCAGGCTGAGGCGCCCGAAATTGGGCCGGTTGGCTGCTCGGCTGCTGGCTCAGGGCGTCCTTTGGGTCATAGGCTGCACTTTTCGCAGCCTGGGCCATGGGGATCCTTCCCTTGCCAACTGCCTACCCCGGTTCCCCGAATACGGGGAGATGTGAAGCGGACCCCTCCAATCCTAGGCGCTACGGGCCGGCACCGGAGCGGGTGACCCGCTCGCACCAGGCCCACAGGGCATCCCTCTCGGTCGCCGTCTCGGCGGTTCCAGGGAGGTGGTATGCGCCGCGGGGCCGGCGGTCCAGCCACAGCTTGCCGGTGCCGAGCACGCCGGGCGCCGCGCTGGCCAGCCATACCACGGTGTCGGCTCCCTGGGCCGGGCTTCGCAGCACCGGGCCCATGACCCGGTGAAATCCCGGCATCCCGGCCACCAGGCCGGGCGTGTCCACCCAGCCCGGGTGCATCACGTGCACCGCCACACCGCTCGGTGCAAGACGCTCCGCCCACTGCTGGGTCAGCACTATCTGTGCCCGCTTGGCCTGGGAGTAGACCTTGGCCCCGCGGTAGGGCTCGGGCGGGTCCCCCAAGGCGCGAACCGAAAGGCGTGAGGCATAGGCCCCACCTGAGGTCACGGTGATCACCCGCGACGGGGCCGCCGCGGCGAGTGGCCCGGCGAGCTCGGTGGTGATCAAGAAGGGCGCCAGCACCTGGGTGGCGCCAGTCAGCTCGAAGCCCTCCGCTGTCATTTTGCGCTCGGAGTGCAGGCCCCCGGCGCAGTGGACCACCACGTCCAGGCGCGGGTGGGCGTCCGCCACCCTGCGCGCCATGGCCCTGGTCTCGGCCAGCGAGGACAGGTCGGCGACCTCGCCGCAAGCCTGGCTGCCGGCCTTCGGCGCAGCTCCAGCACCGACTTTCGGCCCCAGTGCGGCCAGCCTCAGCTCGGCCACCAACGAGGCGAGCTTGTCCGGGTTGCGCCCGGAAGCGACCACCGTGGCACCCGCCTTAGCCAGCTCGGTGGCGACGATCCTGCCGATCCCCGAGGTTGCGCCGGTGACCAGCGCCACCTTGCCCTCCATTGAACCCACTGGCGCGTCCGGCCAGTCCCAGAGGCGCTCGCGCGACCAGAATCCAAGGGCGGAGAAGCTCCCCACCACGGTGGCCTCCAGGGCCGAGTCGGCCGCCGCCGCCGCCAGTGCCGCGAGGCCGCGGCGGGGCGAGCCTCCTCGGCGGTCATCCAGGGAGCTACGTTCTGTGGGCACCCCTCCAGCCTGCCAGGTCCGCTGGTCTTATCCTGCTGCTCCTGCTGCTCCTGCTGCTCCTGCTGCTCCGGCTGAAGCGGTTTTCGCTCAGAAGAGCTCCAGCTTGGACGGTGGCCAGAGCTGGGCTATCACCCGCCCCACGATCAATTTGGAGGGTATCGGCCCGAAGGACCGGCTGTCGTAGGAGTCGGTTCGGTTGTCCCCCATCACGAAGTAGTCCCCAGCCGGGACGACCTGGGTCGCCACGTTGGCGGTGATCGTGGCTTTGGGCAGGAAGGACTCGGGGACGACCTTCCCGTCGACGAGCAGGTGGCCAGCGGCCGAGCTGACCCGCTCGCCTGGGGTGGCGACGATCCGCTTGACCACATCGGAGATGGAGGTGTCGACGTGGTCGGCGGGGGGCCGCCTGAATACCACGATGTCGCCTGCGTGCAGCTTCGCGGTGTCCAGCCCGACGCGCTGGACCCAGATCCGGTCTCCGATGACCAAGGTGGGCTCCATCGAGCCGCTGGGCACCCGGTAGAACTGGAACCCGAACTGGGTGAGGAACAAGACCACCGCCACTCCCGCCCCCAGCACCGCCGCATTGAGCGCCGCCCAACGGGCCCTCTTGTTGCGCCGGCGCTGCCGACGGAAGGCGGCCAACCCGACGGAGGCCTCTTGCCCGGCGTCTGCGGGGCGGGCGTCTGCGAGGCCGGCATCTGCGAGGCCGGCGTCTGCGGGGCCGACGTCTGCGGGGCCCTGGGAGTCAGTGAAGTCCATGGTGGATCGAGACGGCCTCCATCCAGCGCCCGTCCAAGGGTAGCCGTTGGTCCTGCGCGAAAGCCCAATACTTGCACAAAGCGCTCTGACACGGTACCATCCACCCAGCGGCGAGTCGCGCCTGTTTGGGACCCTCCTGGGTGGAGGGAAAGGGGAGGGATCATCCGGCCAACCAGAGCGTGGCCGGGGGTTCGGACTTCACCCAGACGGTCACCGTTGGCAACACCGGGACCATTGACGCGGCCAACCCGAAGCTGGTCCTGGACCTCGCCGGTGGGGAGACAGTCCAGAGCCTCCCTGGCTCGGTTAGCTGCCACCAGGTAGGCACCCAGATCGACTGCAGCGCCGCCAGCATCCCTGCCGGCAGCAGCAAGACCCTTACCTTCGGCTTTGTCGCCCCGACCGTGGCGACCACCCACACCTACACCAACGACGCCACCCTGACCACCACCTCCACCGGGAGCAACTCCCCGGTGTCAGCGAGCGCCAAGTACACCGTACGCGGCGGGACGGTGTCGCCACCGAGCCTTCAGACCACCTACATCACCCCCGCCACCCAGACGGTCACCGCGGGGAGCGGGCCGGACAACGCGATACAGACCCTGCACCTGGCCAACACTGGGGGCACCAACGCCACCGGGGTGGTGGCCAAGTACACCATCGCCGGGGCCGAGTCCTACGACGGCATACTTGCCAGCCCCAACGGGATCACCTGCAGCGTCAATGCGATGGGGACTCAGCTGACATGCAAGCCGACCGGCAAGGTGCTGCCGGCCAACACCTCTGAGTCGGTGACCCTCAGCTTCACCGTCCCCTCCCCCAACACCCACCAGACCTTCACCAACACCGCCACCGTCACCGCCAACAACGCGGCTACGGCCACCGCCAGCGCCAAGGTGACCGTCAAAATCACCAAGGGTGGCGGTGGCGGGGGTGGCGGCCTTTCGGCCCGCTCGTGCGCCAGGGGGTCTGTCGAGATCACCGGCACCCACGTCGGGGACATCAACTTCGACGGGGGCTCGCTGTGCCTCTTTGACGCCGAGGAACAGGGCAACCTGCTGTTCAACGGGACCGGAACCCTCCAGGTCCTCAACTCGACCGTCGAAGACGGTGGCCAGGTCGACGCCAACGGAGCCAAGGGGGTCATCGTGTGCGACACCGCGACCGCCAAAGGGGTGAAGATCCACGCCACCCACGGGCCTGTGATCGTCGGGATGACCAATCCCTCCTACTGCGACGGCAACACCGTCGACGGCAGCCTCAGCATCAACCACGGCACTGGCCTGGTGAAGGTGGGCCACTCAACGGTGGTCGGCAACACCGAGCTGGTGGACAACAACGCCACTGGGCACTCCATCCAGGTCGATGCGAACCAGGTCGACGGGAATCTGACCTGCTCGGGCGACACGCCGGCCCCCGCCGGCTCGGACAACGAGGTGCTGGGGACCAACAACTGCCCCAGCGTGCGTTAGCCCACCAGCGCCGCCCGGACCTGTGAACAGGGGGGGTGGGGAAGGTTGGGCGCGTTATACGCGCTCTATCTTCCCCACCCCCCCTTCAATCGCCCCGGATCGGAGGGCGCAGAGCAGCGCAGCGGCGGTGATCGCCGCGGTTTCGGTCCGCAACACGGCATCCCCCAGACCGACGAGCCCCAGACCGGCTGCCAGCTCAGAGTCCTCCCAGCCCCCCTCCGGACCCACCAGGATGGTGGGGCGTTCGAGGCAGACTGGGCCCCCGCCCGCCTGCGCCAGAACGGCGGGAGCGTCGCCGGGCGTGCCGGACGCAGCCGCGGCTGACAGGGGACCCTCCAGCTCGGCCAGCTCGGCCAACTCGGCCAACTCGGCCAGCTCGGCCAGCTCGGCGAAGGCGGCCGCGGGCTCAACCGAGGGCAGCCATACCCGGCGCGACTGCATCGCCGCTTCGCGTGCCACCCTGCGCAGACGGGCCAGGTGGGCTTGGGCTCGCTCCTGGGGCCAGCGCACCACCGAGCGTGCCGCGATCAGCGGCTGGATGCGGTCCACCCCCAGCTCGGTGAGGGCACGCACCACTGCCTCCGGACGGTCCCCCTTGATCAGGGCGAACCCGATGGTCACCAGGGGAGAGGCGGGCGCCACCGACACCACCGGGCCGGCCGCTTCCAGCACGCCGAGGCCGGGCGCCGGGCCGCCGGCGACGCTGGCACCACCGGCCGCTCCGACACCCCCGGCTCGCCCGCGCCCCTTCCAGACACATTCCCGCCACCGGCCCGCTCCGTCAGAAGCGGTCACCAACTCCCCAGCCCGAAGGCGCAGCGTCCGGGAGAGGTGATGGGCATCGGTCCCGCTTAGCTCCAACAACTCCAGGTCGTCCACGAAGACGTGAGCCGCCGAGCCCCAGCTGTTGCGGTTGTCCACCTCAGATGTGGACAACTGCAACAGCTGGCCGCCGTTCATCGCTGCGCCGACGAGTTCGGGCGCGCCGAGCAAGCCGAGCACGGCTCAGCGGAAGGCGGAGCGGATCTTGCGCATCAAGCCTGCGTCGCCCGGAGCCACCTCCTCGCCCCGCAGCTCGGCCAGCTGGCGCAGCAGCTCAGCCTGCTCGCCGGAGAGCTCGCCGGGAGTGTCCACCACCACCTCCACCACAAGGTCACCGCGCCCCCGGGCCTGGACGTGGGGTACCCCACGGCCGCGAAGCCGGAACGTGCGCCCTGAATGGGTCCCCGCCGGGACCACCAGGTCCTCGTCCCCGTCCAGGGTCTCCAGCGCCATGATGACCCCTAGGGCCGCCTGGGTCATCGGGATGTGGCGCAACTCGACCAGGTCGTAGCCGTCACGGCGGAACCGTGGGTGCGGGCGGACCTTCAGGTGCACGTAAAGGTCGCCAGGCGGCCCGCCCCGCGACCCAGAAGCCCCCCGCCCGTTCAGGCGGAGGGTGGACCCCTCGTCCACCCCCGCGGGCACCTCCACCGTAACGGCCCGCTCCTCGGTCCGGCGCCCCTCCCCACGGCAGGCCGGGCAGGCGGAGGCGATGACCTGGCCGGTGCCCCGGCACCGGTTGCACGGGCTGGCGGTGACCATCTGGCCGAGGATGGACTGGCGGACCCGCCTCAGCTCGCCCAAGCCGTTGCAGGCCGCGCAGACCGTTGGCTTGGTCCCCGGAGCGGCTCCGCTCCCCGAACAGGTGGAACACTCGACCGGCAGGCGGAGGCTCACCTCGCGGGCCACGCCGAACACCGCCTCCTCGAAGCCGAGCTCTACCGTCACCTCCATGTGCGCGCCCTGGGCCGCCCGGGGTCGACCCGGCCCACCGCCAGCCCCAGAACCGGCCCCACCGCCAGGACCGCCAGCGCCGAACGGGCCCGCACCACCCCCGAAGAAGGCCCCCAACAGGTCCCCCAGCCCCGCCCCGAACAGGTCGTTGGCCCCCCCGGGGCCGCCCGCGCCGCCCGCCCCGCCCGGACCGAACGGACCGCCGGTCCCCCTCAGCCCCTCGGGGCCGAACATGTCGTAGCGGCGGCGGCGCTCCGCGTCGCGTAGGGTCTCATACGCCAGGGTGGCCTCCTTGAAGCGCTCCTCGGTGGCCGGGTCGCCCCCGTTGGCGTCGGGGTGCAGCTCGCGGGCGCGCTGGCGGTAGGCCCGCTTGATCTCCTCTTCGGTGGCGCTGCGGGTTACCCCCAGCAGCGCATAATAGTCCTGGGCCAAAGCCTTCCTATCCCTCGCTCAAGTGGTGACCCAGCCGCTCGCCCACCACGGCCACCGCGGCCAGGGCCTGGGGGTAGTTCATCCTGGTCGGCCCCAGCACCCCGACCGATCCGGACTCGCTGCCCTCGACCTGGTAGCGGGCCACCACCACCGCGCAGTCGGCAAGGGGGGCCAGGCCGTGCTCCGCCCCGATCGACACCGTCAGCCCCCGGTCGATCACGTCACGCAGCAGGCTGACCACCACGTACTGCTGCTCCAGTATGCCGAGCACCGAGCGCACGGTCTCCACCGCGTCGAAGGCCGACGCCATCTGGGCCGTGCCCCCCACGAAGATCTGCTCAGCCTCGTCCAACTGTCCCAGAGCGGCAAACGCCGCAGCCACCACCTGATCGGTTCCGGCGTCGCCTGTTGGAGCGGCCTCAAGAACAGCCGCTCCGGCGAGGGTGTGACCGAGCAACTCGGCCATCAGCGCGCACGAGGCGGCCGAGAAGCGCTCGTCCGAGCAGTCCTCCGCCAGCTCCAGGGTGTGCCGGTAGACCGCCCCGTTGGAGGCCACCACCACCAGCAGCCCGGTGCGCCGGTTCATCCCCACCAGCTGGATGGACCGGATGGTGGCTGCCACGTGGGGAGGGCCCACCACCACCGCGGCGGTGTGGGTGAGGCGGGAGAGCAGGGTCGAGGTGTCGTGCAGCAGTTGCTCCAGCTCGCCGTGGGCGTGGGCAAAGAAGTCCTTCACCTGGTGGTGCTGGCCCGGCTCCAGGCTGATCGGGCCGATCAGCTGATCCACGAAGAAGCGGTAGCCCTTGTCGGTGGGGATGCGCCCGGCGCTGGTGTGGGGCTGAGCCAGGAAGCCCTCGTGTTCCAGGGAGGCCATCTCGTTGCGGACGGTGGCCGCCGAGACCGTTACCCCAGGAGCACTCAGCACGCGCGCGGACCCGACCGGGGTGGCCGTGTCGATGTACTCCGTGACCACCGCCCGGAGAATGGCTGCAGTGCGCTCTTCCACTCGGATCGATCCTACCCAGTCTCGGCGCCCCGCCCACTGCCACGACCGTAGTGGCGGCGCAGGTGGAGGCGGTACCAGATCGCCAGGGTATCCAGGAAGATCCGCCCCACCGCCCGGGCGGAGATGGTGCTGGAGAAGCGCTCGGAGATCCGCACCGGGACCTCCAGGAGTTGGTCATAGCCCAGGTGGCGGGCCACCACGAACAGCTCGAGGTCGAAGGCGAAGCGCTTCTCCACCATCTTTGGCAGCACCGCAGCCAGCACCTCTCGCCGGATCAGCTTGATCCCGGTCTGGGTGTCTCGCACCTCCAGGTGGAACAGCAGGGCGATGAGCTGCTGGTATCCCCACGAGTACGCCCGGCGCAGCGGCGGGTAATGGACATCCGACATGGGGTGGCGCTTGGAGCCGAGGATGATGTCCGGTCCGTAGAGGCGCATCAGCGACACGAACGGGCCCAGCAGCTCGGGCGACAGGTCCCCGTCCGCGTCGATAAATCCCAGCCATTCACCCCGGCCCATCGTCAGGCCCACCCGCAGCGCCTCGCCCTTTCCCGCGTTGGTCGCCAGGGTGACCCGCCGGAGGCTCCCCCCGCCGAGGCCCTCCAGGGTCTCGGCGCTGCCGTCGGTGGACCCGTCGGAGACCGCGATCACCTCGAAGCGGACCCCGGCGACGGAGAGCACCTCCAGGAGCCGTTCTACGTTCTCCCGCAGGCGGGGGCCGGGGTTGTAGTAGGGCACCACGATGGACAGCTCGACGCTCGGCGGCTCCGACAGTGATCCGGAGCGGGCGGCAGGGTCGGGGGTGGGCACGGGTCGGTGGGGCAACCCGGCAAGATTACTCGAAAGGGGTTAGTCAGCCGAAGGGTCAGTCGTCCAGGCGGAGGGCGGAGATGAATGCCTCCTGGGGGACGTCCACCCTGCCGATGGACTTCATCTTCTTCTTCCCCCGCTTCTGCTGGTCGAGCAGCTTGTGCTTGCGGGTGATGTCGCCGCCGTAGCACTTGGCGATGACGTCCTTGCGCAGGGCCTTCACCGTCTTGCGCGAGATTATGCGGGAGCCGATGGCGGCCTGGATGGGGACGTCGAAGAGCTGGCGGGGGATCAGCTCGGCCAGCTTGGCGGTCATCCGCCGGCCGTACTCGTCGGCCTTGGTCCGGTGCAGGATCGCCGACAGGGCGTCGACGGCCTCCCCGTTCAGCAGAACGTCCACCTTCACCAGGTCGGCGGAGGCGTAGCCCGCCGGCTCGTAGTCCATGCTGGCGTACCCCTTGGTCCGGGACTTGAGGGCGTCGAAGAAGTCCAGCACCACCTCCGCCAGCGGGAGCCGGTAGGTCAGCTCGACCCGCTCTGGGGAGAGGTAGTCCATCTTGATCATCTCGCCGCGCCGGGCCTGGCACAGCTCCATAACCGTCCCGGTGTGCGTCGCGGGGGTCAGGATGGAGGCGGTGAGCCAGGGCTCGTCGATCCGCTCCAGCTTGTGCGGGAGGGGCATCTCCGCCGGATTGTCCACCACGACCTCCACCCCAGCTTCTCCGGGGCGGGCCGGGTTCAGGTGGGCGAGGTAGCTGACCGAGGGGGCGGTGGCGATCAGGGAAAGGTCGAACTCACGCTCCAGGCGCTCGCGCACGATCTCCATGTGCAGCAGCCCGAGGAACCCGCAGCGGAAGCCGAAGCCCAGCGCCCCGGAGGACTCCGGCTCGTAGGTGAAGCTGGCGTCGTTGAGACGGAGGCGCTCCAGAGCCTCGCGCAGCTCGGGGAGCTGGTCCCCGTCGATGGGGTACAGCCCGCAGAAGACCATCGGCTTGGGGTCCCTGTAGCCAGCGAGGGGGTCCTGCGCCGGCCGCTGCGCGGAGGTGACCGTCTCGCCGCTGCGGGCCTCGCCGACGTCGCGGATCCCCGCCACCAGGTAGCCGACCTCACCTGGGCCGAGCCCTCCCGGTTCCGGCTCCGGGTTCGGCGTCCGGACCCCCACCTCCTCGGCCTCGTGGACTGCCCCGGTCTGCATGAAACGGAGGCGCTGGCCGGGGCTCATGCGCCCGTCGACCACCCGCACCGCGCTGACCACCCCCCGGTAGCGGTCGTAGTAGGAGTCGAAGATGAGCGCCCGCAGCGGCGCCTCGGGGTCGCCCGTCGGAGCAGGGATGCGCGCCACGATGGCGTCCAGCAGGGCGGGGACCCCCTCGCCGGTCTTGGCCGAGATGCGCAGGATCCCTTCCGCCGGAATCCCGAGCACCGACTCGATCTCGGTTGCGCAGCGCTCCGGCTCGGCCGCGGCCAGGTCAATCTTGTTGAGGACCGCGACGATCTCCAGGTCGTTCTCGAGGGCCTGGTAGCACGTGGCGAGGGTCTGGGCCTCAATCCCCTGGGAGGCATCGACCAGCAGGACCGCCCCTTCGCAGGCGGCGAGGGACCGACTGACTTCGTAGGCGAAGTCGACGTGGCCGGGCGTGTCGATCAGGTGCAGGACGTGACCCGCCCAGCGGACCCGCACGTTCTGGGCCTTGATGGTGATCCCGCGCTCGCGCTCGATGTCCATGCTGTCGAGGTACTGGGCGCGCATCTCCCGGGGGTCCACCGCCCCGGTCAGCTCCAGGATGCGGTCGGACAGCGTGGACTTGCCGTGGTCGATGTGGGCGATCACCGACAGGTTGCGTATGAGGGCGGGCTGGGTCACTATGCCAGCCATTTTTATGGAATATGGTCGGTTGTCCGGCCGGACCCGCGCCCTCCCCCGTGCAGCGGCCGCCCGGCGTGGGTCGGCGCGGACTCCGGCTAGGGTGGTCCGCCGTGGCAAACATCAAGAGCCAGATCAAGCGCAACCGCCAGAACGAGCGCCGCCGGGTGCGGAACAAGGGTGTGCGCTCCGAGGTCAAGACCCGCATCAAGACCGCGGTGGCGACCGCCGAGGCCGGCGCCCCAGAGTCTGTCGAGGCCCTGCGCATGGCCTGCAAGCGCCTGGACAAGGCCGCAGCCAAGGGCATCATCCACGCCAACCAGGCCGCCAACCGCAAGTCCGCGCTGATGCGCCGGGTCGCCGCCCTGGAGGCAGCCGCCGAGTAGTTCGGTGGGCCTTGTATGCAATGTGGACCGTGGTTGGACCCTCGATGTTCGTGGTGTGCACCAGAAGGTGGCGGCGGGCCAGGCTGGCCCGTGTGGAAAACGCCCGCCCCGAGCCTCCTGTCGCGAGCTGAGCCCGAGCCGGCGGGGTGCTGAGGAGGTCAGTTAGCGTTAGTGGCCAGGTCAGGGTCATCGAGGGAGCGCACCTACGCCAACTGCGTGTCGCGGGGCAGCAGCCGGCGAACGACCTCCGCGACCTTGGGCTGACTGTCGTGGGAACCGTCGCTTCTGAGCTGAGTTTGGTAAACTCTGAAGTCCAGGCATGGGTGTGGCAGGGGTGAGTAGCGGGAAGGAATGAGGGAGCCGCCACAGAAGGAGCGCCTACATGCCCGATATCTGCGACCTCATCCTGGACGACCACGAGACCTTCCGCCGCCGCTTCGCCGAGATGGACACCGCGGGCACCGATACCTATGCCCTGGCCCGGCTGTGGACCCCGCTCGCCATGCTCTTGGACCTGCACGCGGCCACGGAGGAGGAGGTGTTCTACCCCTGCCTGCTCAAGCAGGGCGAGAACGCCGAGGAAGAGACCATCGACGCCATCGGGGACCACAACAAGATCCGCGACGCGCTGGCCGATGCCGGCAGGCAGGCTGTCGGGACCGAGGCCTGGTGGAAGGCGGTGGGCGAGGCCCGGACCCAGAACAGTGACCACATGGGAGAAGAAGAGCGCGGCGCGCTGGCCGACTTCCGATCCAACACGACCCAGGAGCGGCGCGACGAACTCGGCTCACAGTTCGTGGCTTTCAAGGAGCGCCACGCAGGGGGGCGCCACTTGGAGATCACCGACCGGGACCCCGAGGCCTACATCGCCGAGCAGTCGGGGTAGGACCTGTTGGAGGTGCCCACCTGCGAGGGACCGGAAGTGAAACTCTGGTAGTTTTGGTACGAAAAGCGACCCAAAACTACCAGAGTTCGCGCATCCCCGCTCAAATACCAGCTTGGTCCAGGGTCCTGGCGGCCGCGGCGGTCATGAGCGGGTAGGCAGGCCCCAGCAGTTCGGCCAGGCCCTTACCCCGGGCTTCGAGCACCGTCGGGTCGAGCTGTCGCAAGATGGCAGCCGGCACCGCTGGCACCCGGCGGCTCAGCGGGGGTCCGCCCTGCGGTCCCGCAACCCAGAACGTCTCCAGCGCCGCGTCCGAGACGGGGTCGCCAGCCGACGCCAGCGTGTCGGCTTCGATCCGGGACCACAGGGCGTCGTCGCCGTTGATCACACCGCCCCCGTTTGACAAGCCGGCGGCGCCCGCCCCGGCGGCGCCCAAGCCGGCGGCACCCGCCCCGGCGGCGCTCCTGCGGGCTCGCAGACCGTCCAGCAGCTGCTCGCGGGTCCGGCCGCGCCAGGCCAGGATCAAGAACGGGTCAGTGTCGAAAGCCTCGGCCAGCAGGTAGTAAGTAGCCGCCACGTGCTTGCACGGGTTCGCCGAGTCCGGGCACGAACAGGCGGTATCCAGGTCCCGGCGAGACCGCGGGAACACCGACAGCGAGCAGGCGGCAAAGGCCTCCTCGATCTCGGCCGGCATCTCCCCGGCTAACAGCTTGGCGAGGAACACCGCCCTCGCCGCCATAGCGGCCTCCACCCGCTCCCACTCGGCGGGTCCCAGCTTCTCCACCGCCACCAGCACCCTGTAAGGCTTGACCCGTGAGCCCTGGACCGTCGCAGTGACCAGGCCGGGGGTTACCTCCAGGGCGAGCACCTGGCCGGAGCGGGCGTAGCGCCGGCCCCGCTCCAGCCGGGCGCCCATGTTGAAAGACTCCAGCACCGCGATGAACCGCTGTGACCACCACTTCTCGCCGATCTTGCCGCGGCGGCTGCGCGCCTTGAGCCCGCCCTCCACCTTGCGGGGCTTCGACGGTGGCGGCCAGTAGCCGTAGTAATCGCCAGCCACGGCTAACCCTCTGCCACCGCGTCGGCTGAGAGCGCGACCAGCTCGCGCAGCGCCGAAGTGGACAGCTCGGTGAGCCACCCCTCGCCGGTACCCACGATCCGCTCGGCCAGCTCTCGCTTGACCTCGATCATGGCGTCGATGCGCTCCTCCAGGGTGCCCACGCAGACCAGCTTTCGCACCTGCACGTTGCGGCGCTGGCCAATCCGGAAGGCCCGGTCGGTGGCTTGGTCCTCGACCGCGGGGTTCCACCAGCGGTCGAAGTGGATGACGTGGTTGGCCGCGGTGAGGTTCAGCCCGGTGCCGCCGGCCTTGATCGACAGCAGGAACACCGACGGCCCTGCGCCAGGCGCCCCCGAGCCGGAGCCCTGGAATCGGGCCACCATCTCGTCCCGCTTGGGCTTGGACACCCCTCCGTGGAGCCAGAGGACCTCACGGCCCAGACGCTCGCGCAGGTGCCCGGCGAGCATGGTCCCCATCTCGGCGAACTGGGTGAACACCAGTGCCTTGTCCCCCTCGGCCACGATCTCTTCCAGGGTTTCGGTGAGCCTCGCCAGCTTGCCCGAGCGCCCCTCCAACCGGGAGGAGTCCCCGAGCAGCTGGGCCGGATGGTTGCAGACCTGCTTGAGCTTCATCATGGTGGCGAGCACCAAGCCCCGCCTGGCCATGCCCTCGGCCGCCTCGACCTGGTCCAGCATGTCGTCCACCACCGCCTGGTACAAGGTGGCCTGCTCCCTGGTGAGATTGCAGTACACCTTCATCTCCAGCTTGTCCGGCAGGTCGGCGATGATCGTCTTGTCGGTCTTGAGCCGCCTCAGGATAAAAGGCCCGGTCGCCCGCCGCAGCGTCTGTGCCGCCTCCTCGTCCCCGTGGCGCTCGATGGGGACGGCGAAGGCCTCCCGGAAGCCCTTCTCCGAGCCGAGCAGGCCCGGGTTGAGGAAGCTCAGGATCGACCACAGCTCGCTGAGGCGGTTCTCGACCGGCGTCCCGGTCAGCGCGACGCGCTGCGCCGCGGGGAGGCGGCGGATCGCCTGGGTCTGGCGCGCCTGGGGGTTCTTGATGTTCTGGGCCTCGTCGAGGCAGATCCGACCCCAACCGACCGAGCTCAGCAGTTCGGTGTCGCGGGCAGCCAGGGCGTAGGTGGTCAGAACAAGGTCGCAGCGCCCAGCCTCGTCAGCGAACTCCGGCCCCGACAGCCGCCCGGCGCCGTGGTGCACGTGGACCGCCAGCCCGGGAGCGAAGCGCTCCGCCTCGCGCTGCCAGTTCCCCACCACCGACATCGGACACACGACCAGCGTCGGTCCAGTCTTTTTGGAATAATCTGCACCCTTGCGCCCATGACCACCCCCCACCCCCGACTGCGCGCCCGCGCCAGGCCCCCTCTCCGCCACCAGCAGGGCAAGGAGCTGGGCGGTCTTGCCCAGGCCCATGTCGTCGGCCAGGCAGGCGCCGAGGCCCAGGCTGGACATGAAACAGAGCCAGGCCAGGCCCCGGCTCTGGTACGGGCGCAGCGTCCCGACGAACGCCTCGGGGGTGGGGACCGGCGCCAGCTTGCGCTCGAAGCTCCCGCTCAACAGCTCGCCCAGCCAGCCGTCGGCCTCCACCCCCACGACGTCGAGGCCGCCCGGCGCAGGGACTCCGAGGCCCAGGGCGGCCTGCATCACCTCGCCGACCGACATCTCCCCGGTGCGGTTGCCCACCTCCATCGCGGCCAGTGCCGCGGCGATGTCGGCTTCGCCCAGCTCCACCCACTGGCCCTTCACCCTCACCAGGGGGGCTTTGAGCCGGGCCAGGTTGCGCAGCTCGGTGATGGTAAGCGACTCGTCACCGAGGGCCACCTGCCAGGCATAGGAGCAGATGCCCTCCATCCCGAGCAGTCCCAGGGAGGTCGCAGTGGCCTTCTTGGAGGTCTTGGCCCGGAGGCGCAGGCCCAGCTTGGAGCGGCGCCACCAGGGCGGGGCCAGCACGCCGAAGCCCGCCTGTTCGAGCAGCGGCAGCCCCTCGCGCAAGAATGCAGCTGCCTCTCCCAGGTCCAGCTCCAACGCCTCCGGGCGGGCTTCGCCCAACGCCCTCTCCAGGGTCGGGTACAAGCGGCTGGCTTTGCCCAGGCCCTCCAGCAGGCGCTCCGCGGGGTGCTTCACCACCCCGTCCAGCAGGTTCATCGACCCGCCAGCGGCCCACGCCTCAGACGCCGGGATCAACAGGCTGGGGTCCTGCACCGACTGGAGCAGGAGCTCCATGCGCCAGGGGTCCTCGTCTCCCTCCGGCGAGTCCAGGCGCAGGCAGAGCCGGACCGGGCCGGTGTTCACCTCTGCCGAAGCGCGCCACTCCTCCAGCTGGGTGATCAGCTTGTCCACTTCGCCGGGGGGCGCGGCAAAGCTCGCCTCTGCGGCGACCAGCGCCTCCAACCAGGCCTCGGTGGCGCTCGCCGGGGGACCGGTTGCCCCCGAGCCGGTTGACCCGGCCCGGGTCCCCGGCCTGGGGGTGCGACGGACCCCCAGCAAAGACTTGCCCGCCAGCGCGCTGCGGGCGGCGGAATCCACGGTGGACTCCAACAGCTCCCGAACGATCCCAACCGCGCCAGGTGGGCGCGCCGAAAGGCGCGCGGCGACCTCGGCCCCGCACGCCAGCGGCATCCCCGCCACCAGGGCCCTGAGCCGGCCCCGGTCCCGGTCTCCCAGCACCGGCAGCCACCGGGCCTCCGAGAGGGTGGGTCTACGGCTCTGACCCGGCCCGGCTGGGCCGCGGCGCCCTGGGACTGCCGCGGGCAGGAGGCGACCCCGGGCTACCAGCTCCAGCGCTACCTCGACCACCTTGCCCAGGTGGCGGACCGAATCACCGACCCGCACACTTCCCGACTCGCCCGGCAGCTCCCCCAAGCGGGCGATCCACGGGAGGACCTCTCCAGCTTCGCCCGACCCGAAGGCGAGCGAGTCCACCCTCCAGGGCAAGGGAGCCGACCTCCCCGCCGGGGAGGGATCCCGCAACAGCTGGGGAGAGGCAAGGGGGCCGCTCGCCGAGCTCGGGAGGCTGAGGGTGAGCCGGACCGCAGTGGCCTCCTCCCTGCCGGCGGACCCGCCGGCAGACCCGCCGGCAACCCGGCCCGAGAGCGCTGAGCGCAGCTGGTCCACGCTGGCCGCGAAGGGGTGCTGGCGGGCGCGGGGCGGGCTGGGTGTGCCTCCGGCGGTGGGGCGGCGAGCCGGAGCAACGCCCGGGCGCTCGGAGTCCTCTGCCCAGACGCACAACTGGGAAGCCCCCGACCAGACTGCGTGCAGGACCAGGCTCACCGGGGGATCACCGGCGCGGCAACCAGGTCGGCTCCACCCATCCCTCGAATCTACCAGAGCATCGGGGCGCCGCTGTGGATACGCCGCCCCAGCTCGGAGTCGGGTGTGGGGTGGGACCCATCGCCAGTGGCCGAGGGCAGAGCAGGTCCTGAAGATTCACCTCGGATGATCGCTAAGCGCCGCGCCCTTGGCCAGGTACCAGCACGGCGGCCGCGCCTCCAGAGCTGCGTCAATACTTGGATAGCCCAGCATGCCGAGCGCCGTCGACAACTCGGTGACGGTGGTGAGGTCGTCAGCCACCGCGATAGGTCATCCGTTCAGGAGATCCGGATTCTCGAAGATTGGGCAGAGGCGCACCTCGTCCAAGCCCATGGGTGAGGATCGGGCCACCAGTTTTGAGGCTAGCAGGCGGGTGAGGACGTACTCGTCGGTGGCCACGAATACCTCGACTGGTCGTCATAGACCGCGGCCCAGGCGACCCGTCGTAGCCGATGTAGTGGCGCCCCGTACGCACTGCTGCCACCGCGGTGCTACCTGAACCTACAAACGGATCTAGAACCAGGTCGCCCCGATACGTATAAAGGTCGATGAGGCGCTGGGGGAGTTCAACCGGAAACGGGGTCGGATGGCCCACCCTTGTGGCGCTCTCAGGCGCCATCTCCCACACGTCTGTCGTCGCCTCCATGAACTCGTCGCGAAACAGTGTGGCAATCGAGGGCAGGGTCCGGTCGTGTCGCTCACGGGGGGTCAGGGCTCGGTCGAAACGACCCTTGCTGGCTATGACGATCCGCTCGGTGAGATCGCGCAGAACGGGGTTGCCTGGCCGCTGGAACGAACCCCAAGCGCATGAGCCCCCAGCGCCCCGTCCCTTCCACCAGATCACCTCGCCCCGAAGCAGAAGCCGCAGACGGTTGCCCAGAATGTCCACGACGTCAGCAGATAAAGAGCGGTAGGGTCGGCGTCCCAGGTTGGCCACATTGACGGCGTCCATAGCACGGGCATCGCAGGCGACCAGGATGTCCACCGGATGGCTTCGAGGGCCGAGAACTTTGTCGGAGGACAGCACGGGAGCGACGAAGCGGTCATAGAAGCCGGAGGCGTCATGGCCCTCTCGTCGGCTTACTCCAAAGCTCGAGGTAGAGGTAGAGGCACGGCGCCGGCGAGGGCTGACGGGCTCGGGCAGGGGGACGACATTACCGGTCATAAGAGCGGGCTCAGAGGTTGAGCGCGGTGGGCGAGGCAATGGGACAGTGATCCGGTTCGGGGGACGGGAGATCACCCCGGAGCCCTCCCGGCCGGCGAGCACGGCCTGGCACAGCCGGACGTACCAGTATCCGGTCGTAAACACCTCTCGGTCCCGGAGCGACGGTGGGGCGACCCCACGCAGGAGCTGGCTGAGAAGTTGATCGTCGACGAGGACCCGTCTCAATCAGTTGCGAGATCAGGATCGCCGAAGCCGTCGTGAGTCGGAATCCAGTCAGGCGACGATGTTGACCAGGTTGGGTGGGCGGGAGATCACCCGGCGGGGCTCGGCGCCGGCGAGGCGTTCGACGATCCGGGGCGAGGCCAGAGCCAGGGCGGTCGCCGCGGACTCACTGATCGCCGGGTCCACCTCGATGCGGTCGCGGACCTTGCCGTTCACCTGGACCACGAGGGTGGCCGTCGCCTCGCGCACCAACTCCGGGTCGGCCACCGGCCAGGCCTGGCGGCTCACCTCGTCGCCCTGGCGGCGCTCCCAGACCTCGGCGCACAGGTGGGGCGCCATGGGCGACAGCAGCAGGCACAGGGTGTCCACTGCCTGGTCCAGCGTGGCCGCACGGACCCCGGCGGGGGCACTCAAGTAGGCGTAGATGGAGTTGGTCAGCTCGCGCAGGTGCGCCACCGCGGTGTTGTACGACCACCGCTCGAAGTCCCTGCTCACCGCGGCGATCGTCCGGTGCACCGCCCTGCTCAGCGCCAGGTCGGTGTCCGTGGCGTCCCGGTCGGACCCGAGTTGAGCCGCGCCGACGCTCGACCCAGACCCGGACCCGTTGCTCGACCCGGACCCGTTGCTCGACCCGGCTCCGTCGCTCGACCCGGCTCCGGCTCCGACGGCGCCGACGCCCAGGCGCCAGACCCGGGCGAGCCAGCGGGCACAGCCCTCGATCACCTCCTCGGTCTGGTCGGTCCAGTCCACGTCGTCGTCCGGCGGGCCGACCGAGAGGTGGAAGACCCGCAGGGCATCGGCCCCCACCGAGTCAAAGTAACGCGAGGGTGACACGACGTTCCCCTTGGACTTGGACATCGCCCGCCCGCCCATGCGGATCATCCCCTGGGTGAACAGCCGGCCGAACGGCTCGCGCAGATCGGCGTGAACGAAACCGAGATCGGCCAGCGCCCGGGTGAAGAACCTGGCATACAGCAGGTGCATGATCGCGTGGGTCACCCCACCGATGTAGGTGTCCACCGGCATCCAATGCTCCACCACCGCCGGGTCGAACGGAACCCCGGCGGGATCGCACATACGCAGGAAGTACCAGGACGAGTCCACGAAAGTGTCCATGGTGTCGGTCTCGCGCCGACCCGGGCCGCCGCAGCGGGGACAGGCCACCTCCACGAACGAGGCCAGGCGAGCCAGCGGCGACTCCCCGGTCGGGGCAAATTCCACCTCGTCGGGCAACAGCACCGGCAACTCGGGCTCTGGCACCGGCACCACGCCGCAACCGGCGCAGTAGACCATCGGGATCGGGCAGCCCCAGTAACGCTGCCGGCTGATCAGCCAGTCCCGCAGCCGGTAGTTGACCTTCCGGGTCCCGAGCCCGGTCCGCTCCAGCCACTCAATGGCCGCGGCCCTGGCCTCGGGCACCGTCATGTCGTCCATGAAGCCGCTGTTCAGTTTGAGCCCGTCGCCGGTGTAGGCCTGGCCCTCCCAACCGTCGGGCGGGGCCACGGTGCGCACCACCTCCAGGCCGTAGGCCGCGGCGAAGTCCCAGTCGCGCTGGTCCTCCGCCGGGACCGCCATGATCGCCCCGGTCCCGTACCCCATGAGCACGTAGTCCGCCACGTAGACCGGCACGTGCGCCCCGGTCAGGGGGTTGACCACATACGACCCGGTGAACGCCCCGCGCTTCGACAGCCCGCCACCCCCCAGCGAGGCCGAGCGCTCGATGTCGGAGCGTCCGGCGGCGGCGGCGGCCAGCTCGGCTACCTCGGCTCGCTGGGCCGGGGTGGTGAGCGCCTCCACCAGCGGGTGCTCCGGGGCGACAACTGCGTAGGTGACCCCCCCGAGGGTGTCCGGACGGGTGGTGAACACCTCCAGGGCCAGGCCCGCCGAGCCGACGACCTCCGAACCGGCCCCCGCCGAGCCGGCCTGCTCCGAGCCTTCCGGCTCCGTGCCGACCACGGCCAGGCTCAGCTCGGCTCCCTCCGAGCGACCGATCCAGTTGCGCTGCATGGTCTTGACCCGCTCGGGCCATTCCAGGGCGTCCAGCGCCTCCAGCAATTGGTCCGCGTACGCGGTGATCCGCAGGAACCACTGCTCCAGCTGGCGGCGCTCCACCAGGTCCCCCGAGCGGTCGCAGGTCCCGTCCGCCAGCACCTGCTCGTTCGCCAGGACTGTCTGGCAGCCCGGGCACCAGTTGACCGGGGCGTCAGCGCGGTACGCCAGCCCAGCCTCGAACAGGCGGATAAAGAAGACCTGGTTCCACCGCATGTACTCCGGGTCGTGGCTGCGGACCTCACGGCGCCAGTCATAGGCCACCCCCAGGCGCAGGAGGCTCTCGCTCAGCTCGGCGATGCGGGCCTCGGTGAACGGCCGGGGGTGCACCCCGGTCTTGATGGCGGCGTTCTCCGCCGGCAGGCCGAATGAGTCGAAGCCGATCGGGGAGAGCACCGCGTGGCCACACATGGTCCGCCACCGGACGTTGAGGTCGCCGAAGGTGTAGTTGCGCACGTGGCCCTGGTGCGCCGGCCCGCTCGGGTAGGGGTACATGCACAGCACGTAATACGGCGGCCGGGGGTCGTCCGAGTCGACCTCGAAGGTCCCCTCGGCGGCCCAACGCGCCTGCCAGCGCGCCTCAACCGCACGAAAATCGTAGGTGTCGTCGATGCCCAGGCATGGTAGGCGATTGCACGTGGGTGGGCACGAGTCTCTTTAAGTAATGGTGCAAATTTCTCCAAGAGACCCGTGCCCACCCCCGCTGAGCGCGCCCGCGGGTCCAGATAGTATCGGCGGGGCCATGACCCCTAACCCCTGGCGTCCGGGCAGCTGGCGCGAGCACCCTGCGGCCCAGCAGCCGGCCTGGCCCGACCAGGGGGCGCTGGAGGCCGCGCTCAAGACCCTGGGGGCGATGCCGCCGCTGGTCTTCGCCGGGGAGGCTCGCCAGCTGCAGGCGTCGCTGGCCGAGGTGGCCGCGGGGCGGGCTTTCCTGCTCCAGGCGGGTGACTGCGCGGAGTCCTTCGCCGACTGGAGCGCGGATGCCATCCGGGACAAGCTGAAGGTGATCCTGCAGATGGCGGCGGTGCTCACCTACGGCGCCGGGGTGCCGGTGATCAAGCTCGGGCGCATCGCCGGGCAGTTTGCCAAGCCTCGCTCGGCGGAGACCGAGTGGGTCGACGGCGTGGAGCTGCCGGCCTTCCGGGGACACATCGTGCACGACGACGCCCCGACCCTTGATGCACGGGTCCCCGACCCGGCCCGGCTGCTGGGCGCTTACCACCAGTCCGCCTCGACCCTCAACCTGTTGCGTGCCTTCACCCGGGGAGGCTTTGCCGACCTGTCCCAGGTGCACCTCTGGAACCAGGAATTCGTGGCCCGCAGCCCCGCCGGGCAGCGTTACGAGGCGATCGCCGGCGAGATCGAGCGCGCGCTGCGCTTTATGGGGGCCTGCGGGATCGACCCCGAGCACGCCCCCGCCCTGCACCAGGTCGACCTGTGGACCAGCCACGAGGCGCTCCTGCTGGACTGGGAGGAGGCCATGACTCGGAGGGACAGCCTCACCGGCGACTTCTACGACTGCTCGGCGCACCTGGTGTGGGTCGGCGAGCGGACCCGCTCGCTCGACGGGGCGCACGTCGAGTTCCTACGGGGCGTGCACAACCCGCTGGCCGCCAAGGTGGGGCCTTCGATGACCCCTTCCGAGGTGGTCGCGCTGTGCGGCCTGTTGGACCCGGAGCGGGTACCGGGCCGCCTGACCCTGGTGTCACGCATGGGCGCCGGGCGGGTGCGCGCGGCGCTTCCCCCGCTGCTGGACGCGGTGGCCCGCGCCGGGCACCCGGTGGTCTGGGCCTGTGACCCGATGCACGGCAACACCTTCATCTCCGAGGGGGGGCGCAAGACCCGCCGCTTCGAGGACATCGTGGAGGAGATCAGAGGATTTTTTGCGGTGCACGCCGAGGCGGGAACCTGGCCGGGTGGGGTGCACATCGAGCTCACCGGGGACGACGTGACCGAGTGCCTGGGCGGCGGCCACGAGCTGGGCGAGGCCGACCTGGAGCTGCGCTACACCACCACCTGCGACCCCCGCCTCAACGCCAGCCAGTCCCTGGACCTGGCCTTCCGGGTGGCCGAGCTGCTCCGCCACCCCTGATCGGATCGGGGCGAGTCCTCACACGATCTTCCGGCCGTCCAGCACCACCCCCACGCCTGCCTCCTCGGCCGCCTCGACAACTGAGCCGTGGACCGAATCGCCGGCGACGACGGCTTTGACCGGATCGCCTAGGCCCGAGAGCGCTCCAGCGCGGCGCTCCGCCCGGACGACGTCGCCCGTCCGGAGGCTCCTGGAAATCTCGACCACCAGGTAGGTGAGCTGCCCGTCGGCCGTGCCGGTCACGATCAGGTCCGCCAGCGCCACGTCCTCAGCCCCCTCCGCGCTCAGGCGCCCATCCTCGACCGCGTCGCTCAGCAGATCCGACAGCTCGCGATCGGTCAGTGCGTGAGACCGCTTGAGGAGACGCCCGAAGTACCCATAGGTGTGGTTGCGGTACGCCAGCTCGAGCCGCATCCCGCCCATATCCCCAGTCAGGTTCTCGACGCGATGGCCCAGCAACTGCATCTGTGCCTCAAGGCTCCGGACCACCTCGCGCAGCTCGGCGATCGACTCGCGCAGCTCGGAGATCGCTCGGGTGTTCTCAGCGATCTGGCGGGAATTCTCACGCACCAGGTCCGGGAGCGACAGCAGCTCGTCGGTCAGGATGAGTCGCCGGGCCAACTCCCTGGAGTGGGGGTCCGACTCGAGTGCGGCAATCAGTTCAGCGGCGTCCATAGGGAGATCATATCAGCCTCCTAGGCATCTTCCAGTCATTTTCCAGATGTTCCATGTCTTGGGTGCCCACGGCGTTCACACTGCGGCAACGGTGCCGACCCAGTTTCCGGCCATCAGCTGTGTGTTTCTAGGCTCTGCTCATTCACGCCGCCGAAATCAGCTGGCAACAGGGCTCCGGTTCACTGGGGACATGACCAAAAATCACTGGATCGACCACTGGGAGCCCGACGACGAAGAGTTCTGGGAATCCACCGGCAAGCGGGTTGCCCGCAAGAATCTCGGGTTCTCCATGTTGACCGACCACCTCGCCTTCTGCATCTGGCTGATGTGGACCATCGTGGTCCTCAACCTGGCCGACATCGGCATCACCACTGTCGGTGTCGGACCTGTTCATCCTCACCCTGGTCCCCAACCTGATCGGTTCGATGCTCCGGGTGCCCTACGCTTTCGCCATCCCGCGCTTGGGCGGGCGGGCGTGGACCACCATCAGCACCGGGATCCTCCTGGTACCCGCACTGCTGTGGCGGTGCTCGTTCCCAGCGGATGGCTGGCCAGCCAATCGAGCGGCACCCAGTTCTGGGTCCTGCTCGCCTGCGCGGCCACTGCGGGGGTGGGCGGGGCCAACTTCGCCTCCTCGATGGCGAACATCTCGTTCTTCTATCCCGAGCGCAAGAAGGGGGTGCTGATCCAGGTTATCCTGCGACAGGCCAGCCTGGGCATCTCCGCACTGGAGAAGGCGGCCACGACCCCTGCCGCCAAGGTCGCCATCGCCAACTCCCACTCCACCTGGTCCGTTCCCGCTCTGTGGGTGTTCATCGGCGCCTACGTGGTGCTCGGAGGGGTCACCTGGTTCGCCTACCTGCGCAGCCCGGCCCCAGCCGACGCGAGCCTGGCGGGCGTTCTCAGCTGATCCAGGCCCGGCCGGCGCGGCATCGTCCCCGCGCCGGCCGGTTGGGCCGTGATCCGAGGTGGAGAAGCGTCCGGGCTCAGTAGTGGATCACGTCAGCAGACGAGCCATCGGCGTTCAATATAGTGATGGTATGGACTACCTGCATCCAGTGGAGGCGGTGATTCCCGGTGCGACCGGCCGTCTCCTGGCCGCGCTCACCCGAATCGAGGTCGAGCTACCGATCTCCACCTTGGCTATGGTCGCGGGAGTGGGCCGTACGCGTGCCTCGGGCATCGTTGCCGAGCTACACCAACTCGGTATGGTCGAGCGACGAGAGGTTGGACGCACGATCCTCGTCGCCCTGGCGAGGCGCAGCGCAGCCGGTGAGCTGATCGACCGCTTGGGCCATCTGCGCAGCACCGTGCTCGAACAACTCCAAACGTTTGCGTCCGCCATCAGTCCCCCACCCGTGATGCTCGCTGTTTTCGGCTCCTTCGCTCGGGGCGCGGCCGACGCCCGCAGCGATGTCGACATGCTGGCAATCCGTCCTCCCGACAGCGACCCAGACGCGTGGTCGGCCGCCGTGTCTTACTTTGCCGATCGGGCGCAGCAACTAATCGGCAATCCTGTCCACTTGATCGACTACGACCTCGAGGAGTTGCGACGGAGGGTGGGCGTTCCCGGCGAGAGCGCCGGGGCGAACTTTTGGAGCGCGGTGCGTCGCGATGCCATTGTGCTTGCGGGCATCGGTTGGGAAGATTTGCTACTCGAACGTCATGTCACCCCGCCGTAGCAAGCATCACCCGGTCTCGCCAGCGGATGCTCGTGCCTACCTTTCCAAGGCAATCGCGTGGCTCGAAGCGGGCAAGGAGAACCTCGAAGCCGCGCGGTGGGATGTGGCGGCTGGTGCCGCGGTCACCGCAGGGATCAACGCCTGCGACGCAATCGCTGGCGCCCTTGTTGGTCAGCGGGCCGGTGGCGATCACCTCGAGGCGGTCAAACTCCTGGCCGGCGCAGGTGAGGATGGCCTGTACGCCTCGCACCAGCTGGCGCAGCTCCTTTGCTTCAAGACTCCCGCCCAGTACGACCCCAATCCCCTGCCAAAGGCAGACGCGCTTAAGGCCGTGGATCTCGCCGGACGCCTTGTGGACCGCGCAACCCGGGTCGTCAGCCCACAAGCCTCCTCTGGCTCCGACATTCCCCGAAAGAGGAAATAGCTGCTGCGCAGGCACGCGGCGCCGAGCGGCAAGATTGGTGGGCCTAAGCGAACGCAAGTTGACTGTCGAGGACGCCCGACCGCGGCCGAGTGCACACCGCTGAACACAACCCATCCGGTGGTGGCCCAGGTCTGGCGCAAAGGGACCCTCAGTTTTGACGTCACCTAATCCTTACGACGCCTCGAACGGCGACGCCGAGCCGGTCCTCCCAGCCCAGCGCTCTGGTACGTCTTCCCGGTCCCCACCTGAGGCAATCGCGCCGTTTCCCTGACGCTCACCACGACGGTCTTCAGCCAACGGAGCACGGTGGTTTGACGCCTGCCCCCGTAGGCCGACGTCGAAGGGCCAGCTATCCTCCATCTCCCGCACAGCACCGCTGTGCCAGCGCCGGAACAAGCGGAGTTGGTCCAAAGCGCTAACTGAGGTTGGGCCAAAGCGCTAACCAAAGTTGGTCCAAAGCGCTAACATGGGACTATCGCACCACTCGCATACACTCACCGGCTGGTCGACCAGTCACTCAAGGAGCTGTTCTCCGAGCTTCCAGCGATCCTTGTGATCGGCCCGCGTGCCACCGGAAAGACGACCAGCGCCCGACGCCTGGCGTCTTCGGTGGTTCGCCTGGATGTGCCAGCCGAGGCGGCAGCCTTCCGGTACGACGCCGACTCAGCGTTGGGAACGATTCCCGAGCCGATGCTCCTGGACGAATGGCAGGAGGTCCCGGAGATCATGGGGGCAGTGCGCCGCGCGGTGGACGATGATCCCCGACCCGGGCGATTCCTGCTCACCGGGAGCGCAAGGGCGAGGCGAGCCACCGATGCCTGGTCGGGTATCGGCCGGGTGGTCAGCGTCAGGATGTACGGGCTCACGGAGCGCGAGGCGCGCGGGCATTCGCAGGGGCCAGGATTTATCGAGCGCTTGACCACCGGTGACCTCGGGGGGTTCTCACAACCGAACGACCCGCCTGACCTTCGCGGGTACATCGACCTGGCGCTCCGGGGCGGCTTTCCTGAGCCGATCCTGCGGCTGGGACCCGCTGCGCGCCAGAGCTGGCTCGACAGCTATGTGGACCAGCTGGTGACCCGCGACGCAGAAGCGCTGGCCGGTGCCCGAAATCCGGTCCTCCTCAGGCGCTACTTTGAGGCGCTCTGCCTCAGCACCGCCGGGTACGTCCAGAACAAGACCGTCTACGACGCCGCAGGCGTCACCCGGATGACCGCGCAGGCATACGAGCACGTACTTACCGACATGTTTGTGTTGGAGGCCATCCCAGCGTGGGCCAGCAACCGCCTCGCCCGGCTGGTCAAGGGACCGAAACGCTACGTGGTCGACCCTTCGCTTGCTGGATCCGCCCTTCGCCTGAATGCCTCCTCGGTACTACGCGACGGATACCTGCTGGGCCGGTTCATCGACACCTTTGTGGTGGCTCAGCTGAGGCCCGAAGCTGAGCTCAGCCCGAGACGCCCGCGTCTTTACCATCTTCGCGAGAAGGACGGTCGCCACGAAATCGACCTACTGGTGGAGATGGGTGGCGGTGACGTCGTCGCCATCGAGATCAAGGCCACCTCAGCTCCCGGCCCCGACGACGCCCGGCACCTTGCGTGGCTGCGAGACCGGCTTGGCGGGCGGTTCTTGGCTGGTGCCGTCCTGCACACCGGACCCCGCCCTTTCGTCCTGGCAGACAAGATCCTGGCGCTGCCCATCTGCTCCATCTGGAGCTGAGCGCTGCGCCGACGCCCTCCCAGAGAGCCGCCCACCACAAGCGCCAGCCGGCACTGCGACGGTGACGCTTCCTGCCTGCGGCTCCGAGGGGAGCAATCAACCACCTCCAACCAGCTGACTGCACCGCTCGGACCGGTCGGCCACCAAGTCAACCAGACGGTTGCCCAAGGGCCGGCCCAGAGCCTCGACTTCTGGGGCCTTGGCGGCATCGACAAAGGCGTCTGGGGCACGGCCGGCAAGGACCCGAACCCGGCCCACAAGGGCATCAACGTCCAGAGCCAGCTCCCGGGCGGCTTCCGGCCAGGTGCTCCGGTATGGGAAGACCGAGTAATCACCACCGATCTTCATGGCGAACCCCAGCTTCTTTTCGTGCGTGCCATAAGGAAGCGCCGAGGCCACGTCGTATAGCGGCGCCAGGCGGACCTGGTCTTCGGCGAGGAGCAGGGAGTAGTTCTTGGCGTGGGCATCGGTTCCCGCGATGAGCCAGTTCCAGATCAAGGCATCGGCAAACCGCCAGACCGCGTCCTCAGCCACCTGCGGCGGCATGGCGCGGCGAAAAAGCTTGGCAATGAGGGCGGGCCCTGGACCTCCGTCATTCTGGTACTTGAGCAACGGCGGGAAGGCGAGCGCTTGGCAGAGATCCTCCTGATGAACCCGGATGACCTCACCCCGCAGGACACGCCGGTCGTAACGCTCGATGACCACAGCGGACTCGTCACCGAACCGGGTGACCTTCGTTCGGACAGCGAGGAGACCGGCACGTCGGGCGGCGTCCAGGCAGAGGTGCTCGTTCAGGTCGTGGTCGTCGAGCCCGGCGACCGCCGGCTTGAGGATGTGGGTGGTCGCCGCGGAGCCGGATGGAACGCCCCAACGACCATCGGCGCGGACCAGCGCCGTCTTGGCCTGGGCTCCGGCGAGGCTGAACTGGCCGGCGAAGGACCGCCCGAGCCAGGACGTCGAGTCTTCGCGAAGGTCCGCCAGGCGCTGTCCTACCTCGTCCTCGCTGAGCCAGACAACCTTGCCCGGGCGTACCATGACCCGGTCAATCTCGTCCGGCCGGGCAAAGCGGACCGCCCCAGCGCAGTCCTGCCCAATTTGGGTTGCCAGGAGCGAGAACGGCGAGGACGAAGCAACCTGGAAGTGTCGAGCCCAGCGCGCCAGAACGGCGTCGTTGTCCGGGAGGAGCCCCCATAGCCACGCGGTGATGGTCCGATCAGAATGCGATCGCACTTGGGGCGGCATCGAGAGCGAGATCGGCGTCGCCCCAGGGCGCTCCCGGTACTCCTCGGCATAGTCGAACCTGAGCCTCCCGCCCGGAAGCCGTACCAGGGTGCCGGCGATCACGTCGTCGAGAACGACGAGCAGAGAGTCTGTCATCGGCCCCGATACTCGTCGAGGAGCGAATCCAGGTCGACCGACCTGTCCTTGGAGACATCGCCCAATTTTCTTGGCAGGGCAAGGTCCAGGCGGAGGCCGAGATGATCGAGGAGTCGCAAGACCAGGTCGAACGCCACTGAGGGTTTCCCGGCTTCGACTGCATTGATCCAAGCTCGCGAGACGCCCACGCGAGCAGCCACCTCGGCCTGGGTGAGGCCGAGGTCTTTTCGGCGACCCCGGACGGCTGCTGCCAGGTCTCGCATGGAATTGACTCGCATCGGAACCACCTTGTCAACAAACGGTGACTTGAACCTGTGTGTCATCGGACGCTGACAAGTATACTATGTCAACGTACGTCGACAAGCACTGCCTTTGACTGCTTTCACGACTGAACGCACGGGGACTGAACGCATGGGGACTGCCCGCATGGGCCCGCTGCCTCGCGCTGCTTTCCGGTGATCCCAGGTTTGGCGCAACGGCGCTTGCCAGGCCCGCCTGGCCAAGTTCCTCGGCGGCGTCGCCGTCCACCCCTTCGACAATGGCCCCGAGGTCGGAGCGATCCTGTCCCGCTCCGGAACCGCGGACGTCGTCGATGCCCATCTGGTGAGCGTCGCTATCGAGCTGTCAGAGCCGATCCTGACCGCGAATGTGGGGGACCTCGATACGCTCGTGAAGTCGCTCCCTGCTGGACGGCCCCGGGTGCTGGGCTGGCCGTGAACCGCTGAGCGCCAGGGCCGGCTCGACCCCTACGTAGACCAGCCAGTGACCCGAATTCGGGCCGGGCGTGCCCGCGGGAACATGGCTGGCCAACCCACCGGTGTCAGTTATCCCTGGGCTATGAAGGCTCCAGCCTCGGGAGAGTAGGTGTAGTTGACGTAGGTGTACTTGCCTGCCGCGCAGTCCGGGACGCAGTTGTTGATCGAGGTGGAGATGGACGACCCCACGATGTCGGCGTTCGTCCCGGTGACCGAGGCGGTCCTGCCTTTGCGGAAGCTCACCAGGTGCCAGTGGCCCCCGACGTTGGAGGCCACCACCCCCTGGGTGTGATCCGCGCCCGCGAGCTGGACGAAAAAGTCGGTACTGGCCGCCCCGGTGAGCTGTCCCACCAGGATCGGGGTGTACCTCCCGAGCGGGGTGTCAAAGCTGGCCCTAGGGAAGCTCGCCACCGGCTTCCACGAGCTCCCAGTGAGATGCAACACCACCACCGAGGGGTTCACCTTGCCCATGTCCCTGGCCGGCGTGGCAACCGCCGCCACCGTGGCTCCCCCATTGGTAATCACAATCGGCGAGACCGAAGCCTGCGCCCCATACCGGGCCACATAGCTGCGCAGCGCGCTGGCCGGATTGGTCCCCGCCCCAGCCGCCCCCGACCCGAGCACCCCCGCCAACAACCCAACCGCCCCCGCCGCCGAAACCACCGTGACCACGAGCTTGTGCCTCATCCCCAAACAATACCAAAACCACCGGGGAGATTCAGGCGGCCCTGACACCACCGACCAATCAGAACAAGAACCCCCCGCTGGTCCCGCAGGACGCGGCCGTGGGCGGATCGAACTGGTTCACGAATCCCCCATCCACCGCCACCCCAAGCTGCTCGATCAGCGGATCGAGGACCCCGGAGATCACCGGGTTGAGCACCGGCAGGAGCAAATTCTCCACCGGGGAAAGCAGGCTGCCCAGGGGGATTCCGAGGAGGAACGTCTGGAGTCCATTGAGGTTCGTGCCTTGTAGGGTGAGCGTCTCGCCGGGGATCGGCTTGGGGAAGGGGGCGGTCAGAGGCAGAGGCCCGGTGTCGCTGGCATTACCGACGCTGATCGGGCCGTAGACTTGGACGAGACCAATCCCGAGCAGGGAGACGCTGACCTGATTGGCCTGGGAACCAAACTGCACGGAGGCTGCGCTGGTTTGGACCGTGAAGGTCGTGGGGGGCGGGTAGTTCGCACCGCAGGCAATCTTGGTGATCTTGGCGGTGCCCTTGGCAAGCATGACAGTCAGGGGAACGTCCACATTGGCGAGTCCGAGAAGCGAAGTGCTGATGGTCAGTGTCAGGTTGACCTGAGCCGTGGTGGCGCTGGTGCCGACCGGGCCGTAGGCCATCTGCGGCGGTTGGACAATGGACACGTTGGCGCTTACGTTGCTGATGCCAGGTACGTTGAGGTCGATGCTGGGGATATTGATGCCGGATGAGCCGTGGGCGATCTCAACCGCGCTGGTGAGCAGGCCCAGAGCGTTGACGCCGATGTCCGCGGCGGAGGACTGGCCCGGGTCCTTGATGCTGAGGAGCTGGCCGAGGTTGAAGGCAATGGGGAACGCGCCTCCGACCGGCGGGATGGCAATCAGGCCGTTGAGAACGCTGAGAGCCGCCAAGACGCTCGCTCCCTGGGGTCCGGCACCCAACGCCTGCGCCTCAGCGTTCAGCAGCTGGGGGTAGGTGATGGTGGTGTTCAGCAGCTCGGAAACCGAGCCCGCTTTGAGGGCCACAGCAAGATTGCCCAGGGTGACGTTGCTGTTCGCCAGGCCCTGGTAGCCAACCGCAGTCAGGTCGACCGTACCACCCAAGAGGCTGCCGAAGAGCGAGTTGAGCACAGGAGAGTTCTGGCTGTTGAGGGCCGCAAGGTTGGTCCCGATTATCACCCCGGTTTCGGGGATGGCGGAGGACTGGGCCCAGTTGGCGGTGGCGGTGCGGGTGGCGGTGGGCTCCAGGAGGGAGCCGCCCTTGGCCTGGGTGGACTGGGTGACCACGTGGACCGTGGTGGCCGCGGCCTGGTCGGGGTCGCCGGTGCAGGTCGTCGCACCGGTCTGGTCCGGAACGAAGGTCTCGGTGTTGTTGACCACCTTGACGGTGCCCAGGGTCACCGCCAGGTTCGTGGCCGGGTTCGCCAGTCCGTTCTTTTGGGCGCTGCCGTCGGCCAGGGAGATGGCCTGGGCACAGGTCGAGCTACCGTTGCCCAGGGCGAAGCGGGCGTCCATGGCGGCGGCGTCGGCGATGGACTGGAGGCTGCGCTTGGTGAAGCTCAGGACGCCGACGTCCACCGACACCGAGACCGCGGCCACCAGGGCGGCGAGGATCAGGGCGGTGAAGATGAGGACCGCTCCCCGCTCGCCATGACCCCGCCGCCGGTGGCGGCTTACCACTCTCACCCCGGGCCCGGCCATTACGCGGGCGGGGCGTTCAGCAGGACAGTGGTCACGGACTGCTGGTGAAGGCTGGGGATCCCCGGGAAGGGGGGCACGATGGGCTCGCCGGTGTAGGACACGTCGACCACGATGCAGCCACCATTGGCGGCAGCGCCTGTCACCGTGCCAGGGCACTGGGAGGCGCCGGGCTCGTACACACTCGAGGTCACCACCGGCGTGGTCGCCAGGTAGCTGAGGTCCTGGGTGACCGCGCCGTCGGCAAGGGCTATCTGCTCACAGCTGGCCGCGGTCTCCGAGGCAACGCACGTCGCCATCGGCGTGGTGCCGGCTATCGCGGCTCGGGCGCCGTCAGAGGAGGCCTGCTTTACGGTCTGGAGCACCAGGAACTGGGCGCCGAAGCTGATGATGGCGTATACCAGGAGCAACAGGAGGGGCAGCACGATGGCGAACTCCACCATCGACGCCCCGTCCTGGCCCCGCAGATGTCGGTTTGTGTCCACGTCCATCCCATCGGCACGCAGGGCACCGCGCTTTACGACCATTTTCGCCAACCCGGCCGGGTGCGGACGAAATAGTCCAATCGGCCTATATCCCTCCCCCCCCGCCCTGCCGAAAGCCTGGTTAGTGGCGGCGACCGGCCGCCCAGGACAGATACAAAGGAGTGTGCCGGCAATGTTCGCCTACACCGCATTCACCAACTTCGTCGCTTTCATCCAGGGTCGCCTGCAGCGTGACCACAAGGGTGCCGCCCTTGTCGAGTACGCCCTGCTGGTCGCCCTCATCGCCGCCGCCGCGATCGTCATCCTGACCGTCCTCGGCAAGTCGATCTCCCACCTGTTCGGCGGCGTCAACAACGCCATCGGCAACGTCACCGTCGGCCAGAGCGGCTCGTAACCAGACTCCCCCACCTCCCGGCCCCCCACCAGCGGTGGCTCCCGAAA
>JBOGGT010000075.1:0-9333 GCA_050744225.1 Acidimicrobiales bacterium | reverse complement strand
AGCATCCGGCCGACCCGGCCGGATGCTGATACCGTGCGGACATGGCCGGAGATCCACTGACGGCCATACCGACTGCAGATGAGCAGATCCTGCTGGACTGCGTTGCCAAGATCTACCTGCTATACACCCGGTGGCCGTCCTGGGCCTGGGTCGATGAGACGCTGGAGCGCCAGGACTTGAACGCCTCGGTCATCGTCGCCGACATGCCCACCGAGCCGACGCATGCCTACGGCTGGCTGGCGGCTCCCCGGCACCAGTCCCCAGCTTCCCAAGACCAGGTTCGCCTGTCGGTTGCCGGCTTGAGACACACACAACTGGGCGGACAGGTGGTCCGAGAGTTCTGCCTTGTGGTCGGGGCCCTGGGGACCATACGGTCGAACGTGCGCCTCGACCCGTTCGCCAACGAGGCCCCGGTGACGACCCGCTCGGATATCATCCAACTGCTACGTGTGCCCGAGTTGGGGGGTGCGGAAATCCTCGACCTCCTTGCCAAGGAGCCGGCGACGTGGCACTGCCAGGTGAAGGGCGACCGAGACGCAAACTGGACGATGGAGCTTTCCCCCCAGGTCCGGCGCTTCGCCGGCATTCGCACTATCGACGAGTACCTCGAACGCCTCGCCAGTCTCCTAGCCCCAGTGGTGGTACCCGACCAGCCGACCTACCCCGTGTCGCCGTTCTCCCTGCCTGCCGCCATTGACTACCTCGATACGGTCTGGCAACTGAAGTTCAAAAAGCCTCTCGTCGGCTCACCAGGCATTGAGCGATCGGCGCGTCTGGCCTTCGATGTCTCCTCTTCAGAGGAGGCTGACTCTGCCCTCAGTGCCCTGGCCGAGGTGCTCAAGGGCCTCTACGTACCCGGCTCCCCAGGGGTGGATGGGCACCCGCTCCAGCGGATCACCCAGTTCCTCACTGGGAAACTTCCCGAGGAGGCAATTCCGAGGGTCACAGACGCCGTGGCAATCTTGGACGCTTCAAGGGTCTTGCGGGCCGGCGCCCAGCACGTCGGTGCTCAAGCGAAGGCTGTTGGTGCCCACGCGGTCCTCGAACTCCCCTGGCCAGTTGCCGATTGGGCAGCGGCTTGGGCGCGGGTGCAGGCGGTTGCCGCGCACGCGTTCAACGTGATCCGCGAGGAGCTGCAGGCCTTGGGCTGATGGGCCAGCCTCGGATCGGGCCGATGACAATACGAAGGGCCAGCGTGGCAGGCCAACCCGGATCAGCTGGCTGCACCCGGAAGCAGTAGCGTCGTTCCATGACCGTGACAACGCTCGTCAACGATGCGGGCACCTGGAGCGAGCCCTTGTTCGACCACGTCGGTGACCCCTGTCCTCTATCTTGCGATCCCCGGGGGTCCCACGTGTCAAGGGCGCGCCTTGCGGCTTGAGGGTCTCGCCTCAGGGACCCTGGTGGCCGGCGTGGTCCCCGGAGCGGAGGTGACCGTCGTGGCCGTCGCATGGCACGGCCAGTCCGCCATCACCCTCACCTACCGTGACCCGTCGGGTCGCGTGGGCGAGCGGCTCCTCTACCGCGACGACGAGGCAAGCCTGGAGGTCCGGGGCGCCAACACAGGCTGGACCTTCGACGCCGATGGCGCAGGGTTCCGTCTGGCGGCCGAGGCCCGCCGGATCCGCCTGGCGTACCTGTTCGACCCGATGCTGGCGGTGCACCTGTCGCTGCTCGACCCCCTACCACACCAGATCCAAGCGGTATACGCCGAGATGTTGCCCCGCCAACCCCTGCGCTACCTGCTCGCCGATGACCCCGGGGCGGGCAAGACCATCATGTCGGGGCTGCTCATCAAGGAGCTGGCTTTGCGAGGCGATCTGGCCCGCTGCCTGATCGTGGCACCGGGGGGCCTGGTGTCCCAGTGGCAGGACGAGCTGGCCTCCAAGTTCGGGCTCAGCTTCGCGATCCTCACCCGGGATGCCGTCGAGGCGAGCTACGCCGCCAATCCCTTCGAGGACACCCCCCTCATGATCGCCCGCATGGACCAGCTCTCTCGCTCCGAGGAGTTGCAGGGGGCCCTGGGCCAGAGTGAGTGGGACCTGGTGGTCGTTGACGAGGCACACCGGATGAGCGCCCACTTCGACGGCGACGAGGTCAAAGAGACCAAGCGCTTCCGCCTCGGCCGCCTCCTGGGCACCATCACCCGCCACCTGCTGTTGCTGACCGCCACCCCCCATGCCGGCAAGGACGAAGACTTCGCCCTTTTCCTGTCTTTGCTGGACGCGGACCGCTTCGAGGGCCGGCGAAAGACCGGTGCCGGGGACGTGTCGGACCTGATGCGCCGGATGGTCAAGGAGAAGCTGCTGCGATTCGACGGCCGCCCGCTTTTCCCCGAGCGCCGGGCCTACACGGTGGCTTACCCGCTCTCCACTGCTGAGGCCCAGCTCTACGAGGCGGTGACCGACTACGTGCGCGACGAGATGAACCGGGCCGACCGCTTGGCCGGTAGCCAGCGGGCCGTGGTCGGCTTTGCGCTCACCGGCCTGCAGCGCCGGCTGGCCTCATCGCCCGAGGCGATCTACCAGTCCCTGGCCCGCCGCCGTGCCCGGCTGGACAAGCGACTCGAACAGCTCGATGAAGGCTCCGATCCGGCTCTCGACGACCGCCTCGCCCGCCTGGCTGAGTCTATCGACGACGGCGATACCGAAGACCTCTCCGAGTTCGACGGCGCGGAGGCCGAGGAGATCGAGGAAAGGGTCGTTGACGAAGCCTCTGCAGCCCGCACCCGGTCAGAGCTGACGGCTGAGATTGTCATCCTGGGCGAGCTGGAAGAGATGGCGCACCGAGTGCGGAGCTCCGGCCAGGATGCCAAGTGGTTGCAGCTCATTGGCTTGTTGGACGGCCAGGCCGAGATGTTCGACGCCTCGGGACGCCGGCGCAAGCTGATCGTGTTCTCCGAGCACCGCGACACGCTCAACTATCTGGTTGCCCGGCTGACGGCTTATCTGGGCCGGTCTGAGGCCGTGGTGGCCATCCACGGAGGCGTGCACCGGGAGGACCGACGCCGCTTGCAGGAGGCCTTCAGACAGGACCCCGATGTGGTGGTGATGGTGGCCACCGACGCGGCCGGGGAGGGCGTGAACCTGCAGCGGGCCCACCTGTTGGTCAACTACGACCTGCCCTGGAACCCCAACCGCATCGAGCAGCGCTTCGGGCGCATCCACCGCATCGGCCAGGCTGAGGTCTGCCACATGTGGAACCTGCTCGCCGAGGGCACCCGGGAAGGCGACGTCTACCGGTTGTTGCTGGCCAAGCTCGAAGAACAGCGCCAGGCGCTTGGAGGCCAGGTCTTCGACGTGCTTGGCCAGGCCCTGTCCGGCCAGGCACTGAGGGGCCTGTTGCTGGATGCAATCCGCTACGGGGAGCTTCCAGAGGTACGGGCCAGGATGGACCAGGTCATCGACGCCAGCGTGGGGCGCGGCCTGGCCGAGCTGGTGGCGGCCCAGGCACTTGCCGCTGATGTGATGGGCGTCGCCGATGTGGAGGCGATCCGGGCGGAGATGGAAGCGGCCGCGGCCCGCCGCCTCCAGCCGCACTACGTAAGGGCCTTCTTCCTTGCAGGCCTGGAGCGACTCGGCGGGAGGACGGTCGAGCGCGAGGCGGGCCGCTTCGAGCTGAGCTTCGTGCCTGCCGAGGTACGCAACCGCACGGGCCGAGCGCCGTTGCTGCGCCGCTACGAGCGGGTCACCTTCGACAAGGACCTGATCACCGTTCCGGATCACCCTCTCGCCGAGTTCGTCTGCCCGGGGCATCCGCTCCTGGAAGCGGTCACCGAGCTCGTGCTGGCCCGCGACGGTGCCAGCTTGACCCAGGGAGCCCTGCTGGTCGACGAGACTGACCCGGGAGAGGCAGCCAGGGTCTTGTTGTTCCTGGAGCACACGATCACCGACGCCAGGCCCGGCGACGGGGGGGCCAGCCATGTGGTGTCCCGGCGCTTTGAGTTCGTCACCCTCGGCTCCGACGGCCACCCAGCTCCTGCGGGGCCCGCCCCCTACCTGGACTACCGCGCCGCCTCCCCCGAGGAAGCCAAGGCGTGCTCGGTGCTGCTTGAGGAGGCCTGGCTCACCCACGGCGTTGAGGCCGCCGGGCTGGACTACGCCATCGAGGCAATCGTACCGGCTCATCTGGGCGAGGTCCGGGCCCGTACACTAGCCCGGGTCGATCACGTTGCAGCCGCAGTCAAGGCCAGGCTCACCGCCGAGATCAACTACTGGGACGCCCGCGCGGTCGAGCTGGCCGCCCAAGCCGAGCGTGGCCGCCAGCCCCGGATCAACCCCGAACGGGCTCGGACCCGCGCCGACGAGCTGACCGACCGGCTGGCCCGGCGCCTGGCAGAGCTCGACGCCGAGCGTGGGGTGCAGGCGCTTCCCCCGCTGGTGGTGGGAGCGGCCGTGGTGGTCCCGGCGGGACTTCTCGCTCGCCTGAGCGGGGACACGCAGCAACCTCCCACCCACGCCCGCCAGACCGCGGAGGTCGAGCGCCGGGCCGTCGACGCGGTGCTGGCCACCGAGCGCCAGCTTGGGCGTGAGCCCCAGGAGATGCCGTATGCCAACCCCGGCTTTGACATCGCCTCCAAGGATGCCTCACGCCACCTTCACTTCATCGAGGTAAAGGGGCGCTTGGCCGGTGCCGAGACAGTGAGCGTGACCCGCACCGAGATCCTCACCGGGCTGAATGCCGCTCAGCGTTACGTGCTCGCCCTGGTCGAGGTGCACCCCGATGGCAGCGAGCAGGTGCGCTACCTGCGAGACCCCTTCGCCGGCAAGTCCGACCGGCTGCACTTCGCCGAGACCTCCACCACCTTCAACTGGGCCAAGCTGTGGGCCAGCGCCGAAGAACCATCGTGAGGGGACGGCGTCTTGAGCAGGCCCAGGAAGGCCAGCCAGACCTCGATATACCGCCGCCCAGACGGGTGGCGCTGGTAGCTGGCGATCGCCAGTGCGAGCGTCAACACCGCCAGCATCATGTGCCAATCCTTCATCTTCTCATCACCTCCCTTCCGGCTAACGTCAGTGTAACTACGCCATTGTACTGGGAAGGCCGGACGAGGTGACCCGCAAGCTGATCGAGGTGGCCCTCCCCTTGGAGGCGATCAACCGGGAGGCGGCGCGGGAGAAGTCGATCCGCCACGGCCACCCTTCAACGCTGCACCTGTGGTGGGCTCGCAGGCCGCTCGCCGCGTGTCGTGCGGTGCTGTTCGCCCAGCTGGTGGACGATCCCTCGGCGCACCCCGAGGAGTTCCCCACCAAGAGGCTCAGGATGTCGAGCGCCAGCGACTCTTCCGCATCATCGAGGAGCTGGTCCCGTGGGAGGCCTCGAACGACGAGGCGGTGCTGGAGCGTGCCCGGGCGGAGATACGGCGTTCGTGCGGCCCCAATCCGCCCCCGGTCCTGGACCCGTTCTGCGGGGGTGGCTCGATCCCGCTGGAGGCCCAGCGTCTGGGCCTGGAGGCCCACGCCAGCGACCTCAACCCAGTGGCCGTACTGATCACCAAGGCGCTCATCGAGATCCCCCCCCGGTTTGCCGGTCAGCCGCCGATTCACCCAGTCCTTGGAGAAATTGACATTGATAAGCCCTGGCTCGGCGCCCACGGACTCGCCGATGATGTCGCCTACTACGGCCGGTGGATGCGTGACGAGGCCGAGCGCCGCATCGGCCACCTGTACCCCCAGGCAGTCCTGACCGACGGCAAGTCGGCCACGGTGATAGCCTGGCTCTGGGCCAGGACGGTCACCTGCCCCAACCCGGCGTGCAGGGCCACGATGCCGTTGCTGAACTCCTACGCCCTGTCCCGCCGGCGCAACCGGGAGGCCTGGCTGGTGCCTCATCCCCAGGGCGAGACCGTCCGCTTCGAGGTCCGCACCGGGCCGGGCTGTCCGACCGGCGGGACGGTGGGGCGCACCGGGGCGACCTGCCTGGTGTGCGGATCCGCGGTCCCGTTGCCTCACGTGCGCGCCGAGGCAAAGGCGGGACGAATGGATGCCCAGCTCCTGTGCACCATCGCCGAAGGGAATCGGTGCCGCACCTACCTGGAGGCTGAGGAGTCCCAGTCACCCGGCGCCGTGGTCGCACGACCGCCAGACGTGCCCGAGACGGAGCTGCCTGTCAATCCTCGCGCGTTCACGACCCCCAACTACGGCATCACCCGGCACTGGCAGCTGTTCACCAACCGCCAGCTCGCCGCCCTCACCACCTTCTGCGACCTGGTGGAGGAGGCCCGCAAGCAGGTCCTGGCCGACGGCGCCGACCCCGACTACGCCGACGCGGTGGGCGCCTACCTCGGCCTGTGCATCGGTCGCCTGGCCAACCGCTGCTCGACCCAGTGCTTCTGGAACCCAGGCCGCGACACCGTGGAGCAGGTCTTCGCTCGCAACGCCCTGCCGATGGTGTGGGTAAACGCAGAGGCGAACCCCTTCTCCGACTCTTCGGGCAACTTCGAGGGCCAGGTGGGATACCTGGTCGAAGCTCTCCGCCGCACGCCCGCGGGTCCGCCCGGCGAGGCCCACCAGCACGACGCGGCCACAAGCTTCGGGTCCGGTCCGCTGGTGGTCGCCACCGACCCGCCCTACTACGACAATGTGCCCTACGCCGACTTGTCGGATTTCTTCTACGTGTGGTTGCGCCGATGTCTGCTGACAACCTTCCCTGAGCTCTTCTCGACCGTGTTGGTTCCCAAGTCGGATGAGCTGATCGCCGAGCCGGCCCGGCAGGGGAGCTGGGACCGAGCGGCTGCGTTCTTCGAGACCGGGCTCAAGCAAGCCTTCCGAGGGATCGCAGCGGTCCAGCATCCCGAACTTCCGTTCACCATGTTCTACGCGTTCAAACAATCCGAGACCGACGGCGGCGACGGCAGGTCCTCGACTGGCTGGGAAACGATGCTCCAGGGCCTAATCGAGACCGGTTCGGCCATCACTGGCACCTGGCCGGTGCGCACCGAACAGCCGGGGGGCTTGCGCGAGGTCGGCCGCAACGCGCTCGCCTCATCCATCGTGTTGGTCTGCCGGCCCCGCGCCGAGACGGCGGGGGTAACTGATCGGCGGGGGTTCCTGGGGGCGCTCAAAGCCGAGCTGCCCAAGGCGCTGCGGGACATGCAGAAGGGGAACATTGCTCCGGTCGACCTGGCCCAAGCCGCAATTGGGCCGGGGATGGCGGTGTTCTCGTCTTATGCCAAGGTCATCGAGCCCTCGGGGGAGGCCATGCGGGTCCGGACCGCCCTGGGGATCATCAACCAGGTGCTGGACGAGGTGCTGGCGGAGCAGGAGGGCGAGTTCGACGCGGATACCCGCTGGGCCATCAAGTGGTTCGAGCAGGGCGGCTTCGAGCCCGGCGCATACGGGGTTGCCGAGGTGCTGGCCACCGCGACCAACACCTCCATCGCCGGCCTGGTGGAGGCCGGGATCTTGGAGGCACGATCAGGAAAGGTCCGCCTGCTGTCTCGGGCCGAGCTTCCCCCCAGCTGGGATCCCGCCACCGACGACCGAGTCCCGGTGTGGGAGGTGGCCCAGCACCTGATCAAGGCCCTGGAGCACGACGGCGAGGCCGCTGCGGCCCAGCTGCTGGCCAAGGTCGGCGGGCTGGGCGAGGTGGCCCGGGACCTGGCCTATCGCCTGTACTCGGTGTGCGAGCGCAAGGGCTGGGCCAAAGATGCCCTGGCGTTCAACACCTTGGTAACCAGCTGGCCCGAGCTGACCAAGCTGGTAGCGGCAAACCAGGCCCGAGGAGTCCAGGGGACCCTTCAGTGATGGCGAGCCGACCGTGGCACTGAGCAACCGGGACCGCATCGGCAAGGCCGTCGAGCTGCTCGGCGAGGGCCTCATGGCCTTCGTCGACTCCGAGATGACCGCGCACGCCCCGGCGGGGGCTGAGTGGCTACCCGCGCTCGCCGCCGCCGGACCCAACCCGAACCGCAAGGTGTCGCTGGCTGATCCCCAGTTCCAGCTCAAGGTGCTCTGGGACTACTGGAACCCGGTTTTCTCCAGGCTCTTGGGACGAACCGAGAGAACAATGGTGAGCCTGCTGCGCGACGCCCGGGACCGCTGGGCGCACAACGAGTCCTTCAGCTACGACGAGGCCTACCGCTGTCTTGACGCTGCGCAGTTCCTGCTCCAGGCGGTTTCGGCCGGGGCCCAGGCCGAAGAGGTGCGCCGGGCCAAGGACGAGCTGCAGCGCTCCCACTACGAGGAGGCCACCCGGAAGGCCGCCCGCACCCAGGGCCCGGTCGGTGCCCCCACCGGGGGTCTCCCAGCGTGGCGCGAGGTGGTGGTGCCCCACGCCGATGTCGCTGCAGGTACCTTCGCCCAGGCAGAGTTCGCCGCCGACCTGGCTCAGGTGGCCCGGGGGGAGGGGGCGCCCGAGTACTCCGATCCGGTCGAGTTCTTCCGTCGCACCTTCCTGACAGAGGGCCTGCGCCAGCTGCTCGCCCAGGCGTTAGGCCGCCTAGGGGGAGACGCCGGGGTGCCGGTCGTGGATCTGCAGACCAACTTCGGCGGGGGCAAGACCCATTCCCTGCTGGCCCTGTACCACCTTTTTTCCGGGGTAGCGCTGGCTCGCCTTCCCCAAGAGGTCCAGGACCTGGCGCATGGTGTCGGCCTGGCCGAACTACCGGCGGTGCGCATGGCGGTACTGGTCGGCACCGCCATCGCCCCCGGCCAGCCGGTGACCAAGCCCGACGGCACGGTCGAACGAACCCTTTGGGGCGAGCTGGCCTGGCAACTCGGCGGGCCTGACGGAAATGGGATGGTCGCCGAGTCCGACGCCATGGGTACCCGTCCAGGGGCAGCGCTGTGCACGCTGTTCGCCAACTTCGGCCCCGCCCTGGTGCTCATCGACGAGTGGGTCGCTTATGCCCGCCAGCTCTACGGGCGCGAGGACCTGCCCGCAGGGAGCTTCGACGCGCACTTCTCCTTCGCTCAGGCCCTCACAGAGGCAGCGAGGGCCACCAAAACCACACTGGTGGTGGTCTCCATTCCTGCTTCGGACCCCTCTCGGGGTGAGGCCGGTGCGGGCATCGAGGTCGGGGGCTCCGGGGGCCGCGAAGCCCTGGCCCGGCTGCGCAACGTGGTGGGCCGGATGGAGTCCGCGTGGCACCCGGCCAGCGCCACCGAGAGCTTCGAGATCGTACGCCGGCGGCTTTTCGAGCCGATCACCGACCCGGACCGCTTTGCCGCCCGAGACGCCGTGGCCCGGGCCTTCGGCGAGTTCTATCGCTCCGAGTCGAGCCAGTTCCCCACCGAGTGTCGAGAGGGTGCCTACATCGCTCGGATGCGCGACGCCTACCCGATCCACCCCGAGCTGTTCGCCCGGCTGTATGAGGACTGGTCGGCCCTGGAG
>JBOGGT010000074.1:0-29957 GCA_050744225.1 Acidimicrobiales bacterium | reverse complement strand
CAGCACCGCGCCGCCGTCGGGTCCGCACCGCGCCAGCGGGCTCGGGGTCCGGCGCAGCGACCCGGCCCGCTGCGCCGGTCGCTGTCCGATCCGCGGCTCCAGCGAGCACTCGCCCCAGTCCCACCCGCAAGCAGGACCTTCAGGCGATCCGCACCTGGGGAAGGGCGAATGGGATGGCCGTAAGCGACCGAGGTCGGATCTCCGCCGCACTCGCCGAGGCCTACGCCGCCGCTCACAGCTGAGCCGCTCACAGCTGAGCCGCTCACAGCTGAGCCCTTCGCCCGGAGCCAGACCGTCATTGTCTCGGCTCCGGGCGCAACGTCGGGAACGCGATCACCTCCCGAATGTTGGCGGTGTCGGTTAGAAGCATTGCCAGGCGGTCCACCCCTATGCCGAGGCCCCCGGTGGGCGGCAGGCCGTACTCAAGCGCCCGCAGGTAGTCCTCGTCCAGCGGCATCGCCTCATTGTCCCCCTTGGCGCGCTGAGCGGCTTGATTCTCAAAGCGAGCCCGTTGCTCGTCGGGATCGTTGAGCTCAGAGAAGGCGTTCCCGAGCTCGCGACCGGCGACAACCGGCTCAAAACGCTCCACATAGCCCGGGCGAGACCGGTGGTCACGGGCCAGGGGCGACACCTCCAAAGGGTAATCGCAGACGAATACGGGTCCCCACAGAGCGGGCTCCGTGGTCTTTTCGTAGATTTCGACCAGAACCTTTCCCGGTCCCCAACTGGGATCGAGCGCTACCCCCAAGCGGTACGCCACCCGGCGCAAGCCGTCATCCCCCAGATCCAAGCCGACGACTTCACCGGTGCACTCCTCCACCAGCTCACACATCGTGGCCCGCCGCCACGGAGGGGTAAGGTCGAGCGGCCGGCCTCCATAGCTGAGCAGAGTCCCCCCGGCGCACTCCTTCGCGACAAAGGCCACCATCTCCTCCACCAGCTCCATCATGTCCGTGTAATCCGCGTATGCCTGGTACAGCTCCAACATGGTGAACTCAGGGTTGTGGCGCACCGAGATACCTTCGTTGCGGAACACCCTGCCAATCTCGAATACCTTCTCGAACCCGCCCACCACGAGCCTCTTGAGATGCAGCTCCAGAGCGATACGCAAGTAAAGCTCGGCGTCGAGGGCATTGTGATGGGTCACAAACGGAAGGGCGAAACCACCTCCCGGGATCGAGTGCAGCACCGGAGTCTCCACCTCGACAAAGCCACGATCCTCCAGCCAGCGCCGCATTAGGCTGACCATCTTGCTGCGGGTCAGCAGGACCTGCCGTGGAGCCAGCCGGGATCCGGCGGAGCCTTCGTTGGCCCACATGTCCACATACCGCTGGCGAAAACGGGTCTCGGTATCAGTCACCCCCCGCCACTTGTCCCCGAAACCACGACGGGCCTCTGCCAGAAGGTCCCAGCTGGCCACCCGCACGCTCAGCTCGCCCCGCCGGGTCCTGACCACCTCCCCCACCGCGCCGACCCAGTCCCCGATGGAACACTTGGCCAGGTCGCCAAGCTCCTCGGTCGTCCCAGCCACCCCCCACAGCTGGACCGCCCCGGTCCAGTCCCGGAGGGTGGCAAACACCATGGCCCCCTGTGGGCGGACCAGCATCAGCCGGCCGGCAACGGCGACGGTGGCGCCGCTGGATTCGCCGGGGGCCAGCGCGCCCCACGCCTCGACCAGCGTGCCTGCGTCGGTGTCCTTTTTGAAATTGTATGCAGCGGTTCCCAAACCTTCACCCACTCCCGTCTGTGGCGCCCGGCGGCTGGTTGCGCTGGTAGATCAGCCGAAGCCCGTGCAAGGTCAGCCACGGCTCGTGATGGGCGACCTTGGTGGTATGCGGAGCGATCAATCCCGCCAGGCCACCGGTGGCGATGATGGTAGACAGGCCGAGCTCTTCCTCGAATCGCGCACATAGGCCATCCACCAGAGCCGCGTAGCCGTAGATTGCCCCCGACTGCAACGACTCAGCTGGATTGCGCCCGATGGCCGCCCTCGGCTCGACCAGCTCGACCCGACGCAGGTGCGACGCTCGCAGGAATAGTGCCTCCAAGCCGATCTCGATCCCTGGCACTATCGCCCCGCCCAGGTACTCGCCCTTTGATGACACCGCGTCGAAGGTAGTGGCAGTGCCGAAATCCACCACTATCGCCGGTGCGCCGTAGAGCTCCAGTGCCGCCGCAGCGTTGGCCACCCGGTCCGCTCCCACGTCACGGGGGGTCTCGTAGCGCACGGGTATCCCGGTCCTGGTGCCCGGTTCCACCACGATGCTGGGCACCCCCACAAACCAGTGGGCCGCCATGTCCCGCAGGGCCCCGAGCACCCGGGGAGCGCTGGAGGACATGGCGATCCCACTGACTGCGGATGCCTGGTCCCTGCCTGCGGTGTCCCTGCCCCCCTGGTCCCTGCCCCCCTGGAGCAGGCCTGCCTGGATCAGGCACTGGGTCACGATCAGGCCCAGCTCGTCCGCAGTGCGCTCGACCTGGGTCGAAAGCCGCCAGTGATTCGCCAGGGAGGCGTCCCTCGGCGGATCGCCGAACAGCCCGATCACTGTCTGGGTGTTCCCCGCGTCGATGGCCAGCAGCATGGCTCAGCTCCCCACCAGGTCGAGTCCGATGTCGAGCGAGGGCGCCGAGTGGGTGAGCGCCCCCACCGAGATCAGGTCGGCCCCGGCAGCGGCGTAGCTGGCCACATTCTCGAGGCAAACACCGCCAGAAACCTCCACCAATGGGCGTCCCACGCTCCCAGCTGTTGCAGTTGTCCACATTTTCGGTGGAGAACTGCAACAGCTATCCGATGATTTGGTGAGCAGGGCCACACACTCTCCCACCTGAGCTGGGCTCATATTGTCGCACATCACCACGCTGGCTCCTGCGGCAGCCGCCTCCGCCACCTGATCCAGCCGATCGCACTCCACCTCGATCAACCGACCTGGCCACAGGCCCGCGGCGGTCGCCACGGCCTGACTGATCGACACCCCACCCAGATGGTTGTCCTTGACCAGCACGCCTTCAGAAAGGCTGCCGCGGTGGTTCACCCCTCCCCCGGCGCGCACCGCGGCTTTTTCCAGAGCGCGCAGCCCGGGCGTCGTCTTGCGGGTATCGAGGATCCGGATGGTCGGATTCACGGCCCTCGCCGCTTCCACGAAGCTCCGGGTTAGGGAAGCCACGCCCGAGAGGTGGCACAAGAAGTTGAGAGCAGTCCTCTCGGTGGTGAGTATCGGCCGGAGCGGTCCCGAGATGGTGGCGATGACCGTGCCAGGGACCACCGACTCGCCATCGTTCAACAGCCAGTCCAGATCGACCGAAGCGTCCACCTGGGCAAATGCCTCGGCTGCACAGTCCCGGCCCGCCAGCACCCCAGCAGCTCGACAGACCAGCTGGGCCGTTGCGCGCGCATCTGATGAGACCAGCATCGCGCTCAGGTCCCCAACGGGAAGGAGGTCCTCTGCCAGTGCCCTGGCCACAGCCTCTCGCACCGCGGCCATCGGCGGATGGGGGTCGCCATGCGAGGGGTTGGCAGGGCCGGTCACGAGCGCCCCCCGCTCGGCGTCAGCTCGGGCTCCCCACCGTGGACCAGCCGCAGCCGCCACTCGGGGGCTGTTCGGGGAAAGTCGGTCCGGGTGTGGGCTCCCCTACTCTCGGTTCGCGCCGCCGCGGAATCCAGCAGGAGCCGTGCCAGGGTCACCAGATTTGCCAGCTCGGCAGCTTCACGGTCGGTACCAGACCCCGCTGGTCGGCGGGGCGCTGGTCGGCGGGGCGCTGGTCGGCCGGGACCAGCGTCCGCACCGCCATTCGAGCCCCTCAGAGCCAGTTCTTCCACCACAAGTGAGGCTTGGGCCAGGGACTCTGCGGACCGCAGGACCCCAGCCCCTGCGGTCATCGCGCGCTGGAGGGTTTCACGACGCTTGGGCACGTCGTCGGGGGTCGTTAGTGGACGCGGCGGTGAGGCGCGCGGGGGCAGGATTACTTGCAAGAGGCGAATCGGGATCTCGGCCGAATCACCGAGCAGCGCCCGCATCGCGCCGGTCGGGATCGGTCCGTCGACACCCCGGCCGATCGCCTCGACCACCCGCGCTCCGAATACCATCCCCTCCAAAAGGGAGTTCGACGCCAGCCGGTTGGCCCCGTGCGCTCCAGTGCAGGCAACCTCGCCACAGGCCCACAGTCCTGGCAGCGAGGTCGCGCCGTTCAGGTCAGTGAGCAACCCACCGGAGAGGTGGTGGGCCGCCGGCGCGATCGGCAGCCAGTCGGTGCTCGGATCCAGGCCGGCACCAGCAAGGGATGCGGCGATGGTGGGAAATCTGGTCGCGAAGGACTCCAGGCCGGTCGCATCCAGCCAGAGATGCTCGACACCCTCGGCGGTCATGCGTGCCGCCATGGCTCGACTCACCACGTCGCGAGGCGACAACTCGTCCACGAATCGCTCCCCGGCGGTGTCCCGCAAGAGCGCCCCGTGGCCGCGCAGGGCCTCGGACAACAGCGGGCGGGGCATCGCCGGGTGGTGCAGCGCGGTCGGGTGGAACTGCACGAACTCCAGGTCAGCGAGCGCCACCCCGGCTCGCCAGGCCATCGCAATCCCGTCGCCGGTCGCCTCGGGCGGATTGGTGGTGGCGGCGAACATCTGCCCAGCTCCGCCGGTGGCCAGGACCACGTGCGAGGCCCGGACCTCGACGGCCGCGCCCCCTTCCGGGGGAATCGCCAGAACCCCCCCGCACCTGCCGGCCTCGACTATCAGGTCGGTGGCAAACCAGCCCTCCCACAGTGCGGCGGCGCTCTGGCGAACCGCATCGACCAGGGCCCGCTCCACCTCTGCCCCGGTAGCGGCGCCCTGCGCATGGACCACCCTCGCGGTGGTGTGACCACCCTCGCGAGCCAGGCTGAGCGACCCTCCGACCCCGCGATCGAACACCGCCCCCAGGGCGATCAGCTCATTGACCCGTCCGGGCCCCTCATCCACCAGGGCTCTCACCACGTCGTGGTCGCACAGTCCGGCCCCGGCACGCAGCGTGTCCGCCAGGTGGAGGTCGGTGCTGTCCTCGTCCGACCCGAGCACCGCCGCCACCCCTCCCTGGGCCCAGCGGGTAGTGGCCTGGGAAAGGTCGGCTTTGGTCAGCACACCCACCGAAAGACCGTCGGTAGTCGCAGCTCGCACCGTCGCAGTCAGGCCGGCGACCCCGCTTCCCAGAACCAGCACGTCAAGCCGCGGGGTCTCCGGCTTCGCCGGGCCGGGCGCGCTCACGGGACGGTCACGCCCAAGTTGTCGATCAGGCGGACTGCGCCTACCCGGACGGCGATCAACAGGCGCAGCTCTCCGGACAGGGGATCAGCGGCCGGCGAGAGGCCGTCCGCCGTGGCCACCTCGGCGTAATCGAGGATTATTATTAGAGACTCAGGTCTCAGGGTCCCAGCCATTGCCTCACGCACCGAGGCGGCTTTGCGCTCGCCCGAGAGAACCGCGGCGCGGCCCTGGTTAAGCGCCCGATAGACGACACTCGCAGCGGCGCGCTCGGCCGGGGCCAGGTGGGCGTTGCGGCTGGACAGCGCCAGCCCGTCGGGTTCCCGGACCGTCGGACAAGCCACGATCCGAGTCGGTATCGACAGATCTTCGACCGCGCGACGCACCACCAGCAGCTGCTGGTAGTCCTTCTCCCCAAAATAGGCCCGGCTCGGCCCCACCAGGTTGAGCAACTTGACCACTACCGTCGCAACACCGACAAAGTGCCCGGGGCGCGAAGCGCCTTCCAACCGGTCACCGAGGTCGGCCACCGCTACCGCAGTGAGGGGGGCGCTCGGGTACATCTCGGCGGACTCCGGAACGAAAAGGATGTCGGCTCCAGCTGCTTCCGCCCGGGCGCGGTCCCCTTCGGGGTCTCGTGGGTAAGCCCGCAGATCCTCGCCTGGACCAAACTGGGCCGGGTTGACAAAGGCGCTCACCACAACCGTGTCGCACTCGCCCCGGGCGGCAGCCACCAGCGCGAGATGACCGCGATGAAGTGCTCCCATAGTCGGCACGAGCCCGATGACGGCTCCGGTTGCGCGGGCCACCGCCAACTGCTTGGCCAGGACCTCTATCGAGTCCACTACCTCCAACGCCGGGCACCCCTCTCGCGTTACGGGCCGCTTAGGTGTTGTGGTCCCGTTCGCTGGGAGAAGTCTAGGGTCTGCGCGTCTTCCGAGCGTTTCACCTCGCTCGCAGCCCGTTCGCGCCAGTCAGGGTCAAGGCCCTCCAAGCCCTCCGCCACATCTGGAGCCAGGTCTGAGAGAGGAACCAGCACGAATGCCCGCTCGTGCATTCTCGGATGTGGGACCACCAGATCCGGTTCGTCGATTCGGGCGTCACCTACCAAAAGAACGTCCACGTCCAGCGTCCGGGGTCCCCAGCGGATGGAGCGGACTCTCCCGGCGCCAGCCTCCAGCCTGGTGGCCAGCTCCAAGAGGTCTCTCGGACTGGCCTCGGTGAACAGCTCCACCACCAGGTTCAGATACGGTTGCTGGCCGGTTGGCCCACCGAGGGGCTGGGTCTCGTATACCGGCGAGACCGCCACCACGTCGGGGATCGCCCTCACCGCGTCTGCCAGCAGCCGGCTACGGTCCCCGAGATTGGAACCCAGGCCAAGAAAGGCGCGCTGGCTCACCGGGAACGGGTGAGGGTCACGCCCACCGACGCCACGTCCAGCGGTAGGGGCGGTCGGAGCTTGCGGACGCACACGCGAACCTCGACAACCCGCTCGTCCGAGAGAGCCACCTCCGCGATCGCCTCGGCCAGCGCCTCCAGCAATCCAAAACGCTCTTCACCAACCACTTCCGCCACCCGTTGGGTGAGGGCCCCGTAGTCGACCGTCTCGGCCAGGTCGTCGCTGTGCCCGGCTCGGCGCAGGTCGAGGGACAGGTCCAGGTCCACCTCGAAGGGCTGCCGGCGACGCTCCTCCTCGGGGAGCACACCGTGGGTGCCCAGCACCCGCAACCCACGGACCTGGATCCGATCCGGCTCGGGGCGGTGGTCCTGGGACTCAGGTTGCACCGTCGAGACCTCCTTCCGGCAGTGCGATTCCGGCGGGCGGGGCAGGGGCAGTGGGCGGGGCTGGGGCGGTGGGCGACACTGGGGCGGCGGGCGGGGCTGGGGCGGCGGGCGGGGCTGGGGCGGCGGGCCGCGAAGGGTGAAGCTCGAGCGCCAGGGTGACCAGGGCGCGCCCTTCGGGTCCCATCTGCCGCCGGAGCATTCGCTCCACCACGGTCACCACCTGTGCCGGTAAGGCGAGCTTGCCCGCCCAAATCAGGTAGCCGCCAACCGCCCCCATCAGCCGGTCCCCCAGCTCCTCCTGGTGAACGAGCACCTGCTGACCGTCCCGGTGCCAGTGGTCGAGCTGGCGGTAGAGTCGGGGCAGAACCAGCCCTGGCTCGGTGCACGGCCCGAAGGGGATGTGGGTCCAAGCCAGGTTGGCCTGGTCGTACGCGTGCAAGTTGTGCGGCGAGCCCAGCAGGGAAACCACCCGGGTGAAGCCGTTGACCTGCAGCCAGACGATCTCCTCTTGGCGGCGGACCTGTCGGTGGTTGCGGGCGTAGCCGCCGGGGCGCTCACTCACCGCCAGCGAGTCACGGATTACCCAGGCGAAGTTGCGAGGCATGATCCCAGCCGCCCAGCGCCCCTTCACCCGGCGGCTCCGGAGCTGGCGCCTAAGAGGCGATCCCTGCGATGGCCCGCCAGGGCCAACGCGCTCACGGTCACCTTCACGTCGTGCACCCTCACCATCGCCGCTCCCCGCTCGGCGCACCAGACCGCTGTGGCCAGGGAGGCCTCCAGACGGTCCTCGACCCCTGCTGGAGCTTCACCCGGAAGCGAGCTGAGCGGGCCCAGGAAGCTCTTCCGGCTGGTCCCGATGACCACTGGAAACCCGAGGCCCACCAGCTTGGATAGGTGCCTGAGCAGCTCGAGGTTGTGCCGGGAGGTCTTCGCAAAGCCAATACCAGGATCGATCCAGATCTCGCCCACTCCAAGATCTGTGGCCCAGGCGGCCCGACCGGCCAGGTAATGGCACACCTCCCCGACGACGTCCGCGTACGAGACAGACTGCTGCATTGTCGCCGGCGTCGCCCGCATGTGCATGGCCACCCAACCCACTCCTCCCGCCGCGGCCACCGGGGCCAGCAAGGCCGAGATGTCATTGATCAAGCTCGCCCCAGCCGCTACGGCCGCCTCGGCCACGCTTGCCTTGGCCGTGTCCACCGACACCCTGGCGTGACGGGCCAGCTCCGTTATCACCGGGACCACGCGGCTCAGCTCGGTAGCTTGGTCGACCGGAATCGCGCCCGGCCGTGAGGACTCACCCCCGACGTCGATGATGTCCGCCCCCTCTGCGAGCATCGCCAAACCGCGGGCCACCGCGGCCTCCGGGTCCATCCACCGCCCGCCGTCCGAGAATGAGTCGGGCGTGACGTTCAAGACCCCCATGACCAGGGTACGCATCGGGGGCCACGCTAGCCCCGTCCTCGCACGTCGGTGCCTCCACAGGAGGAGCATCCGGCTAGCGCCTGGGTCCTTTGGGTCATGGGCTGCACTTTTCGCAGCCCATGACCCAAAGGACGACCTGAGCTAGCTGCTGGCGCTAGCGGTCCTACCGGCGGCTGTGGATAAATGCCATCGCTTCAGCTCTGGTCGCCGCGTCTTCGCGGAATATGCCTCTTACCGCCGAAGTGACCGTGGCCGCGCCCGGTTTGTTCACCCCCCGCATCGACATGCAAAGGTGCTCGGCCTCCACGACCACGAGCACGCCCTGGGCAAACAGTGCCTTTTCCATCGCGTCGGCAACCTGGGCGGTGAGCCGCTCTTGGACCTGGAGCCGGCGGGCGTAGCCCTCGACCAGCCTGGCCAGCTTGGACAGCCCGATTATCCGTCCGGCTTCGTCGGGAATGTAGGCAACGTGGGCCTTGCCGACAAAGGGCACCAGGTGGTGCTCGCAGAGCGACCAAAAGCCGATGTCGCGGACCATGACCATCTCGTCGTGATCTGCGGCAAATGTCGCTCGGAGGTGGAGGGTCGGGTCCTCGAACCATCCCGCGAGGAGCTCCTTGTACATCGACGCCACCCGCTCCGGCGTGTGCCGGAGCCCCTCTCGATCCGGATCTTCGCCGATGGCCGAGATAAGCTCACGTACCGCCCGAACCACCCGGTCGGTGTCCACCCCGGATACAGTCTCCGGGACCTCGGGGGTCTCGGGGGTCTCGGGGGTCACGGGGGTCACGGTGGTCTCCGGGCCACCGGGGGTCACGGTGGTCAACGACCCTCAGTGGCCGCGATCTGGGGCGGTGGAAGCGGACCCTCCCCGGAAGCCGAACCCCGGGTCGGGTTCCTCTCCAACTCCTTTGCCCCGTTGACCGGCCACGGCGCCAGGTGTCCCAGCAGCTCGGCCAGCTGATCCGGACCTAGCGTCTCGGTCGCTATCAAAGCTGCGGCCAGGTCCTCCAGGGTCTCGCGGTGCGTGGTGAGGATCGCGGTGGCCCGGTCATAAGCCTCAGCCAGCAGCCTGGAGACCTCGGCGTCCACCGTCGCGGCCATCTGATCGGAGACCTCTGGGCGACCCCCCATATCACGTCCCAAAAACATCTCGCCGTGGCCCTTGGCCAGTGCACGCGGCCCAAACTTGGCGCTCATCCCGAACTCGGTCACCATGGACCGTGAGATCTCGGTGGCCTTGGCTATGTCGTTCTGAGCACCGGTGGTGGGCTCGGCAAAGATCAACTCTTCCGCCGCCCTGCCTCCCATCAGCACGCTCAGCTGGTCCTCCAACTCCGACCGGGTGACAAGGTACCGGTCGTTGAGCGGCAGGGCAAGGGTCCAGCCCAGCGCCTGGCCCCTGGCCACGATCGACACCTTGTGAACCGGGTCGGCGTGTACCAGGACATGACCCACCAAGGCGTGCCCGCCCTCGTGGTAGGCGATCACCTGCTTCTCCTTGTCAGACATGAGCCGGGTCCGGCGCTCCGGGCCGGCGATGGTCCGGTCGATCGCCTCCTCCATCTCCGCCATCCCGATGCTGTCAGCCCGGTGCCGGGTGGCGAGCAGCGCCGACTCGTTCACCAGGTTCGCAAGGTCGGCACCTGTAAAGCCTGGTGTCCTGCGGGCCAGCACTTCGAGGTCGACGTCGGAGGCCAGCCGCTTGTCTTTGGAGTGCACTGCGAGGATCGCCCGCCGTCCAGCAAGGTCTGGCCGATCCACCACAATCTGGCGATCAAACCGGCCAGGGCGCAGCAGAGCGGGGTCCAAGATGTCAGGCCGGTTGGTGGCCGCGATCAGGATTACCCCTGCGGCCGGGCCGAAACCGTCCATCTCCACCAAGAGCTGGTTGAGGGTCTGCTCGCGCTCGTCGTGGCCCCCGCCCAGCCCTGATCCACGGTGGCGGCCCACCGCGTCGATCTCGTCCACAAACACGATCGCCGGTGCCGACGCTCGCGCCTTTGCGAACAGGTCGCGGACCCGTGCGGCCCCAACTCCGACAAACATCTCCACGAAGTCCGAGCCCGATATAGAGAAGAATCGCGCCCCAGACTCCCCCGCGACCGCCCTGGCCAGGAGGGTCTTGCCCGTTCCGGGAGGGCCGTGCAGGAGGATCCCGCGGGGGATCTTGGCCCCCATGGCCTCGAATGCCCCCGGTGACTCCAGGAACTCTTTGACCTCGCGGAGCTCCTCCACGGCTTCGTCGACTCCGGCCACGTCGGCAAAGCCGACCTTGGGCTTGTCGCCCTGCCCGGCCTTGCTTCCAACCTGACCGAACGAAAACAGCTTGCGCGCTCCTCCGCTCGCTTTGGCCAGCACCCCGATGATGAATACCGCGATGACGAAGTAGATCGCGTATCCGAGCAGCGACACCCACAGGTTCCCTCCGCTCGCTTTGGAGTGGGCGGGAACCCCGGCATTCAACAGGTCCGTGGTGACGGTCCCAGCGAAGCGCTCGTCGTAGTTGACCGAGTAGTGGGTCCCGTTGACCAGCTTCCCCTTGGTTGTCCCAGCACCGTCGAGGACCGTGGCGGTCGCTACCTGATGGGTCGAGACGTCGTGAAGGAAGGCGTTGAGGGTCAGGTTCTTGGGCGAAGGGCCCGCAGTGAGAACCACGCTGAGGATGGCAGCCACCGCGACCAAAACCACGCCCGCGCCGATGACTTGCCACCTCCGGTGGCGGTTCGGCCCCGCTGGGGGAGCTGGGGGGGAGTTGCGGGGTAACCGCCTGAGGGGTCTCACGTTCTTTCGACGTACTTGCAGATATAGGGGAGGTTGCGGTACTGCTCATCGATATCCAAGCCGTAGCCCACCACAAAGTCGGCGGGAATGTGGAAGCCCACGTAGCGCAGGTCCAGAGTATTCCGCTGGAGGCCGTCTTTGACCAGCAGGGCGCAGACTTCCAGGCTGGCGGGACCGCGCGCTGCCAGATTCCTCCGCAGGTAGGAAAGGGTCAGGCCGCTGTCCACGATGTCCTCGACTACCAGCACGTGCCTGCCGGAGAGATCGAGGTCCAGGTCCTTCACAATCCGCACCACGCCGCTGGTCCGGGTCGAGGTCCCGTAGGAGGCCACCGCCATAAAGTCGCACTCCACCGGCAGCCGGATCGCCCGGGCCAGGTCGCTCATGAACAAAAAGGCTCCCTTGAGCACGCCGATGAGCAGGGGTGGGCGACCCGTGTAATCCCTGGTGATCTGGACCCCGAGCTCGGCCACGCGGCGCGCCAGCTGGTCCGGCTCCACCACGATCTGACCCAGAGCGGGATCTTGGTCGCTTGCTGCCAGCGCTGCGGTATCGCTCACCGGGGCGACCCTACCTGCGCTGGACCCTACGGGGGGATCGGGGGCGGGGGGATTGGGCCGGGTGGTGTTCAGGCGGCCCGACGAGCGTGCCACCCGTACCCCCCCTCCAATCTCGGTGGCTATGGCCTCGCCCCGCGCCACCCCCATCACCCGCTCGACAGCAGCGGCACCGGGGGGGTGCCCCAGGGCGTCCGCCAACCAACCGCGCAGTGCCCGCCTTGCCAGCGGCCCCGGCGCGGATACCAAGGCCGATGCCGAGCGGTGGTCCACCCCCCTCGCCAGCGCCGCCAACAGCTCCGCGTCTTCTGCCAACAGTGATGCTTGGCGCGCCATGACCGGAACCACGTCGCGCTCGGCGAGCGCACAGAGCATAGGCAGCATCTCGTGGCGGATCCGGTTGCGCCGGTATCGAAGGTCGTGGTTGGAGGGATCCGCAACCGGCACCAGCTGGAGGGCGGCGCACAGAGCCACGGTCTCTGCCCGGCGCAGACCCAGGATCGGGTGCGCGGGACCGGCGCGCATTCCGCTCAACCCGTCCAGCCCTGCCCCCCGGATCAGGTTGAGCAGGATCGTCTCAACCTGGTCGTCCGCGGTGTGCCCGGTGGCCGTCCCCTGCGGCAGGACCGCCCGGCGAGCCTCGCGTGCCCGGGCCTCGAGGTTGCCTCCCGGTTCCAGCGTCACCTGTCTTTGAAGGAATTGGGCTCCGAACCGCCGGGCCGCCTCCTCCACCACCTCGCCGTCCGCCGCCGAGTCGGGTCGGAGCCCGTGATCGACGTGGATCGCGGTCACCGAGCAGCCGGCCAAGCAGGCCAGGACCAACAAGGCCAGCGAGTCCGGGCCGCCGGACACCGCACAGCACAGCGCTTCGCCCGACAGAGGGAAGGTACACCGGGCCAGCAGGGCCTCGGCGTCCGGAGGGACCCCCGATCCGGACGGGACAGCACTCCGGGCCAGCAGGGCCTCAGCGTCCGGAGGCGACACCGACCCGACTCAGCCAGCGCTGGGGCTCGCGAATCTCAGCCAGGGTGGGCAGCCAGGCCGGCCCCTGCCAGGCCTGGTCCATGAGCTCGCGCCCTCCCGCTCGCTCCACGGCGGCAATGAACTTCTCACCCTGCTCGTACTGGCGCATCTTGGCCTCTATCCCCACGGCCTGGCGAAGGACCTTGCCGGGGCCATTGACGCTCACGCGTCGCTCGTGGAGGATCCGGCTGAATCGGCCCGCGTTGGGGATCTCGGCCACCGCGGCCCTGTCCATGGTCACGTCCCCATGGCCTTCGAGCAGGCTCATCAGACCCTGAATGCGATCCAGGATCTCCACCTGTTCCGGGTTGGCCAGCAACCCGATGATCCCCTCGCTCAGCGGGTTGCGTCCCGCTGTGACCTCGCCGATCGCCCTCTTCAGCCCGCGGATCAGCTGGCGCGGATCGGGATCCAGCGAATCGATGCCCTCGGCCACCATCGACAAGAAGTGCTTGCGCATCCAAGGAATCCCGGTGAACTGAACCCGGTGCGTGACCTCGTGAAGTGCCAGCCATAGACGGAACTCGCGAGTCGGGAAGGCGAAGCGCCGCTCCAACTCCAATATGTTCGGCCCGACGTAGTAGACGATGTCTTGATCCTCGGGCCGATCGTCCTCGACCAGCAGCAGGTCGTACTGTCCGAGCACTCGGCGCGACATCCAGCCCAACAACGCTCCCACCTGCGCGCCGGTCGCCGAGCGGCTGGCCGGAGCGAGAAGGCCGGTGCTGACCCTGGATCCAAGCTTGGCTATCACCGGCTGCAAGAGGCGTTGGAAGGAGGCCAGGTTCGCCTGGATCCACCCGGCGCGGTCGGTGACCCGCGCTCGGGCCAGGCCCTCCAGTGAAACCAGGCCGGTCTCGCGCTCCACCAGCAGCTCAGCCTTTGCAGTGAGCTCGGTGAAGTCGGCCTGCAGGGAAGCCCGCTGGAAGGAGGACGCCGTCGGGGTGGCCCCGGCGACCCGGATCGCGACTCGCTCGGCCAGCTCCCACGAAACAGCCCCACCCGGCGCCGTCACTCCGAGACCAAAGGGGTCTGCTCGTGACGGATCGCGGCTGCAACCCTCTCCCGAAGGTGGTCCGGCACGCGATCCCGGCATCGGGAGGCCACGATCTGGCGCAGCTCGGCCTCGAAGTCGAATGCCTCCAGGCACGGGCCGCACTCGTCGAGGTGGAGACGGATCTCGGCGCGGCGCTCTTCGGTGAGCTCCCCGTCAAGGAAGTGGTAGAGCCTATGGACCACCTCGTCGCATCCGTCGTCGCTGTTCGCAGCGTCGCCGTTCGCAGCTGCCCCTCCATCCACGGTGTCGTCGGCCATCGACCCTCCCTCGGAATCTTCCTGCTTGCTCGTCTGGCGGTCGCTCACCGGCCACCCGCTCCGACCAGGCCGCGTTCTTGACCATATTCCAGCAACGCCTTTTGAAGCGCCCTTCTTCCCCGGTGAAGGCGGCTCATCACGGTGCCGATGGGCACCTCGGTAATCTCGGCGATCTCCTTGTAGGAGAATCCCTCGACATCGGCCAGCAAGACCGCCATGCGGAACTGCTCGGGCAGGGACTCAACCGCCGCCTTAACCGTCTCGTCGGTGAGGTGCTCCAAGACCTCGTCCTCAGCGCTGCGCCCCGCCGCAGCGGCCTCCAAGCCGCCGATCCGGCGGTACATGTAGAGCTCCTCGACATCTTCGATGTCGGTGGGCTCCGGATGGCGCTGCCGAGCCCGATAGGCATTGATGTAGGTGTTGGTGAGGATCCGGTACAACCACGCCTTGAGGTTGGTTCCCTCCTGGAAGGTCCCGAACGCGCGGTAGGCCTTGAGGAAGGTCTCTTGCACCAGGTCTTCCGCGTCGGCGGGGTTTCGGGTCATCCGCATGGCCGCGCTGTAGAGCGCCGGCAGGAACTCCATCGCCTCATCGGCGAAGTCTGCCCGTTCGGCCATCGGTGAAGGCTACCCCTCAGGCGAGCCGGGCGTGCGGGGAGGTCTTGACCTTGACCTCGATTCCAGCCTCCAGCATCTCGCGAACCGCCCTGAGGGCGCGCCGTCGGGCCATCCCCTCCAGTCGGTCGATGAACAGGACCCCGTCAAGGTGGTCGGTCTCGTGTGCCAGGCACCGCGCCAAACGCTCGGTGCCCACCACCTCGGTGGGCTCGCCGTGGAGGTCGAATCCGCGCGCCACGACCCTGCGAGGCCGGGCCAGATTGTAGTAGAGCCCCGGGATCGACAGGCAACCCTCCTCGTCGTCCACCAGGTCCTCGCTGGCTTCCAGCACGGGGTTGATCATGTGCCCGTAACGGAGCCGATCCGGATCACCGGGGTCGGCGATGGCATACACGAATACCCTCAGGCCTACGCCAATCTGCGGAGCCGCCAGACCGGCGCCGTTTGCCTCGTGCAGCGTGTCGGACAGGTCCTTCACCACCCTGGCCAGGGAGGCGTCGAAGTCGGCTACCTCGACGGCCGGTGTTGTCAGCACCGGGTCGCCGAGCATCCGGATGGAGCGAGCAGTCACTTGGGACATTCTAAAAGGTCCACCGTGCAACCAGCGATCAGGCGCAACGGCGCCAGGACGGCAAGACTGGGTCCCGTGAGCACCCTGTCCCGGATGATCGACTCCTCGGCTGCCCCCGAGCAGGCAAGAATGGTGCTCGAGAGGATGGCCCAGGGTGAGCCCGGACTGGTCGAGCGACTGGAATCAGACCGCACACTGGCCGGAGCACTGGTGGCCGTGGCAGCGGCCAGCGATTCGATGGGCAGGTTGTGCGTCGCCCGACCGGCGGCCGCGCTCGAGCTTCTGGCTCACCTGGACCACCGACCGGCGCTGGATGCCTCCGCACCTCCAAACGCACTCAGGGAATGGAAGCAGCTGGAGCTGATGCGGATAGCTGCTCGGGACCTGGTCGGGCTAGACACCCTGGAGGTGGTCGGCGCGTCCCTGGCGGACCTGGCCGGCGAGGTGTTACGGGCCGCGGTCGGAATCGCCGGAGGCGGGCTGGGCGGCCCCGCGGGCCTCGGGGTGATCGCCATGGGCAAGCTCGGCGCGGGCGAGCTCAACTACGCCAGCGACATCGACCTGATCTTCGTCGCTCCCGGCGGGGCGCTTGGCGAGGCGCTCGGCGGGGCCACCGCGGTCGCACGGGCAGTCGTCCAGATCGCCAGCAGCTGCTACCGCGTCGACGTCGCCCTGCGCCCGGAGGGGCGGGCCGGTCCATTGGTGCGAACCCTCGCTTCCTACCAGGCCTACTGGCAGCGCTGGGTAAGACCCTGGGAGCTGCAAGCCCTCCTCAAATCCAGACCGGTGGCCGGAGATCCAGTGCTCGGGGAGGCCTTCGTGCAGGCCGCCACCGAAGCGATCTGGTCCCGGCCCTGGGGAGTGGCGGAGATCCGGGAGGCCAGGGATATGAAAGCCCGAACCGAGGCAGCCCTGGTTCGCCGCGGGCTCGGAGAGGGCCGCCGGCTCGGGGAAGGCCGCGCCGGGCTGACCGAGCGGGAGGTCAAACAGGGGCCCGGGGGCATCCGGGACGTGGAGTTCGCCCTGCAACTCCTCCAGCTGGTCCACGGCCGAGCCGACCCGGCGCTGCGCCTGCGCGCCACCCTGCCCGCCCTGGCCGAGCTGGCCCGAGCGGGCTATGTGTCGAGGGACGACGCAACGGTGATGGAGGACTCCTACCGCTACCTGCGAACCGTAGAGCACCGGCTCCAGCTGGTGGATGAGCGCCAGGTCCACACCATTCCCACCGACCGGGCTGCCCGAACCCGGCTGGCCCGGGTGCTCGGCTACCGCGACGACGCCGGCGGCACCGCGCTGAGCCGGTTCGACGCCGAGATGGCACGTAAGAGGGCCGCAGCGCGTGAGGTTCACGAGAGGATATTCTTTAGACCCTTGCTGGAGGCGTTCGCCATCGTTCCAGCTGGGGGCGCGCCCGGCCTGGGCTCCGAAGCCGTCTCGGAACGCCTCAGGGCCTTCGGATTCAGCGACGCCGCTCGAACCAGGGCCGCGCTCGCCGAGCTGAGCAGGGGGCTCACCCGGTCGTCCAGGCTGATGGCCCAGATGCTACCGCTGGTGCTCGGGTGGCTCTCGGAGGAGCCGGACCCCGAGGAGGGACTGCTCCGGTTGCGCACCCTGGCCGACGGGGGGCACCGGCGGGGGCTGGTAGTGAGCGCCTTCCGGGATTCTCCCCTGGCGGCCCGACGCCTCTGCCGGATCCTCGGGACCAGCGGCCCCCTCCACGACCTGCTGCGCCATGAGCCCGAGCTGATCCCCACCCTGGGCGACGACCTCACCCTCAGGCTGGCAGGGCGAGCCGAGCTGGTGGAGCGCGCACGTGCGGCCGTGGCCGCCAGCGCACACCCCAGCCGGGCACTGCTGCGATTCAAGCGGGTGGCCTGGCTGCGCATCGCCACCCGTGACCTGCTGGGCCTGGACAGCATCGAGGCCACCGGAGCCGCCCTTTCCACCCTGGCTGAGGCGGTCATGGAAGTCGCCCTCGCCGCGGTCGCATCCCCGGTACCGCTGGCCATCGTGGCCATGGGGCGCCTGGGGGGAGCCGAGCTCTCGTACGCCAGCGACCTGGATCTGCTGGTGGTCCTCGGTGGCGGCGGCTCTGGCGGGGAAGCCGCCGCCGAGGAGCTGCTGCATCTGCTGCACGGAGCCAGCCCGGCGGAGCAGGTCTTCGCGGTCGATGCCAACCTGCGGCCCGAGGGACGCCAGGGGCAACTGGCCCGCAGCCTGGGCGCCTACCGGACCTACTTCGAGCGCTGGGCCCAGACCTGGGAGCGCCAGGCCCTGGTGCGGGCGCGCCCGATCGCCGGCGACCCTGGCCTGGGAGCGGAGTTCGCCGCGCTGGCAGACACCTTCGTCTGGGGCCGGTCATTCGGAGACGAGCAACGCCGTCAGATCCGGCGAATGAAGGCTCGCATCGAGCGGGAGCGCCTGCCTCCTGGGGAGGACCCCCAGTTCCACCTCAAGCTCGGCCCCGGCGCCCTGACCGACGTGGAGTGGACCGCCCAACTGCTCCAGCTGGAGCACCAGGTCCGCTCCCCGGGCACCATGGGCGCGCTCACCGCCCTGGCCAGTGCCGGGGTACTCGACCCGATCGAGCGGGCCATCCTCGCCGATGCCTACCGTCGCTGCGAGCAGATCCGGAACCGCTGGGCACTGATGGGCGGTAGACCCGCTGACTCGATCCCACTTGCGAGCGACCGCCAGGCGGCCCTGGCCCACAGCCTCGCCACCACACCAGCGGAGCTTCGCCAGGGCTACCGGCGGGTGACCCGCCGGGCGCGCCGGGTAGTCCGGACCCGCTTCTACGGCATCGAATCAGAATTGTAACTTTGGCCCGGCGTGCCTTCGCGCCGTTCCCACCCTCGACCCGCCCGCCCCAGCGCCCTGCCGCCCCAGCGCCCTGCCGCCCCAGCGCCCTGCCGCTCAGAGCACCCGCGGCCGCTCGTAGGAGACCTCAGCCGAAGCCGCAGCGGTGGCTACATCAGTGGGATAGGTGCGCAGGGCCCTGAACAGGATGAATGCTCCGGCGAGGAGGGGAAGGAGCATGATGATGAAGGTGTACTGAAGCCCGCTGTGACCCCCGATGGCGTCCGAGATCCCACCCACCAGCAAAGGCGCCAGTGCCATGGCACCGGTCTGCAAGCTGGTGCTGATGCCCTGGGCCCTACCCCACAGAGCCGGGGGCACAACGTCGAGCAGCGCGGCGTTGGTCGGTGGCTTCTGTGCCGAGAGCGCAAAAGCGGCGAAGATCACGTACGGCAGAGCCGACGCCACGCTGTGGGTGATCAGGGCGGGGATGAACAGGACCACCGTGGCGAGCGCGCTGACCGCCGCCACCAGGGGTCGCGCGTTCAGGTAGCCCCGGCGCAGGAGCCGGTCGCTGATCCGGCCGCCTGACAGGACCCCGAGGAGGGCTCCCCCGCCCAGCACCACCATGACCAGCGTGGCCACGAACTGGCCGACGTGGTACTGCTGGCGGGCGAACTCCAGGCCGAATACCTCCACCCCGGCGAAGAAGAAGTACCCCAGTCCGCCCGACACGATAAGGACCACGTTGGTCCGCAGGCTCAGGATGTAGCGGACCGCGTCAGCCAGGCGCATCTTGCGGGGGTCGCGGCGCAAGATGAGTCGCGGGTCGGGGGCGATGCCTCGATTGGCCGCCAGGCGTTGGGCGTCGGTCGACTCCGGCGGGGCTTGGGTTCGGGCCTCGCCACCCTCGGCGGTGGCCGCTCTGGCGGCGGCCGCCAGCCTGGCCCGGCGGGCCTCTGCTCGGGAGTAGAACCCCGAGACCTTGACCGCTCCCGGATCCATCTGGCTGGCTCCCCCCCTCAGGGGCTCGGGGAGACGGTGAACCGCCACTGCCAACGCCACCGCCGGGAGGGCCAGGACGACGAAGGCCGCCCTCCAGGAGACAGCCGCGATGTCGCCGGTGGCGACGAAGCCGAAGCCGGCACCCACCAGCTCTCCGGACAGGATGTAGCCGTAGATCTTGCCGCGCTCCCGGGAGGGGAAGTAGTCCCCCACCAGGGAGGCCACGATCGGTCCCCCCGCCGCGGTCACCGCCCCCAGGCCCACCCTGACCAGGAGAAGGAAACCGAAGGAGCTGGCCATGGCGCTGGCCAGCATGGCGATACCCCAAAAGACGATGATGGTGGAAAGCAAGCTCGTCCGGCGGACCCGGTCGGCCAGGACCCCGAAGGGCACGCTGAACACCGCGCCGATGATCGCGGTCACCGCCACCAGCAGCGACAGGTCGAAGTTTGATATGTGCAGAGCACTGCGCAGGTAGGTCGCCGCCGCCCCGACGGTGGCTGTGTCCGCGCTGTTGAGGGCCAGAACCGCGGCCAGGACCACAATGACCCTCGCCCGAGCGGGTCCACCGGCGGCGCTCTCCAGCTTGCGGCGGACGCCGCCGGCGGCGCCACCCAGGTGGCCACCCAGAGCCCGGCGGTAGGGCGCGACCCCGCTTAGCCGCTTGGTTTCGGAGGCTGCCAAGCCAGGTCCCCAGGGTCGGGCACGCAATCAGACACGCCCACTACGGTAGGCCGCCGCGTGAACCTCACGGCAGCCTCCACCGCGTGCCTCACGGCAGGATCCACAGCGTGGGCCTCACGGCAGCCTCCACCCTGAGTCACCGATGGTCACGCAGGTCGAGCACGGTACCATTGGGCAGGTCCTGGTCCAACAGGGCCCAGATGCGATCGGCGACCTGTGCGGGCTGCGCGAGCCCGCCGGTGGCGTGCAGCTCCACGAACTTGGATCGGGCGGGAAAATCCGCCTCGGCGGTGTGGCGGAGCAGGTCCTGCATCCCCGTGTCCACAGTCCCCGGCGCAACGCTCCACACCCGCACCCCTCCCCTGGCGGCCTGCTCGGCGCCCACGTTGCGCACCCAGCAGTCCATGGCTGCCTTGCCGGCGCCGTACGAGCTCCAGCCCGCGTAGACACTCCTGGCCGCGCCAGAGCTGATCATGACCAGGTGACGCTGCGACGCGGCCAGCGGGGCGACAGCCGCGAGGAACATGTGGCCAAGGACCTGGGCGGCGGCGCTATTCAGCACCACGTTCGAGGCGTAAGCCTCGGTCTCCACCTCCCCGGCGAAGCCGACCGGCTCCAACGTGCCCGCCGCGTGGACGAACACGACCCGCTCGGGGTCAAGACGCCCCAGCTCCGCGCGGAAGGACGCCCCAACCGTCTGCCAGCCTGCCGGATCAGCCAGGTCGGCTCGAAGGTGCTCGATACTCCCGTTGCTTGCGTTGCCGGGTGGGGGTCTGCGGCTGATTCCGATCACTCGAGCCTCACTCCAGGGAACCGACGCGGCCAGCGCCAGCCCGATGCCACTCGATGCCCCAGAGATCCACACCAAGGAGCCGCTCATCGGACCCGACCCTATCCCGCCAGGATCACGCCCACCCCGGTCCGCCAGGACTCACGCCCGGTCCGCCCCGCCAGGACTCACGCCCGGTCCGCCCCGCCAGGACTCACGCCCGGTCCGCCCCGCCAGGACGGCTGGTGGCGTTTGTGTGGGCTGTAGCCACTCAAACGCCACCAGTAGATCCCGGCCTCCCCCCACCTATCCCCCATTCGGGGGATAGGTGGGCTCTAACTGCGCCCCTGGACGGTGTGCAACTCCGCCTGGCTCGCCAGTTCCAACCAATCCTCCTCGGCGCGGTGGAGCACAGACAGTACGTCGGCCAGCTCGGCGCCCACCCTGGCCAGCTCGACGTGCCCAGCGGCATCGCCCAGGGCGCCCTCCAGTCGATCACGCTCCGCCTCCAGCCGACGCACCTGGCGCTCGACCTCCCTCATACGCCGCCCGAGGGTGCTTGGGGAAGGCGTGCTGGCGGGTGGCGAGGCGGACTCTGCCGGGGCGCTGGTGCGAGGGGCGCTGGTGCGAGGGGCGCTGGCGGAGGCAAGCCATCCGGCCAGGCCTCCCGGAACGGCCGCCACCCGGCCAGCGGGGTCGACACTGACGATCCGTTCGGTGGCGCGCTCCAAAAAGGCCCGGTCGTGGCTGACCGCGACCAGTGCCCCCGGCCATTCCTCCAGGTAGTCCTCCAGGGCCCGCAGGGTGTCAAGGTCCAAGTCATTGGTGGGCTCGTCCAGGAACATCACATTCGGCCGGGCCGCCAGCACCACCAGTAGCTGCAACCTCCGACGCTCACCCCCCGAAAGAGTCGCCACCCGCGCCCAGGCCAGATCCCCGTCGAACCAGAAGCGCTCCATCAGGATGGCGTCCTCCGGGGTTCCCGGGACCCTGGTGGGTCCGGCCACCACGTCGCGGACCCTTGCAGTCGGGTCAAGCTCCGCACCCTGCTGGTCGTACAAGCCAACGATCACGGTCGGACCGTGCTCAACCCGGCCAGCTTGGGTGGCCAGGCGTCCGGCCAAGAGCTCCAGCAGGGTGGACTTGCCTGCACCGTTCGGGCCGACGACCCCGAGCCGCTCTCGCGGATCAAGTGCCAGGGTCACGTCGCTGAGCACCATCCGAGATGGTTCGTACCCCGCCGATGCGCCCTCGGTTTCGATCACCTTGTCCCCCAATCGGGGTGTCCCGAAGTACAGGTCCAGCTCGCCACGACGCGCCGGCGAGGGTGGGCGGGTCGCCAGCAGTGCCTCCGCGGCGGCGATGCGGGCCTGGGGCTTGCGGGTTCGAGCCGGCGCCCCGCGCCTCAGCCAAGCCACCTCCCGCCGAGCCAGGTTGCGCCGGACTGCCTCCCGACCGGCGGCCTGGGTGTCGCGCTCTGACGTCGCCTCGAGGTAGGAGGAGTAGCCACCCTCGTGGACGTAGGTGTTGCCCCGATCCAGCTCGAGCATCCGGGTGGTGACCCGGTCGAGGAGGTGACGGTCGTGGCTCACCAGGACCAGGCCCCCGGTGTGTGCCCCCAGGCGGGCTTCGAGCCAGGCGACAGCCGGCAGGTCCAGGTGGTTGGTGGGCTCGTCCAGGACAAGTAGCTCGGCGGGCTGGAGCAGGACCCGCGCCAGCGCCACCCTCTTCGCCTGACCCCCGGAGAGCGTGGAGACATCGGCTCCCCCAAGGGCACCCATTCCCAAGCGATCGAGGATGGCCTCGACCTCCCAGCCTTCGCCCACCGCTTGTTGGACGGTTCCCGGGGAAAGCTCGGGTCGCTGCTCAAGGAATGCAACTCTGGCACGCCTGGCCTGGCGAACCACTCCCGTCTCGGGGTGCTCCACCCCGGCCAGCAGGCGCAGTAGGGTCGACTTGCCCGTCCCGTTGATCCCCACCACCCCCAGCCGGTCTCCGTCGGAGATCGTCACCGACAGCTCGCTGAACAGCGCCCGGCCTGGCCGGCTGGCCGAAACCCCGGCCAAGTCGACGATCACCCCCACCTCAGGGCTCGCTCCGGCTCGGGAAGGGTGATGACGGCGCTGTACGTGCCCGCCAGGCCAACCAGGTCCTCGCGGGTGACCCTCTTCGACCAGCGCAACACCATGGCCTCGGGCGGCGCGAAAGGAGCGCCCGGTGCCAGCTCAAACCTGTGACGCTCGGAGTGCCCGCCAAGCTGGCGAGCGCCACCCTCCTGCGCCCCGTGGCGCACCTCCATCAGCTCGGCCACCCAGTCGATGCTGCGTGCCGGGCTGTTCCAGAGCACCCCCAGGCGACCACCTGAGCGGAGCACCCGTCCGATCTCGACCACAACGTCGGGAGTGTCCATCCAGTGCCAGGCCGAGGACACAACCACCGCGTCAAAGCTGGCAGCGGCGAACGCAAGCGCCTCGGCCACCGACCGACTGCAAGAGCCGCCACGCTCCGTCTGGCGAGCACCGCGAGCATCCGCTGGTCGGGCTCAGCCGCCACCACCGGGCCGGGTATCTGTCGCAGTAAGACCCTGGTCAGCGCCCCTGTCCCCGCGCCCAGGTCCAATATGGTGGCCGTGCCTTCCGACAGCATCCAGTCAATCGCCTCCACCGGAGGGCTCGGACGGTAGCTGTCGTACCTTTCGGCCACGGATCCGAAAGAGCGCGCGACCGAAACAGCGTCGCTGGTCCTCACCTCCCCGACCCTAACAACCGAGGCTCGCGCCAGAACACTGGATCGCCGGAGCCCAAACCTCGGAGCCACAGCCCCGGCGGCCTCGCTCAGCCAACCGGACATGAGGGCGGCCCGGCACCCACGATCCCGTCGAGGGCGGCGGCGGCGCTCAGCCTGAAGCTCACGTGCGCCACCCCCGCGCTGCTCGCCACCAGGGTGGTCATGCCGCCTGGAGACCGGGTCACGCACCCGGCCGAGGTGTGCCAGTACGGCGACCAGTGCACCGCCACCCGGTATCGGCCGGGGGCGTCCACCCGGATGGACATCGAGGTCCGGTGCAGAGCCAGCAGCGACGCCGGAGCCGGGCCAGTAACCATCGAAGTCGGACCCGGGAGCGCGTAGATGGTCACGTCAGGACTCTGCCAGGCCACGCTCAGCCCGGAGTGCCCGCTCGCGAGAAGGGCGAGCTCCGCCTGCGAGGAGAAGTCCGGGGGGATGTCGGCTGCTACCACGTAGGCCACACCAAGGCTGCGCAGCCACGCGATATACGAGGAGCTGGTGAGCGGTACGGAGCGGTACAAGATGGAATCGGTGGGAAAGTCATCCTGGCGAAACCAGCCGCGAACCAGGGGAATACCCGCCCCCGCCAGACCGTAGGAGGGCCAGTGCCCTGCGGTGTCGAGTGCCTCCACGCGGTAGGAAGGGAGCAGGTGGCCACGCAGGTAGTTCACGGCCGGTGCCCAGTAGGCGGGGTGGGAGGCAGCGCTCGCCCTGGCCAGGTTCGCGACGGTGGCCGGAGCCGGCACGGTCCACGCGATCGCGAGTGCCACCGCGCCCAAACACGCAAGTCGGCCCCGCCAGGCCCGCAGGCCCGCCGCCAGGACGATGACCGGGACCGAGGCGTCCCGCAGGCGAGCCAGGTTGGAGCCCACCGGCGATGGCACCACGAAGCCCACGAGCGCCGTCACTGCGTACGCGACGAATACTGCCACCAGCACACGGGCGCGCGGGACTCGCCAGGTCAGGAGCAGGCCAAGCAGGCAAAACCCCAGGATCTCCGCCAGGTCCGAGACCCAAAATGGATAGGTACCATCCCCGGGGAAGGCCCGGATGAGCAGTACCTCGGCGAGGCCCAACACGACCACCACCGCCAAGGGCGCGACCAAACGTCTCCAGGAGCGCCCCTGAGCCACCGCCGCAATTGCGCACACCATCGCCAGAGCGAAGAACGCCAGCGCGCTGGAGGCCAGAGCCAGGGCCGCCAGGAGGCCAAAGCCTGCGAGCGGCCAGCTGCGCAGTCCCCGACCCGGCTGCCACCACCTGACCAGACTCCACAGGCCAACGAGCCCGAAGGCGACCCCCAGGAGGAAAGGATAGGTGCCCCAAAGGACCGTACCCCCCCAGACCAACCCGAACGACCGGGCGGACCAGCGAGCGGCATTGCCCCAGACCCGGTCGACCAGGGCCGCATAGGCGCCCGCGCCCACCAGGATCGAAGCCACCCCAACGGGAAAGATGCCCAGCCCGATCGCCAGTGGGGTCCACAGCGGGCTGTAGCTCACGTAGCTGAACGACCCTGCGTACCAGAAGTTGTCCCACAGGGCTGTCTTGGCCACTCGGACCTCGTAGAGATGGGCCGCCAGGTCACCGCCGGGAGGGGCCCAAGCCAGCATGGCGGCCGCGGCTCCCCCGGCGAGTGCCACCGCAATCAGCGGCTCTGTCCACGCTCCCCACCGGCGCCTGGTCGAGGTCCTCGGGCGGCCCCACAAGGGCTCGACAGCTTCGCGGTCCCGGGTCGTGCCGAGCACCACTGCCCCCGTCCCCACCATCTGGGAAAGCTTAGAACCGATCCTTACTGGGGGTACGCTCGCGCCAGGAACAGCCCCGACCTGTTTAGGGCAGGCCGGGCCGGACGAGTCCCGTCTCGTAGGCGGCAACGACCAGCTGGGCCCGGTCCCGGGCGTGGAGCTTGGTCATGATGCGACTGACGTGAGTCTTGGCCGTGAGTGGGCTCATATACAGGGAGACGGCGATCTCGTCGTTGCTCAGCCCGGCACCGACGAGGCCCAAAACCTCTCGCTCGCGTTCGGTCAGCACCCCCAGAACCGATGGCTCGACGGCGCGGGCCGGGCTACGGCCGGCGATCCCGGCGATCAGCCGGCGGGTGACGCTCGGAGAGAGAGGGCGTCACCGCGGGCCACGATCCGGATGGCGTTGGCTGGCCGCGCGCGATCCGCATTCTTCCAACGCGGCCCCCACGCGTCGTGTTGGAAGCCCTTCCGGAATGGAGGAGTCGTGCAATCTCAGGACCCGCCCAGAACTGTCGGCTCCGGTAGGGGGTCAGCGGCAGTTGACGACCTCTTCGATGTCTGCGTCGAAGGGCTGTCCGCCGGCTTCGGCGTCGAACACATCAGCGAAAGAGGCCCGGGTTCCTTCAATCCGGGTGGAGGCAACCGCCTCCCGCCGAAGGTATGGACCGACGAGCAGCCCCTGACTCCCTCGGAACACCCATCCGACCCGACTCCGGGACCCGTCTCGCCGACGTGCGAGATGAAGAGCTGACCATTTTGCCCCAACGCCAGACGATACCACCTCGCTGAACCCCCGGTGGCGAGGGCCGCGCTGAGCCGTGGACGCCCCATGAAAGTCGACTCCACACCCAGCCAAATTCCGTTGCTGTCGGTGTTGAGGTTGCGTAGAGTGGCTGGACGTGAGCGAGCGAGCGTTGGTCCTCGGTGGTGGCGGATCGGCAGGTAATGCGTGGGAGATCGGCATCATCGCCGGCTTGTTTGATGCGGGGTTGGATGTGAGCGAGGCGGATCTGATCATCGGGACGTCCGCCGGAGCGACGGTAGCGGCCCAGATAAGCAGTGCGACACAACCGGCCGAACTACTTGCCAACATCCTCGCCGCTGGGTCCCAGCCACGGACTGGTCCGATCGGATCCGAGCGCGGCCGAGGTCCGAATATGTCGGTGGCAGACCATATGGAGACGACGAGCGCGATCATCGCCGCCGCTGAGGATGCGGCCGACATGCGCCGCAAATTGGGTGCGGCGGCACTCGAAATGGATGCGGCCTCGGGCGGCTCCGGGCAAACACAAACTCGGCGGCGCGCCACCGTCGCGGCTCGGCTGCCCAGCCAGCACTGGCCGCAACGACCGATACACATCGTGACTGTCGATGCTCATACCGGTGAACCGGTCGTGTTCGACCGCCACAGCGGAGTCGACTTGGTGGACGCTGTCACCGCCAGCACCGCCAATGGCTTCACTGTGCCCCCCCACAGCATCGGCGACGGCCGATACATCGACGGCGGCTACCGATCCAACGCCGAGAATGCCGACCTGGCAGCCGGATACGGGCGCGTGCTGGTGCTGTCACCATTCGGTGGCCGATCACGAACGCCGGTGCACTGGGGCATGCATCTCGCAACCCAGGTCGACAAACTACGCGCACGCGGCAGCAGAGTCGAAACGATCTTTCCGAATAGCCAGTCCCGCACCGCATTCGGCGTCAATATGATGGATCCGTGGACACGCCAGCCCGCCGCACAAGCTGGCTACGACCAGGGAAGAGTCCTCGCCGAGAAGCTCACCGAATTCTGGCGCTGACGACATTGGGCAGCTCAATCGGTTCGCCCTGGTCACTGGGGCGACCGGGTCCCCCATCGAGGGGAGCGGTTGATCGGGGTCACCGACCAGGCCCACCGCGAGTTCGGTGTAGCCCGGTGGCCGGACGAACGCCAAGGTCCACCTGGAGCACATCTTCCAGAAGCTTGAGGTCGGTCGCGGGCCGAACTGGCTTAGTCTCAGCTCATCGTCACGCAGGTACTCGACCGAGATGCGAGTGCTACTCGGTCGATACAACAAACGACAACATCGAAGGGAGCAACGAATGAGCATCCAGCTCGGCGCCACCGCGCCTGACTTCGAAGAGCTCATCCACAACCGTGGATTGATCTCCGATCCCACCGCCTTCGCCAAGGAGGCGAGCGCCGCATCCTGGCTCTACATGTGCGGTGAAGAGTTTGCAGCTATGGAGGGCGGCATGTCGTTCGCCGACGTGCAAGCGGCGGTTCCCGACGCTGTGAACCTGATCGCCGATCCGCCTCGTCCGTTCGACATCGACGTCGCTCGGAAGGGTGTGGCCGAACTCGACCGGATGCGTCGGCCTACGCTGGTCACGTGCCGAAGCGGCCCTCGTTCGTCGGCCCTCGTGTACCTCTATGCCGGGTTGCGGTCGGGGGCGTCGGCGGAGGAAGTGCTGGCGAAGGGAGCGGCTGACGACGCACCGTTCATGCAGGCGGAAACTCTGAAGGAGTGGGTCGTGCAAGGACTCAACGAGCTCGCAGACGGGGGTGACCAATGATCTTCACACAGCACTATCTGGGATGCCTGTCACATGCTTCCTATTTGATCGGCGACGAGACAACCGGGCGGGCCGTCGTCGTCGATCCTCGGCGTGACATCGGCGTCTACCTGGACGAGGCCGAAGCGAAGAGTCTGCGGATCGAGAGGGTGCTGGAGACGCATCTCCATGCCGACTTCCTTTCGGGACACCTGGAGTTGGCTGAGAACACAGGGGCCGTTGTGTCCTTCGGGTCGGCAGCCAAGGTCGACTTCGCGATGGACCCGGTCGAGCACGGGCAGCGGATCGAGCTCGGAGAGGTGTCACTGGAGATCCTCGCCACCCCCGGCCACACACCGGAGTCGATCTGCATTCTGCTCCATGACCATCCGGACTCCTCAGAGCCGTGGGGCGTCCTGACGGGCGACACCTTGTTCGTCGGCGATGTGGGCCGCCCGGACCTGCTCGCTTCGAGCGGCAGCGGGCTCGACGCGCAGACGCTCGCGCGCCTCTTGTACCGGTCCGTCCACGAGCAACTGCTCGTCCTGCCGGATAGAACAAGGGTCTTCCCGGCACACGGGGCCGGGTCGTCGTGCGGGAAGCAGTTGTCCAGCGAAACCAGCTCCACCATCGGGGAGCAGCGCCGGTCGAACTATGCACTGCAACCTATGACGGAAGAGCAGTTCGTCGCCGCCGTAACGGAAGGGCAGCCAAGCCGGCCTCACTACTTCTCCTTCGATTCTCAGCGGAACCGGCAGGAGCACGGGCTGCTGGATGAGGCCGAGATGCCCGCCGCGCTCGAGCTGGACGTCGTGCTCGAGCGAGTCGCCGGCGGCGCCGTCCCGCTCGACACCAGGGAACCGACCGACTTCGCGGCCGGCCACCTGGAAGGGGCCATCAACGTCGGGCTGCACGGGCGGTTCGCCGAATGGGCAGGGGACGTGCTCGACCCGAGCAAGGAGATCGTGTTGGTAGGCGATCCCGACACAGCCCTCGAGAGCCGCGTGCGGCTGGCTCGTATCGGGTTCGACCGGGTGATCGGCTACCTGTCCCATGCGCATTCCTTGTTGGTCGACCGACCGGACCTGGTCGAGAGCAGTTCCCGGGTCACGATCGAGCAGCTTGCCGAGCTGCTCAACCTCGTGCCCGATATGCAGCTGGTCGACGTCCGGAATCCGGGCGAGACGGCGCTGGGCACGCTCTCGGGGGCTCGCCTGATACCCCTCGGCGTTCTGGTGGACCGTCTCGACGAGATCGACCGGCACGTGCCGGTGGTCGTGAACTGCGCCGGTGGCTCCCGGTCCCTCGTCGCTGCAAGCCTGCTGCGCCACGTCGGGTTCAGCGACGTCTCCGATCTCGTCGGTGGGTACGGCGCCTGGACTAAGGCGGGGCTGCCTGTGGCCAGCCGCCGGTCGACGCCGATTCCCGCGATCGAGGTCACGCCCACGGCGGCTCGAGACCTCGTCGCCACCGGGGCGGCGGTCATCGATGTCCGCGAGCCGGACGAGTGGACGGCCGGCCACGCCCCCGAGGCCCGGCTGATTCCGATGAGCCAGGTCGAATCGCAGATCGACTCTCTTCGGGACCTGCACTCCGCGGTCGTGGTGTGCCACTCGGGCGGGCGGTCCAAAGCCGTCACGCAGATGTTGAATGCCCACGGGATCAACGCTGTCAACCTCGCCGGCGGGATGCAGGCGTGGGAGTCCGCTGGACTGCCGGTGATCACTGGCACGGGCGATCCGGGCCAGATCATCTGATCCAGGTGCGCCTTCCCCGGGACCGGGTGGCGCCATTCGCTGCTGCCAGGGGCGCCGTTCCCGGGGGAGTTATGCGCGATGAATGTGCGATGGAGGACCGCCGGCTGACCCTCGTCGACGAAGACACTCCCCTGAGCAGGGTAAACGTGGTGGGGCTACGCAGACTCGAACTGCGGACCTCAGCATTATCAGGTCTTCTTCGCCGGACGACGACAGACACGCCGGGACGGATACGGCTGGTCCAGTTCCACGTCCGGACTAGCCCGGACGGGCCTGATCGCCTCCGGACAGCTCAGCATGCGCGATGGATGCGCTATGACGACCCCCTAGGCCCGCTCGGAGCCCGATGACCCCAACCCCTACGCTCCGTAGTCCCTGGCGGGGTTGGCTATGGGCGTCCGCGGAGGTCTGTCTCGGCCATATATGCATGAGCCGCTGTCCGTATGCGACCAGGGCCGCGCGGGGCGAGCCGCATCCGTTTGCTACACCTGCTTCACGGACATCCTCTGGTAACCCGGCGCCTGGCCGCCGGAGTGCCGAGCACCCCGTACCACC
>JBOGGT010000073.1:0-15544 GCA_050744225.1 Acidimicrobiales bacterium | reverse complement strand
GTAACCCACTGGGTGCCCGTGCCCCGGCTGGATGGCGATGAACCCGGCGAACCCGGTGCGCCCCCCGTGGACCAGGTCGAGCCACTGGTGCTCCCCGAGGGGTCGGTGCCCGTCGGCCACCGCAGCGAGGTGCAACAGCGTCGAGACTGCCGCAAGGTCGGCCTCCTCGAGGCGCCGTTTGACCTCCAGGCGGATATCGTCGGTCACCACATCGACCGTAGCGCGCCACCCCTCAAGGTCCAGAGCAAGCAATGTCGCTTCTCACGCCATAACCTGAGGACCAATGCCCGAATCCCTGGAGGACCGGAACACCGGGGTCCGCGCGCCCCAGGAGCGCTCGACCCGCCAGAAGCGTGCGCTGGCCTCGGTGCTGTACAGCTCGACCGGCTTCCGTTCGGCCCAGGACCTGTTCACCGATCTACGCTCTCGGGGTGAGAACGTAGGGCTCACCACGGTCTATGCTCAGCTCCGCACCCTTGCGGAGGCAGGCGAGCTGGACGCGCTGCGCGCCCCGGACGGCGAGACCCTCTACCGGCGCTGCGACAGCGGGCATCACCATCACCACCTGGTCTGCCGGGGCTGTGGGCGCACGGTCGAGGTGGAGGGTCCCGAGGTGGAGCGCTGGGCCGCCGGGGTGGCGAGCCGGCACCGGTTCGTGGACGTCACCCACACCGTCGAGATCGAGGGCACCTGCGCCGACTGCTCCGACCGCTCCGACCCCGCCGACTAGGGCGCCGCCGAGGGCGCCGCCGAGGGCGCCGCCGAGGGGTAGTGGCGCTCGGGCTCGCCCACGTACAGCTGGCGGGGTCGCGTGATGCGGGCATTGTGCTCGAGCTGTTCCAGCCAGTGGGCCAGCCAGCCTGCGGTGCGCGGGATGGCGAACAGGACGGGGAACATCGAGATCGGAAAGCCCATCGCCTGGTAGATCAGCCCGGAGTAGAAGTCAACGTTGGGGTAGAGCCGGCGCGACACGAAATACTCGTCCTCCAGCGCCACCTCCTCCAGCTTGAGCGCGATGTCGAGCAGCCGGTTCCGCCCCGTCACCTCGAACACCTCCTCGGCGGTGCGCTTGATTATCGTCGCACGCGGATCCCAGCTCTTGTAGACCCGGTGCCCGAAGCCCTGTAGACGCCCCTCGCCCTCCTTCACCGAGCGGACGAAGGCGCCGACCCGGTCCACCGAGGAGATCTCGCTGAGCATCCGGATCACCGCCTCGTTGGCCCCGCCGTGGCGGGGGCCGTACAGGGCGGCGCACGCCGCGGCGCAGGCCGAGTAGGGGTCTGCGTGCGCTGAGCCGACGGTGCGCATGACCGTGGTGGAGCAGTTCTGCTCGTGGTCGGCGTGCAGGATGAACAGCACGTCGAGCGCCCGGGCCAGCGCCGGGTCGGCGGCATAGTGCGGCTCGGAGACCTTCCACATCATGGACAGGAAGTTCTGCGCGTACGACAGCGAGTTGTCCGGGTAGACGAAGGGCATCCCCACGCTGAAGCGATGCGCGGCCGCGGCCAGGGTGGGCATCTTGGCGATCAGGCGGGTGACCTGGCGTCGGCGCGACTCCGTGTCGAAGATGTCCTTGGCGTCCAGGTAGAAGGTGGACATGGCTGCCACCGCCGAGACCAGCATCCCCATCGGGTGGGCGTCGTAGTGGAAGCCCTCCATGAAGCGCTTGCGCACGTTCTCGTGGATGAAGGTGTGCTGGTTGAGGTCGCGGCGCCACTCCTCGTACTGGGCGGGGTTGGGAAGCGCCCCGTACAAGAGCAGGTAAGCCACCTCGATGAAGGTGGAGTGCTCGGCCAGCTCCTGGATCGGGTATCCCCGGTAGCGCAGCACCCCGGCCTCGCCGTCGACGAAGCTGATCGCCGAGCTGCACACCGCGGTGCTCATCAGGCCGGGGTCGTAGAACCAAACCCCAGGAAGCAGCTCGGACCAGTCCGCTGCAGCCACACCGCCGTCCCGGATCGGGACCTCGCGTGATTCCCCGGTCCGGTTGTCCGTGATGGTTATGCTCGCCTCCACCCCGCCATCCTAGGAGGGCTAGGCGGAGGTGCCCCGGCCGCGCAGCCGGTTTGCCGCGCTGATCACCGCACCCAGGGAGGCGTCGAGGGTGCTGGAGTCGATCCCCACCCCCCAGGTGCGGGCGCCTCCTGGCCCGAGCACCTGCAGGTAAGCCACCGCGCTCGCCTCAGTGCCCGCGGTCAGGGCGTGCTGGTGGTAGTCCTCGACCGACATCTCCAGGCCCAGCTCCGCGCCCAGCCCGCTGACCAGGGCGGCCACCGGTCCGTTGCCCGCAGCGGAGATGGTCAAGTGCCGCCCGTCCACCAGGAGCTGGGCGGTCACCTTGGTGCCCCCGGTGCCCCCATCAACGTCAGCACCGACCCCCGAGGTCACCTCGCTTGAGATGAGCCGGATCCCCGCGTCGTCGGGGAAGTAGGTGGCGCTGAACACCTCCCACATCTCGTCGGGCCGGATCTCGGTCCCGCTCGCCTCGGTGACCTCCTGGACCGCACGTGAGAACTCGACCTGGAGGGAGCGGGGGAGGTCGAGGCCGTGCTCCGAGTCCATCAGGTAAGCGACTCCACCCTTGCCGGACTGGCTGTTCACCCGGATGATGGCCTCGTAGGTGCGCCCGACGTGCTTGGGGTCGATGGGCAGGTACGGGACCTCCCAGGTGGTGTAGTCCTGGGGCAGCGCGGTCATGCCTTTCTTGATCGCGTCCTGGTGGGACCCGGAGAAGGCGGTGTAGACCAGGTCTCCGACATAGGGGTGGCGCGGGTGCACCGGCAGGCGGTTGCAGTGCTCGGCGGTCCGGCGTAGCGCGTCGATGTCGTGGATGTCCAGCTCCGGGTCCACCCCCTGGGTGAACAGGTTAAGTGCCAGGTTGACCACGTCCACGTTGCCGGTGCGCTCCCCGTTGCCGAACAGAGTGCCCTCCACCCGCTGGGCTCCGGCCAGCTGGGCCAGCTCGGCTGCGGCCACCGCGGTGCCGCGGTCGTTGTGGGGGTGCACGCTGAGCACCACCGCCTCGCGCCGGCTGACCTGGCGGCCGAACCACTCGATCACGTCCGCATAGGTGTTCGGCCCGTACATCTCGACGGTGTTGGGCAGGTTCAGGATCATTGGATCCTCGGCGGAGGGCTCGATCACGTCCATCACCGCTTCGCAGATCTCGACCGCGAAGTCGGGCTCGGTGCCGGTGAAGCTCTCCGGGGAGTACTCGTAGCGCAGCCGGGTGTCGGGGAGTGACTCGGAGCGCTTTGCCACCAGCCGGGCGGCGCTGGTGGCTATGTCGATGATCCCGCCCCGGCCCAGGTCGAAGACCACCCGGCGCTGGAGGGTCGAGGTGGAGTTGTAGAAGTGCACGATGGCGGAGTGCGCCCCGGCCAGCGACTCGAAGGTCCGGTCGATCAGCTCCGGCCGGCACTGGACCAGCACCTGGATCGACACGTCGGTGGGGATCCGGTCCTCTGTGATGATCTGGCGGATGAAGTCGAAGTCGGGAGCAGACGCCGCCGGGAACCCGACCTCTATCTCCTTGAACCCCATCCCGACCAGCACCTCGAAGAGCTCCAGCTTGCGCGCCGGGTCCATCGGGTCGATCAGGGCCTGGTTCCCGTCGCGCAGGTCCACGCTGCACCACCGTGGCGCGGCGGTCAGGGTGCGGTCCGGCCAGGTCCGGTCGGGCAACTCCAGCGGGCGGAACGGACGGTACTTGCCGAACGGCATGTCGCAAGGGGTGGGATAGTCGTAGGCGGTCACAGGGTCCCTTATTGTAGTGAGAGCCGGTAGACGTTGGTCTCCCGGCGCTCGAACCCGGCGCGCAGGTAGAGCCGGTTGGCCGCCTCACGCGATGGCCGCGAGGTCAGCTCGACGGTCCGAGCCCCCGCGAGCCGCGCCCGCTCCACCGCCGCCGACACCAGGGCGACACCAACCCCGGTGCCCCGCGCAGCGCTGTCCACGACCACGTCCTCGATCCAGGCTCTCACCCCAGTAGGTATTTGGAATATCAAAAGGGTGAGGGTCCCGACCACCGCCCACTCCCGACCCTGCTCCCAATCCCCGGGTCCACTGAGTGCCACCAAGACGGTGGTCCCCGGTGCCGCCAGCACCTCGGCGATCTGATCGCGTCCGGGGATCGCCGCGCTGGAGGACAGCTGGGGGACGAGCCGGGCAAAGGCCTCCACGACGGCGTCGTCCACCACGGTCACCTGCTCGACTCGGATGGTGGGCACCACTGGCGCAGTGTAGTAGTAGGGGTATGCGAATCTCTGGATCGACGATCGTGGTGACCGGGGCCTCTTCTGGTATCGGGCGCGACGCCGCCCTGCGCCTGGCCCGGAAGGGGGCTCGGGTCTGGGCGGTCGCCCGCAACGGGGATCGCCTGGCCGCGCTGGCGGCGGAGTGCGAGGGCATCACCCCTTTCGTGGCGGACATGAGCGTCGACGCGGATCGCGCAGCGCTGGCCGAGGCGGTTGGCGCGCTCGACGTGCTGGTGAACAACGCTGGGCTCGGCTGGTCCGGGGTGGTCGCCGAGATGTCGGCCACCGAGGTGCGCCGGCTCTTCGAGATCAACGTGATCGGGCTCATTGACCTCACCCAGAGAATGCTGCCGGGGATGCTGGCGCGCCGTCGCGGCCACATTGTCAACGTCGGGTCGGTGGCCGGTTGGGTTTCGGCGCCCCCGCTCAGCGTCTACTCCGCCACCAAGTTCGCCGTGGCCGGCTTCAGCGAGGGACTGCGCCGGGAGTTGCTGGGCAAGGGCGTCAGTGTCGGGCTCATCGCGCCGGGGCCGATCGCCACCGAGTTCTACCCCAGGTCCAAGGGCATGACCGACGGCGTGGGCGCCCCGATGACTTCCACCGGCGCTCCACCGGCGTCGATCGCCGGCCGGGCGGTGGTCCGCTCCATCCGCATGGCCGGCATCCCCGGCTGGGACACCATCGCAGTGCCCAGGGTGGCCGGGCTCACCCGCCTCGGCGCCATCCCGGTCCTGGCCCGGGCCGTGGACTTGGTCTCGGTGCTTACGCGAAAGGACGGTCAGCCGCAAAAATGAATCGACGCGGGGGGACACGGAGACTATACTGGTGAACATGAGTGTATTTGAGACTTTGGCGCAGGAGCTGGAGAAGGACCCCTCCAAGCGCGAGGCCCTCCGGGCGCTGCTGCTCAGCGAGGAGTTGATGGCGCTCCCGGGGACCGTGGCGGCCCTGGCAGCAGACCTGAAGCAGCTGGCCGCGGAGGTCAAGGACTTGGCGGCGACAATGCGCGGGGTCCTGATCCGCTTGGACAAGCTGGAGAGCGACGTGGAGGTCTTGAAGTCCGACGTGGGGACCCTGAAGATAGACGTGGGGACCCTGAAGGGCTCTGACCTTGAGCGGCGGTGGCAGCGTTACCTGCCCGCCTACCTGGGATCCCGCTTCCGGCGTCTACGGGTCCTGGACCCCGGTCAGGTCCGGGATCTGCTCGACGACGCGATCGATGCCGGACTCGTCGACAGCGTCGAGGCCGACGATGCCTGCCGCGCCGACGCGGTGGGCCGCGGCCGGGCAGCGGACGGCTCCGAGGTGTACGTGGTGGTCGAGGTCTCGGTGGTCGTCGACCGTCACGACCTCGAGCGGGCCGCGCGCCGAGCTGCGATCATCTCCCGGGCGACTGGGCGCGAGGCCCATGCGGTGGGCGCCGGTAATCGCTTTACCGAGGGGGCGGAAGCGATCGCGGGCCAAGGAGACATCTTGCTCCTGGCCGGAGAGAGCACCGACTAGGGCGCTCCTGGCCGCGCGGCGCGGGGGCGGGCGCTGGTCGGGTGCGGCTCAGGGCAAGATTACTCGAAAAGGCCTGCTTAATCGCTGTCGGCGCTGGCTCCTGCCAGCTCCACCGGAGGGGGCTCTATGCCCTGGACGGTGCGGAAGACGATGGCCCCATCCTCGGCGTCCACGATGATGGTCTCGCCGACGTTGAACTCCTTCCACAGGATGCGCTCGGAGAGCGGGTCCTCGACCAGCTGCTGGATGGCTCGGCGCAGCGGCCTGGCCCCCAGGGTGTGGTCGTAACCCCGGTCGGCGAGCAGCTCTTTAGCCGAGCGGGTGATCTCGAAGCCGAGCCCCTGGCCCTCCAGCTGCCCGCGGACCCGCTTGATCATCAGGTCCACGATCTCGGTGATCTCCTCGCGGGACAGCTCGTGGAATACGATCACCTCGTCGATCCGGTTGAGGAACTCCGGGCGGAAGTGGACCTTGAGCGCCTCGTGGACCTTGTCGGACATCTTCTCGTGGGTCAACTCCTCGCTGGAGCGGGCGAAGCCCAGCGAGGTCTTTCGCAGGTCCGCAGTGCCCAGGTTGGAGGTCATGATCAGCACCGTGTTCTTGAAGTCCACTGTGCGTCCCTGCGCGTCCGTGAGGCGCCCGTCCTCCAGGATCTGGAGCAGTGCGTTGAACACGTCCGGGTGGGCCTTTTCGACCTCGTCGAACAGCACCACCGAGAACGGCTTGCGCCGCACTGCCTCGGTGAGCTGGCCGCCCTCCTCGTAGCCGACGTAGCCCGGGGGGGACCCGACCAGGCGGCTGACGGTGTGCTTCTCCATGTACTCGCTCATGTCGAGCTGGATCAGGCTGGACTCGTTGCCGAAGAGGAACTCGGCCAGCGCCTTGGCCAGCTCGGTCTTGCCGACGCCGGTGGGGCCGAGGAAGATGAACGAGCCGCTGGGCCGCTTGGGATCCTTGAGGCCGGCCCTCGTGCGCCGGATGGCTCGGGCGAGGGCCTTGATCGCATCCTCCTGGCCGATGACCCGGTGGTGGATGTCCTCCTCCATGCGCAAGAGCTTGGCGGTCTCCTGCTCGGTCAGCTTGTAGACCGGGATGCCGGTCCAGTTGGCCAGCACCTCGGCGATGACCTCCTCGTCGACCACGTCGAACAGGTCCCTGCCCTCGGTGCGCCACTGGGCCTCGATGGCCACCCTGCGGGCGACCAGCTCCTGCTCCTTGGCCGACAGCCGAGTCACCTCGTCGGTGGCCGAGCGGAGCGTCGCCGCATCCTTGTCCTTACGGGTCTTGGCGATGTCCTCCTCGAGCTTTTTGTACTCGGGCGGGGTGGACATGCGCTTGATCCGCAGCCGGCTCCCAGCCTCGTCGATCAGGTCGATGGCCTTGTCCGGCAGGTAGCGGTCCGAGATGTAGCGGTCGGCCAGGTTGGCGGCAGCGACCAGCGCCTGGTCGGTGATGGTCACCGAGTGGTGGGTCTCGTAGCGGTCGCGCAGGCCCCTCAGGATCTCGATGGTGTGGGCCAGGGAGGGCTCCTCCACCTTGATCGGCTGGAATCGGCGTTCCAGCGCAGCATCCTTCTCCAGGTGTTTGCGGTACTCGTCGAGCGTGGTGGCCCCGATGGTCTGCAGCTCACCCCGGGCCAGCATCGGCTTGAGGATCGAGGCGGCGTCGATGGCTCCCTCGGCCGCACCGGCGCCCACCAAGGTGTGCAGCTCGTCGATGAACAAGATGATGTCGCCGCGCGTCCGGATCTCCTTGAGCACCTTCTTCAGGCGCTCCTCAAAGTCACCCCGGTAGCGGCTCCCGGCCACCAACGCACCCAGGTCGAGGGTGTAGAGCTGCTTTCCCCGCAGCGTGTCGGGCACGTCATCGGCCACGATCTGCTGGGAAAGGCCCTCCACGATGGCGGTCTTGCCCACGCCGGGCTCGCCGATGAGAACCGGGTTGTTCTTCGTTCGCCGGGACAGGACCTGCATCACCCGCTCGATCTCGCGGTCCCGCCCGATCACCGGATCGAGCTTGTGGTCCCGGGCGAGCGTGGTCAGGTTGCGGCCGAACTGGTCCAGCACCTGAGAGGTGGACGGGTTGTCTCCTGAGCTGGCCCCGGCACCGACGGGCTCCTTGCCCTGGTAGCCCGAGAGCAGGTTGATCACCTGGCTGCGGACCCGGGCCAGGTCGGCCCCCAGGTGCACCAGCACCTGAGCGGCCACTCCGTCGCCCTCACGGACCAGGCCGAGCAGCATGTGCTCCGTGCCGATGTAGTTGTGGCCCAGCTGGAGGGCTTCGCGCAGGGACAGCTCCAGGACCTTCTTGGCTCGAGGGGTGAAGGGCGGGGACCCGGCGGGCGCGGACGCGGCTGGGCCTATTGTCTCCTCCACCTTCTCCCGAACCGCCTCCAGGGATATGCCGAGAGACTCCAGCGCCTTGGCTGCCACTCCCTCTCCCTCGTGGATCAGGCCCAGCAAGATGTGCTCGGTGCCGATGAAGTTGTGGTTGAGCAGGCGCGCTTCCTCTTGGGCGAGGACCAGCACCCTTCGTGCCCTGTCTGTGAATCGCTCGAACATCGGACCGCCTCCCTGCTGGCTTGTCGGTCTTGACCAGTCTATCCAAAAACTATGGTGGCTGTGCTTGCACCCCTGTTGTCGTTACCTATGGCTGCTATCGGTTCGCAGCACCGTTAGCCTAAGTTCATATCAGTGAACGCCGCCGACCTGCTGGGCCTTCCCTGGATGGAAGGGGACCTGGCACGCCTTGAAGTCGTCCTCCACCGCATGGTGGCGGCCGAGGACCCCTTCCTGACCGAGGTCGCCACCCACCTGGTCGCTGGTGGGGGTAAGCGGCTCCGGCCGATCCTGAGCCTGGTCAGCGCCGCCGCCGCTGGTCTGGGCCAGGCCAGCGAGGACATCCTGCTCGGCGGGGTATCGGTGGAGATGGTGCACCTGGCCTCCCTCTACCACGACGACGTGATCGACGAGGCAACCCAGCGCCGCAACGTCGAGAGCGTAAACAGCCGGTGGGGGAACTTGTTGGCGGTGATCGCGGGTGACTTCTTGCTCGCCAGGGCAGCGGGGATTGCGGCCAGCCTGGGAACCGAGGTCGCTTCCTTGCTGGCTGCCACGCTTGCTCGGATGATGGAGGGCCAGGTCCGCGAGGTCCAGGGCACCTTCGACCAGCGCCGGACGGAGTCGGCGTATCTCGCGTCCATCGCGGGCAAGACCGCCTCGCTCACCGCCACCGCCTGCCGGGTGGGCGCCCTGACCGCCTGCCTCGACCGTAGGACGGTCGAGGCGCTCACCACCTACGGGGAGTGCTTTGGGATGGTGTTCCAGATCCGGGACGACATCCTGGACGTGGTGGCCACCGAGGAGGAGCTGGGCAAGCTCCCCGGCCAGGACCTGATGGAGGGGGTCTACACCCTGCCCATCCTCAGGGCCCTGGCCGACCGCTGCGCTGGGCCCGAGCTCGCTCCGCTGCTCGGCAGGCGCCTCGACGGGTCAGAGCTGGACCAGGCGATGAAGATCGTCGCCGGTTCGGGGGCGATTGGCTCTGCCGTGGGCGAGGCTCGCCTCTGGGCGGACCGAGCCACCGCGGTCACGACATCGCTCGGCTCGGGCCAGGTCGGCGACTGCCTCCGTGACTTTGCCCACGCGCTGGTCGACTCGGTGGCCATCTACGCGACCTGAAGGCTGGTCGATCCGGGTTCTCTTTCCGGTCCCGGCCGAGCTTGCCGGCTCCCATTAGTCGGGTGTCGGCCGAGTTGGTGCCGGCCGAGTTGGTGCCGGCCGGGTTGGTGCCGGCCGAGTTGGTGCCGGCCGAGTTGGTGCCGGCTGATCGGGTGCGTGCCGGCCGAGTTGGTGCCGGCTGATCGGGTGCGGAGTGTGAACTGAGGAGCGCTACCCGTCACAGCGGCGGGTAGCGCTCCTCAGTTCGGGTTAGACTCCTCAATTGGTCGTCCAAGATCTGGCTGAGCCGTCGCGCCTAACACTCACTGGACCCAGTTGAACTACAGCGCCGTCTCAGCCGCTTGCACTCTCGTCGTCCTCGTAGAGGTGACCCAGGCTCCCCGGGGCCACAGCCCGGGGTTGGCTGGGCTCCGCCACACGCCTTCCGGACCTGCTTAGCACCGCCCCGACGGAGGCGGCTAGCGGGTCCGCCACTGGCCCCGGGAGGCGGAAGGCGTGGCCCGCCATCTCTTCGAGCGTCCGTTCAGGGACGAAGATGGGCGACGCGGGTCCCTGGTGGCGAGCACTGGTCGTCCGAGGGTTCTCGTCGTGAATGACTTCCGATAAGACCCTGGCCAGCTCGCCTTTGGCGCGTCCGGACTTGGGAGCAAGGTTGAAGACGGGAATCACCCGCTCAGGCGGAGCCCCGCTGGTGGACAGGTCGCGGAGCAGCCTGATCAGACCGTGGGTGCCCTTGAGGCCCGGGAGGCCCACCGCGATCACGACGTCGGCGTGGGTGAGGGCGGTCAGGGACATCACGTTTCGCTCCTCTACGTCGGCGGACCCTCCGTCGCGTTCGGTCTCGAAGTCGGAATCAATGTCGCACACGACTGCGCCGTACGCTGCGCGGAGGCTGGCGAACGAAGCCTCGAAGGCTCGAGGGCGGATGCTGGCCCAGTCGCAGGCCCTTCGCAGGCCAAGCAGGAGGTTGTAGCCGCGCAGGCTCACGGCATAGGCCAGCGGGTGGACCTCGGCGGGGGTTAGTTGACGGTTTCGGTGGGCCTCGACCAGCTCTTGCAGGCCGGGAACGACGTCTCCGGCGTCGTGGAGCACCGCCATGTCCGACCGGCGCGCGAAGTCTGCCAGGAGCACTCGGCGGCCGAAGGGGCTCTGGTCATCGCGGACGCCATCTGCCGCTGAAGATCCCAGCCAGTCGACCAGTCCCTGAGCGATGGACATGGCCAGGGTCGACGTTCCCACGCCCCCCGATCCGCATACCGCCACGACGATTGCCGGGCGCCAACTTGACGGAGCTTGACCCATCAACGCGTCTCGCTCGAAATCGGAGAAGTCAGTGACTGCGGAGTCCGCAACCTGGGGTGCGTTCTGGCGCAGGGCTTCCATCAGGTCGGCTGGTTCGAAGCTTGGCGCTAAAACCGCGCTGGCACCGAGCGACGACCACGAACGTCTCGAACGGCCCTCCTCCACGACGATCACCGCGCTGCCAGCATGCACCGTGGCGTCTATGAGGTCGCGATCGAGGGCTGGCAGGCATGCATCCACGAGGATGGCCGAGAACTGGCGGTTGGTGCACAGCCTGGTTCGGAGCTCCTCGGCAGACAGGCACTTCACCAGCTCCACGGGGATCGAGGAGGACTGAGTCCATTGCGCTACGGTCCGGAGCCACGCCGCCTTGGAGGGCGCGAGGCCGAGCACCACGTATCGGCTTCCGACCATGATTCAGCCCGCCCCCGACCCGGTGGTCCCGATCCCCGACCCGGTGGTCCCGATCCCCGACCCGGTGACCCTGACCAGGGTCACCTGTCCGCTGCTGACTGCATGAGCGAGGGCCAGTGACTGTGCTTTGGTGGACAGGCCCAAAGTCAGAGTCGTGTCGCCGCCGTTGTTGGCGCCGAGTCCCGTATTGCCCGCCACCCGGTCGATCACCGGGGCATTGGACAGGATCGTTACTGTCTTGGCCTGAGCTCCGGTGCCGAACGTGGCCAGGACGTTCACTCTGTCTCCGGGCTCAAGGCTCCCTCCAACCGCGTTCGCGGTCGGGATCGCGAACGACATCTCTTCGGAGCTGGGTGCGGCGGTGCTCTGCACCACGTCGCTTGACTGAACCAGCTCGCCCGCAGCCAGTGGTCCGACAACGATGGTTCCGACCAGGCGTGCCGGATCCCGGAATGCTCGTTGAGCGGCGATCTGGCCTGAGAGCTGCATCGGAGCGACGGACAGGTCGCTCGTGGTGATTCGCTCCCCCACGGTCAGTGACCTGCGAGCAACCACATAATTGGTCCTGTGATCGGCGGTGGCTCCGGTGTATGCCGCGAATGTCCCAACCCCAGCAACCGTGACAAGCAAGCCCCCGACCACAGCTCTTCCGTTGGGCAAGCCCCGCAGGGTCCGGAGGGGTCGGGCTTGGTCGGTGGGCTCCCGCCGCGGACGTGCTCCTTGCCGTTGCCGAGTTGCCAGCTTGCTCATCATGGCGTCGTCAACGTTCTCACTGCGGGCATACACACCACGCTGCTTCCCCTTTCTTCCACTCCTGCTTCTGCTCGGCCCCTGAGAGGCTGTTTGCCCGATGGCCTGGTCGGCCCCGGAGCATCAGCTTGTCACTGATCGCGGCCGGCTGCTCGTATCGTGCATCTAAAGCTGTATCATGCTGTATTAGGTAAGACCAGCATACACTAGAGGAGGCTCGTTGTTCCTGGTTGGCGACTACAGGGTGGTGAGGGCTCTCGGGGGAGGTTCGGTCGGGTTCCTGTACGAGGGAGTGGACGGCGGCGGCCGCCGGGTGGCGATCAGGTCGGTGGCGGTGAGCGGCGAGCCGGAGGTCATCGCGGGGTTGTGCCGGATGATCGTGTCTCGGTCGATCCTGCACCGCGGGGTGCTGAATCCGATCGACGCCCTGGCGGTGGAAGGTGGGCTCGTCGTCGTATCGGAGCTGGTGGTCGGCGGATCGTTGGCGGCTCTGCTTGCCCGCCGGGGAGCACTCCCGGTCTCCCAGGTGGCCCGGGGAGCTGCGCTGGTTGCCGGCGCGATCTCTGGGGTCCATGCGGTGGGCATGGTTCACGGGGACCTGAAGCCGGCGAACATCCTCCTGCGGGACGGCGGCGATCCGATCCTCAACGACGTCGGGCTCACGTCTTGGGTCTGTGCTGCCGGTCCCAATTGGCCGCTCATCCGGGGTACGGTCGACTATCTCGCTCCCGAGCTGATCGGGGGCGACGAGCCTGAGGCGGTCGCCGACGTCTATGCGTTGGGGGCAATCTGCTGGGAAGCGATCACCGGACGGCGTCCTTACGCCGGTCTTGGCCCCGGTGCGACCATGCGGGCAGGCAGGAGGAATCGGTTGCCCCGCCTCTCCAGCTTTTGTCCCGACGTACCGGCCAGCTTGGAATTGGCGGTCACCTCTGCCATGGCTCGGCGCCCCGCAGATCGCCCGAACGCCCGTGAGCTCGCCGAGGCTCTGACCTCAGCAATCCCGGATTGCAGGGCAGTGCGAGAGTCGTTGGCTCCCCCCGTTCAATGCGCACCGAGCCCCAAGCTGGCACCGAGCCCCAAGCTGGCACCGAGCCCCAAGCTGAGCCCCAAGCTGAGCCCCAAGCCGGCGGTTGGGTCGAGGTGGGCCAGGTGGCGTCGGATCCCAAAGTGGGCATTGGAGATAGGCGGGTTGGGCCTGGCTGCCTTTGCCCTTGCGCTCCTCTTGATCCGGCCCGCCCGCCCGGGTCAAGCGACCGCCGCCGGCCCCGCAACTGGAAGCTCCGCGAGTCCACCCAACCCGGGTCGCTCCGAGCCGCCCCGATCTGACTGCGGTTCCGAATCTCCGGCAGCACCGGTCGAGACTTTGAGGGCCGATGTGTTCGGGACAGGATGCGTCGAGTTGTCCTGGGCGGAAGGTGTCCTGACGGTCAGCCCGGGGCTGAGTCAAGGCGCCGGCAGCCCAACACGCTCCGGTTCTCGCGTGAACCGACGCTTCGCGATGGGCGAGGCGGGAGACGATCTGTTGATTGGCAGCTGGAACTGTCTGGGTTCTGAGACGCCGGCCCTCTACAGACCCTCCACCGGCCAAGTCTTCGAATGGAGCTCGTGGGCTTCGTCGGGCCAGTCCCTACGACCGGATAGTGTTGTCGATACAGGGGTACTGAACGGCGTTGCTAGTGTGGTCGGGACCCAGGATGGCTCCTCCACCGGTGGAGCGTGTGAGCAGGTGTCGGTGCGGCAGCCAGATGTCGGCGGCTGAGCGTCCGGGGAAATCTCATGAGATGAGCCGGAATATGACGGAGACTGTATACTCCTCCACCATGAACAACGATACCAACAAAGACGACGAGCTCACGGAGTGGCTCAGCACACGTGTGGCCTCAGAACGACTGGGGATCACCCTGCGGACGCTCTACAGGTTCATCGACGAGGGCCGGATACCGGCCTACCAGTTCGGCCGGGTGATCCGACTCAAGGCTCCCGATGTGGTGGCCTTCGTTGAGTCGTCGAGAATTGCTCCCGGAACGCTCCGGCACCTGTACCCGGAGTCGAAGGTCAGCACAGAGAGCTGAGCCACCAAGCCGCTGGCACTTGTGCAACGGCTCAAACCTCCAGGACGGACACTTCTAACACCGCGTCCGGGCGCAGGTACATGGGGGTCGGCGGGCTCCCTTGTGCCCGAAGGCACATGACGTCTACCCCGACCCAACGCAGCTCGCCGAGAATCGAGGTGCCCGCGGTGGTGACCACGCGGATTCGGGGACGGAGCGGGGCGAGCTCGGCAAGCACGCCCACCAGGTCGCACGGGCGTGCCTCGCTGGCTGAGGTGGCGATCCGATCCAGGTCGCCGACGCCCTCCGGATCGCCGACCGGCCGACCGACGCCCTCCGGATCGCCGACCGGGTCCAGATGGCCTGTCCCGACCGGTCGCGCCCAGTTCCGCTGGCGGCCGGGACCCGTTTCGATACCATCCGACATCGAGCGGGAGACAAAGGCGATACCGGCGGTGGCCACGAGCACGGATATGTTGCGGGTCTTCCCCGGAGTGGGGGAGAGCCACAAGAAGTCCCGGCCCACGGCCTTGAGTCTTCCCAGGTGAACCCTGCCCGTGGTCGTGGTCACCTGCACGTGGGCTCCTCGCTCGGCCCAGCCAGTTGCAAGGCTCAGCCAGGTGGTGGCTTCAGCAGACTGCCGGGTCAGCCAGGCTTGGCGACTCCGGGAACCGACCGCCTCTTCGGTCCGCGATCGGGCCGCCCAGCGGGCCAGCTCGTCCAGAAGGCGACCGACCTCATCGGGCCGGTCTTCGTCGTCCGCCACCTCCTATGCCTCGATCAGCTCGATCCGGTTGCCAAACGGGTCAGAAGTATGACACCGCCTAACCCCACCGATGTCCTCGGCCCAGCGCACGACGGTTCCCGCTCGTTCGAGTCGGTGGACCAACTCGTCCAACCCCGATACCACCAAGGCGGGGTGGGCTTTGCGGGCCGGGTGGAAGTCCTCGTCGGCCCCCACATGAAGCCGCACCGCCCCTGAACCGAACCACCGGTTGGCCCTGGCTGCCAGTGGCAGCGGGGTCTCCAGCGCATCAAAGCCCATCAGTTCGACCCAAAACTGCCTGGCTTGCGCCTCGGCCCCCGGGGGGATGGCGAGCTGGACATGGTCGATGGCGGTGATGAATCCCACGGCGGGATCTTAGCCCGCTCCTCCCAGACCGGGCAGCCCCAGACCGGGCAGCCCCAGACCGGGCAGTCCCAGACCGGGCAGACCGGGCAACGGATGGCGGGGCTTCACTCGGCGCGGTGCAGGTGGGGATGGCAGCCGCCCTCTACGAGGCCGGTGTGGTGCCGGATTTGCTGTTGGGGACCTCGGTGGGCGCAATGAATGCCGCCTACCTGGGGCTGCACCCCGGCGTTGAAGGCGTCCAGGTCCTGGCTCGACTGTGGAAGACCTTGCGCCGGAGGGACTTGGTGAGGCTGCACGCCGCTCAGGTTCTGGCGGCCCTGGCCGGGTTCGGACCGGCGCGCCGCCTGGTTGTCGGACAACCCGACATCGGGGCGCCTCAGCACGAAGCCGTGCTGGCGCGGGTGTCTGAAGGTTGGAAGGAGGGGGGGTGGGGAAACTAGCGCGCGTATAGCG
>JBOGGT010000072.1:0-3701 GCA_050744225.1 Acidimicrobiales bacterium | reverse complement strand
GCCTGGTCATCGAGCCCGTGGGCCTGCCGAGCGACGCCGAGGACCGAGCCGCGCTGATGGCCTCACTGCAGGCAGCGCTCAAGACGGCCATTCAAGTGGTGTTCCAGCTGGAGGACACCGAGCTGGTCGCGGAGCCGCTGCCGGACTCGATGGATCGCCGGAGCCTACTGTTCTTCGAGGCATCCGAGGGCGGCGCCGGGGTGCTGCGACGATTGCTGGCAGAGCCCGAAGCGCTGGCCCGGGTGGCTCGCAAGGCCCTGGAGATCTGTCACTTCGAGGACGCAACCAGCTCAGTCGAGGTTTGCGAGGCAGCCTGCTACGACTGCCTGCGCAGCTACACCAACCAACCGGATCATCGGGTTTTGGACCGCCGGCTAATCGAGGACCAGCTGCGCTGCCTGGCGGCGTCGAGCGTCTTGGTCGGGTCGGGAATGCTCCCCCGGGACGAGCAACGGCGCCGCTTGGAGGCCAGCCTGGGCTCAGGCCTCGAGCGCCGCTGGCTCTGCCTGGTGGCCGACCGGGGCCACCGCCTGCCCAGCACGGCCCAGCACCGCTTCGGCGATCTGCTCATCGAGGCGGACTTCGTCTACGCGTCCGATTACTGCGCAATCTTTGTCGATGGATCACCTCATGACTATGCCGAAGCCAAGACCAGGGATGAACAAGTGAACACGGCGCTGCGCGACCTCGGCTGGAGCGTGCTGCGCTTCCACCACGGAGCCGACTGGGGGGCCATATTGGACGCTCGCCCGGACGTGTTCGGCCAGGCTCACAGTGCGAGCTCGGCCGGATTCGGAGGCCCCGGGAAGGCCCGAGCGTGAGCTTCGCCGTCGGCTCCCTGGTGCGTGCGAGGGGTCGCGAATGGGTCGTGCTCCCCGACAGCGACGACGAGTTGGTGCTGCTCCGCCCGCTCGGAGGCCGCGACTCCGAGGTCGCGGGAGTGCTCAGCGCCCTGGAGGCGGTCGAGCCAGCGACCTTTGCTCTCCCAGACCCGGCGAAGCTGGGCGACTTTCGCTCCGCCGGGCTGCTCCGCGACGCCATGAGACTCGGGTTTCGCTCCAGCGCCGGGCCTTTTCGCAGCTTTGGGACCCTGGCATTCGAACCTCGGCCCTACCAGCTGGTCCCGCTCCTCATGGCCCTTCGCCTCGACCCGGTGCGCCTGCTCATCGCCGACGACGTGGGCACCGGAAAGACCGCCAGCGCCTTGATGGTGGTGGCCGAGCTGTTGGCCCAGGGAGACGCGCGCCGCCTGGCGATCCTGTGCCCCCCGCACCTGGCCCTCCAGTGGCAGGCCGAGATGCACGACAAGTTCCACCTGGAGGCCGAGCTGGTCCTGCCATCCACCGCCAGCCGGCTGGAGCGCGGATGCCGGGTGGGCCAGAGCCTCTTCGACCGTCACGACGTCACCGTGGTGTCCACCGAGTTCATCAAGGCTGACCGCCGGCGCGAGGAGTTCTTGCAATCCGCACCAGGCCTGATTGTGGTCGACGAGGCCCACACCTGCGCGGGCGCCGGGGAAGGCCGGTCCCATCACCAGCGCCACGAGCTGGTTGCAGCCCTCGCCGCTGATCCCAAGCGCCACCTATTGTTGGTGACCGCCACGCCGCACTCGGGCAAGGAGGACGCCTTCCGGTCCCTGCTGGCACTGCTGGACCCCTCCTTCGCCGAGCTGCCCGAAGACCTCGGCGGCGAGGCCAACGCCCGCCATCGCCGCCGCCTCGCCCGTCACTTCGTCCAGCGTCGTCGCGCCGACCTGGCAGCTTTCGTGGACGATACTCCTTTCCCGGATCGCCTGGAGGCCGAGGAGACCTGGACACTCGGGCCGGAGTATCGGGCCCTGTTCGAACGGTCCCTGGCCTGGGCGAGTGAGGTGGTCCGCGACGACACCGGAGGCCGCCACCGCCAGCGAATGCGCTGGTGGGCGGCGCTCGCCCTGCTGCGCTCGATTGCCTCCAGCCCGGCGGCCGCTGCCGCGACGCTGGCGCGCCGAGCCCAGGCCGCGGACACGGACAGTGCCGAGGAAGCAGACGTGGTGGGTCGGCTGACCGTCTTGGACCTGGGCGATGAGGATGACGCCGAGCCTCTCGACGTTGCGGCCGGCGCCAGTACCGATCCGGTGGAGCCTCCTTTGAGTAATCTGCCCGGTGCGCCGCAGCCCGGTGCCCACTCCCGTCCCGCGGCGGAGCCCACCGCTCCGCGTGCCCCCCGGCGCCTGGCGGAGCTGGCCCGCCTGGCCGAGGCCTGCATGGGAGACGCCGACACCAAGCTCATTCGCATGGTCCGCATCGTCACCGAGCTCCTCGCCCAGGGTGCCCGCCCGATCATCTTTGCCCGCTTCATTGCCACCGCGGACTACCTGGAGGCCGAGCTGCGCCGGCGCCTCGGCTCCGGGGTCGAGGTAGTGGCGGTGAGCGGTCGGGTCCCCGCAGCGCACCGCGCCGAGCGGATAGCGCAGCTGGCGACGCACGACCGACGGGTGCTGGTGGCTACCGACTGTCTCTCCGAGGGAATCAATCTGCAGGAGCACTTCGACGCGGTGCTCCACTACGACCTTTCCTGGAACCCCACCCGCCACGAGCAGCGCGAGGGCAGGGTCGACCGTTTTGGCCAGCCCCGAACGCAGGTCCGCATCGTTACCTTCTACGGCTCGGACAACCGCGTCGACGCCTTGGTGTTGGACGTGTTGTTGCGCAAGCACCGCGCCATTCGCCGCTCCCTTGGCGTCTCCGTCCCGGTCCCGGGCGACCCGAACGCCCTCATTGAGGCGCTCGTGGGCGGCCTCCTGGCGCAAGGGGGTTCGCTCGCCGGACAAGGGACCCTCGACATCTTCACCCCAGAAGAGGAGAAAGTGCTGACGGACTGGGATGTGGCCGCAGACCGCGAGCGCCGGAGCCGCACCATGTTCGCGCAGGAGCCCATCCACACCGAGGTGGTGGCGGAGGAACTCGCCGAGGTCCGAACCGCCATCGGTACTGCGGCTGACGTGTCCCGGTTCGTCATCGACACGGTGAGCGCCTTCGGCGGTAAGTGCCGTCCCAGCTCGCAGCGACCCGAGGCCCCGGTGTGCATCCACCTCGGCAATGACCGAGCCCTACGTGACGTTGCCGCTGAGGCGCTGGGCGACAAGACCGAGCTGAACGCTCGATTCTCCGGGACCCCAATCGAGGGCGAGACCCTGCTCACCAGGGGCCACCCCTTTGTGGCCGCACTCGCCGCACATACCCTTGACCTGGCGCTCGACGACCTCGCTGACGGCCCTGCCCGCCGTGCGGGTGCCATGCGGACCTCGGCAGTGGAACGGGTGACGACCCTGATCCTCGTGCGATTTCGCTTTGACCTGCATCACTCCTCCAAGGCAGCGAGCACTGCGCTGTTGGCTGAGGATGCCGGCGTCCTCGCCTTCGTTGGTGACCCTCACCAGCCCGAGTGGCTCAGCCAGGTCGAGGCCGAAGACCTCCTGCACGCCGAGCCGTCCGGGAACGTCAACGCTGCCCAGGCAACGGAGTTCGTAGGAGCGGTGCTTGACGCAGCGTTGTCCTGGCGTCCGGGGCTCGACCAGGAAGCAGGGCGTCGAGCTGGGGCTCTGCTCGCACTACACCGCCGGGTCCGCGCGTCGCTGCGCCAGCCCGTCGGTGCTTACCGGGTCGATGCCCGCCTGCCCCCGGACGTGCTCGGCACCTATGTCCTGCTACCCGGCCCCC
>JBOGGT010000071.1:0-8117 GCA_050744225.1 Acidimicrobiales bacterium | reverse complement strand
CCCAAGGCATCGATGACGCCCTGATCCAGCCCTACAGCGGGCACGCCAGCCGCAAGTCCCTGGAGATCTACAGCCGCCTCTCCCTGGCCGACGCCCAGGACAGCTACGACCAGGCCATCAGCCGCTTTCCCGTCTGAGGCGACTTCGCTACTTTGCCCCTGGGGACGTGCTTAGGAGTAGAGGGCCGTGACGAGGATCCGTGCAGGATCCTGAATGACGCGAGGATCAGGGGCTCGGCCACGCCCAACCGATTCAGGGCTGGTCCCCGTTCTCTAGGCGAAGTGGACGCAGTGCTTTGTGTTTACTCCGAGGCGCTTGCCACTGAGCCCAGCAGCGTTAGGGCGACTGAGGCGAGGTGATAGCTCCCGACCCAGTAGAGACTCTTGTCCTGTACCCAGTAGGCCATCGTGTGCTGACCATCGCCTGCATCGGTTACAGCAACCACACCGCGCGCCGCTGGGAGGCGTTCGGCGGTAATGGTGTTGATCAGCTTGCTTGCCAGAGGCTTCACCTGCGCCAGCGTCCCGCCCGATTGGCCGACGACGATGATCCAGCCACGCTGGGTCCAGCGCAGGTCGCAAACCTTGCCCATCGAGGTCGTGAGCATGCCCAGCACTCCATTACCCAGGCTGACGGTCGACTCGTGGCTGCCCGGCCCACACGTCGGCGTCGTCGCCACGAGGTCGGTGAGGGCGGTGATGGGCTTGTTACTCAAGATGCTCGTCCCAGTCGAAGGGAACGGTTGGCCTCCAAAGCTGCCGTAGACCGCTGCGAGCCCAGAGCAGTCGGGAGGTTTGCCGATGCCAACGTTGTTCACGCCAAGCACTTGGCCGCACTGATATAGCTGCACATTGTAGCCCCCCTCCTTGCTGACTGAGGTGGCCGACAGCCCGCCGGGCAGGTTCGTCGGCGCTACCAGCTGAACAACAGAGGTGGAGCCCCTCACTGCCTCAAGGGCCGCACCTGCGGGTGCGGCGAAGCTCGTGAGCGCACGCGTCGGGACGGTCGTGACTCCTGGCACCGATGAGGAGGTGCCCGGGGCAGATGTAGTCGACGACGACGTCGGGGAGGGCGTAGTCTTTGCTGTAGTGCTGGTCCCCTGCGACTTGACAGCCGATGCCGGGGTGCTGCTACAGGCGCTCGACAGCAGGCCCAACGTGGCCAGCGTGCCGACCGCCACCGACCTCCTAAGGGTGATGAAGTCCCTGTCGGTGCTCACCATCCCGCCTCGCTGGCAGCGTAAGCGGCCGTGTTACCCATGTTGTAACTGTCAGTCCGATTTGCTCCCGTAGCGTTGATAAACCCATGGTCGGAGGACGCTTCCCAGCCTGCAAAAGTTGCAAATGATGTGCATGACAAGCCCAACCTGCTGCAGGATGCCTCAAGTGCTGATGCCGCCGCAGCACCGACCGCGATGGGACACACCGTCTTGTCTTGAGTTGACCTGGCAGCGAAATCGTGGTCGCCAGTGCTCACCGGCTGGTCGTATGGGCTCGAGTACAGGTTCACGTCGATCTGCAGGGCACTGATGGCGTCGACCGTCGAGTTGGCAAGCAGCACTATCTGTTTTCCATTGGAGTTGCGCCCGATGGGAGTGCCGCGCAGGATGCCGACGATCCCGAATCCGGGAACCTCCAGAGTGGCAGGTGAACCGCATCCACGGTAAGCGGGTTGGGTACCCGTTGGAGACGATGCGTAGTACGCTCCTGCGTAGCCATAGTCGGTTATCTCATAGGCATCGCCGTGGGCAAGGAACAAGGCCGACCAGGCGTAAGCAGTCGTGTAGGGACAGCTGCAGCCGCCACAGATGCCATTGTATGCCGAGAACTTCGAGAGTATGCCTTGCCAGTTGGTGTAACCACAGCTGTCCTGTAGCGACAGGAAGTAGATTCCTGCGGCGGCGTTTAGCGAATCAATGGCGGAGATTTGGGCTGCAGTAGGCGTTGGATGCCCTGTCCCATTGTTGGCTGCCCAGATCGCCTGGAAGTCGCTTTGAGCGGTCGAGCCGAGTTGGAGCCAGTTGTTCCCAGGACCGCCGTTTTCCAAGTCGCCAACCGCCAAGGCCAAGGAGGCGCCAATATCGAAGTGGCTACCCTCGTGGACAAGGAAGTCCATCATTCGCAGATGCTCTGCGTCTTGGCCGTAGTAGGTCGCGAGCGTGTCTGTGGAGCCAGTTTCCTGGTAGCCACAAGCCTGTACTGTTGCCATCTCGGCACCCTCCTCAGGCGCCGAAGGCGTCGGTAGCAGCGTTGAAGGTCTCTGTGATCGGCCCGCTTCCCTGAACGGTCAGGATGTCACCGGCCGCCGAGATGATCTTGAAGGGTCCAGCCAGTGTTGGGGCGTAGTAGCTCTTGGGCGGGGTGGCGCTGACGCTCGGGTCATAGACAGTGACCACGATGACACCCTGGTTGGCAGTGCCCCCGTTCTTGACAGCGCCGGCGTGGACCGCCACATCCTGCCCATTGACGACGCCATCCCATTCGTTGGTCTGGGTAACCCCAGGTTCGGGGGGCTGGCGGATGTCTTGGATGCCGGTGGGCCACTCGACCGCCCCTGGCGCTGCCTGCGCGAGTGGTTGGGCGGTCTTGGGTGCTCTGGTGGCCGACGCTCTCTGGTCTGCCTGGGCTTGAGCAAGGCTCGCCTTGGCCGTCAATGACGGTGACGAACTCGCCGCCGCAGCACCACCGGAGAGGCCCTCAAGCAGCCCTACCGATAGCCCCACCACCATGACTGCACCGCCGGTCACCCCTACAAACCACCGGCGTTGCCCTCGGGTTCCCTTGTTCATTTTCATGCTCCTTGTTTGAGACACAATCTATGAAAGAGTTCGCCCATGACCCAAAGGACTGTATCAGAAACGGCGCCCATACCTACACCTCCCCAAGCAGGCGGGCCCCGCCGACCTCGGCAACGACGCGGTCAAGGACCGCGGCGTAGGCCCGGCGGGTGTTGGGATTGGCGCAGCGGGGCGAGGACAAGAAGGCGTCAATGACGGCCTGGAGGGTGGCTGTGGACTGCTCTGACTCCCTCGCTGTGATCACCGCACCCCCCTATGTACCGGATAACATGCACGAGTCGGGTGCTGGGGCCCCGCGCGGTTGCTGGACAGACCGGAGCTGACAGGCATGATCTACGTGATAATATACCATTATCACGTGAGCCACCCGCTCCCTCAGCTGTCCTGATCGGCTGGATCCCGGAGAGGCCGCAGCGTGGTCGGCGGGGAGGTGAATGAGTAGTGCCCGTGGAAGTTGACATGCTCATAGCCAAGCGGTGAGAGCCGGCCAACATCGCTGTCATGGACCGGGTGGCCAGCTGCCCGCAGCTGACGAAGAGCAAGGTCTGTGTAGCGGGTGTTCCACAGGGTGACCATGTTGACCACCAAGCCGAGGGCAGACAGCTGGTCCTCCTGGCCCTCCCGGTAGCGCTGGCGGACCTCGCCCTTTTGGCCGAAGAACATCTTGCGAGCCAGGGAGTGGCGTCCCTCGCCGACGTTGAGGCGGATACCGACTGCCCGGCGGTAGGCGGGGTCGTCGACCCAGGCCAGCAGGTGCAGGGTCTTGGCGATGCGGCCGTAGTCGGCGAGCGCCCGGCCCAAGGTGGTGGGCCTCCCGTCGGCTTGGGTGACGCGCATGACCTCGGAGGCTTTGACCCGATGCGCCATGAGCGAGCCAGCCAGGCGTACCATGTCAGCCCAGTTCTCAGAAATGAGGCTCAGGTTGACCCGATGGCGGGCCACTGAGTTCAACGGTCCGTAGTCAGCGCCGGGGTCGATGCGCCACCATCGCTGGTCGGGCAGGTCAGCCAGGCGGGGCGAGAACTGGAAGCCGAGCAGGGCGAACAGCCCGAAGACCTGATCGGAATAACTGGCAGTATCGGTGACGACCTGTTCGGGTCTGGGGCCGGCGTCGATGTCGAGCAGGGCATCGAGGATGTAGAGGCTGTCTCGCACCGTGCCCGGCACCACGACCGCCCCGATGCCGAGCACCTGGTCGTTGACAACGTTGAGAAGGGTGATCCCTCGTCCCCGGCCGAAGTAGCGGGGGTTCGGCCCGGCGTTGACGGTGGCCACCGGCACCACGAAGCGCATCCCGTCGGCGGAGGCCACCAGGCCGCCGCCCAAGGCCTGGGCGAAGTCGATGCCGGCTTGATGCTCGATCAGATAGGCGTTGGCACGTCGGTGGGTCTCAGCGCGCAGGTAGTTTTGGTCCACGTAGGACAGTCGGGCCCGGGTGAGGGCGGAATGGCCCCGGTTGATGACCGGGGTGAAGCCGAGATTGCAGGCCTCGGCTACCAGGCAAGCGGCCACCGAGATATCCAGGTCGTCCATGCGGGCGCTGCCTTCGGAGAGATGTGTGTAGGCGTTCAGGCAGCCGGTCCAGGCATGTACCTCCAAGATCAGCTCCGGCAGATCGACCCTCGGCATCATGGCGCCGACCAAATTGCGCAGCTCTACCAAGGAGGCCGGCTCACCCTGGGCAGCGAGCTTGCCCAGATGGACCCGTCCGTCTTCGACGCTCGCCGGCTCGTTGGCGGGCAGGCGGGCAACGACGCCGCGGTAGGCGTCATCGAGTTCTTGGGCCAGGCGCTCGAGGTGGCCTCCGGGCTGGGCCGACAACTGGAGGGCTTCGAGCACCGTGGGCGCCTCGGCGGCCCACTCCTCCTCGCTGAGCAGCTTTGCCCTGGGGTCGCCCCAACGCCCGGCTCCGGCGACGAACACATCCCGGCGCCGCAGCGCGTAGTAGAGGCTCTCGGCCACCGCCAGGGTGTAAGCCCGCCGGTCGACCAGTCCTGCCTCGAGGTCGTCGGGCTGGAGGACTAGGCGCCGCCACGATCCGGCCAGCAACGACTCGTCGATCTCAGCGGCGGTCAGCTTCTTGCGCCCGAACAGCCCGGGCAGCGCTTGGGCGGCAGCCAGGACAACTTTTCCTCCCTCCGCGGCCTGGAAGGGCAAACCTTCGACCATGGCAGCCCAGAAGGAGCGGAGGGAGGCAAAGCGCTTGATGAGCTCGCCCCGCTTGGCGGCCTGGTCGTCCTCATCGCCGGGGACCAAGTCGTCGACCACGCCGAGCGCGGCCACCAGCTGCTCGCGGCCTGTCACCGGCTCGATCGCTGCCCAAGCCTGAGTCAGGGTCATGTCAGCCTGCAGGCCGAGGACCACCCGCCACCCGGCGGCCAGGCGCCCAGCAGCGCGAGCCAAGCGGACCATGGCCGCCAGGCGCTGTTTGATCGAGGCCCGTTCGGCCCTGGCCTCGATCTTGGTGGCATAGAACAACTCGAACACGTCGAGGACCTCGTCGGCGGCCTCGGTTTCCAAGCGCCACAGCGTGGCGAGCAGTGTCGCCATCCGCCTGGTGGGGCTCATCTGGCGCAGGGCGCCAGCGGGTGCTGCCATCCCGTAGCGGGCCAGAGCGGCCAGGCGCCCGGCTGGGACCACGCTGAGATCTGCGGCGCCGGCACCCAAGCCTCGCACCGCCCCTAGTCGCTCCAGTGAGCGAGTCATCTCCGCTGAGCTCAGCCTGGTTGGCCCGACCCGCAAGCGTTCCAGCTCCGACACCCGGTTCCCCTCGGGCACCACCAGCAGGGCCTCCAGGCGCCGCCGGAGCTGCTCGCCAGCCAGGTCGTAAAGGGTGGACCACAACCGCTCGGCTGCTGCGGCGCGCACCTCGGCGACGAGGCGGGCCATGGTGGTCACGCCTGGAAGGAGGACCTTGTGCGCCACACACCATGTCGTCGCTCGGTCAAACAGTGCCCTTGGGCCCTCGCCCGACAGCCACGCCCTAGCCTCGATGAAGCGGCGCAGCTCGTCTGCGCGCTCGCCGAAGTCGGCATAGCCGTAGTCCCGCCGGATCGCCCACTGGTGTTCGTAGGCAGTCATAGAACGAGCGCCGTAGTCCTTCAAGGCCGACGGGTCTCCAATGCCGAGCTGGTCGGCCACGAAGGCCGCCACGGCCCAGGGGACCTCCACCGGGTCGGGGAGGAAGGCGCCAAGGAAGCGCACCGTTCCGAGCTGGACGGCGTAGCCGAGGCTCGTCGCATCCCGACGCCGCCTTCCCACACGGGCAAGGTCGGCGTCGTTCAACCAGAAGAAGCGCTCCAGCTGCTCCTGGGTGGGCGGGCCGAGGAAGCGCCCGTAGGCAGCCGTCTGTTCGTTGGAGAGGAACTCGACCGGCATGCCATCACCGTCCCACGGCCTTCACGACCCCCGTAGGACTCTCCCTGTCCCTGACAGCCCCGCACAACGCTCAGCTCGCCGGGGTCACCGGGGCGACCGCGTCTGCCACGAGTTCAGCTTGTGATGCTGATGGGGCGGCTACTGCCGCAAAGGAGTCGGGGCTCACCTGCCAGTACAGGTAATAGCCCTGTGTGTTGTTGATGGAGGCCAGGTCCAACAGCATCCCGTCCTTGCCGGCAACGCTCACGTGTGTTACCGCTTGGGGGTAGGCCGAAGCCAGGCCCACCGCCTTGGGGGTCGCCGAGCCCCCGACAATCTCTTGCACATTGATCACTTGCCCGGCAGCGTTCGAGAAGGAGCGCGCAGTGTAGTTCGACCCCGTGAACCACGAGCTGGGGCCGCTGAGCTGGCTCGATGAGCTGAGACTGAACCCCGGTGGCAGTGCCGTGACCGCCAACGTGGGAGAGGACCCGACGAAGGCCACGGTCTCGGTGTGCAAGGGGCGGGGGGCACTCGTCGGAGCCCCGCTCGACACCCCGAGGTAGGCCCCGAGCCCCGCCATCGCGGCGAGCGCTCCGACAGCCGGCACCTTCCACGGGTAGCGGTGGCCCACCACGGGGTAGCTGGCCTGGCGGAGGCTGTCGCCAGCACCATGGGGCAGTCCTTCGATGCGTTCCTGGAAGGCTGCCCTCACGACGTTGCCAAGCTGATCCATAGCGCACTGTCTCCTTTCATTTCGTTGTCTTGTGGTCCGAACATGTCTCGCAAACGGTCCAGGCCCCGAGACGCCTGGGACTTGACTGAGCCGATCGAACAGCCCATGGCGAAGGCGATCTCGGCGTCGGGCAGGTCTGCCCAAAATCGCAGGACCAGCGTCGTGCGCTGGCGGATCGGCAACCTGGCGAGGACGAGCAACAGAACCTCGCGGTCCTCAACCTGGCCGAAGGGGTCTCCGGCTGCTACGAGGTCGATCGTCCCATCGTCGCTGAGGGGGCCGAGGTCCTCTTTCGAGCGAGCCCGGCGGCGTTGGTGGTCAAGGGCCAGGTTGACCAGCACGCGGCGCGCATAGGCGGAAGGGTGCTCCATTCGCGAGACCCGCCCCCACCTGAGGGCGACCCTGACCAAGGTCTCCTGCACCAAGTCCTGGGCGGTGTAGAGGTCCCAGACGATGAGGTACCCGGTGCCCAAGAGCTGGTCGGTGGAGGCGCGCACGAAGTGGTCGAAGCTCGCCTGTGTGCCGTCCAATGCCCTACCGTCCATGAGAGCTCCCCTCTGTTGGCCCGTGCTGGCCTACCTGAGTAACGAACCCGAACCCTCAAAAGGTTGAAAGGCCATCGGGCCTCCTTGGCTGTCGCCTTCGGGTCAAGACGCGACGCCTGGGTTGGCGCCGCCTCACCGGCGACGGCCACCCAGCATCGTGGCGGTTCAGGCGACGTTCAGGGCTTGGTCAAAGGGCGCACTGGGGCATCGGGTTGTACAGGTAGTACCAGGTTTCGGGGCCGACGATCCCGTCCACGGTGATGCCGTTGCAGCTCTGCACGTAGTACACACCAGCTTGGGTCGCGGTGCCGAAGTCCCCGTCCACGGAGATGTAGTAGGGGTAGCTCGAGCCGTTGTTGATGAGGCACTGGACCTGCTTGACGGCCGCCCCGGTCGAGCCGTAGGACAGCTGCGGCTGGTCGTAGGGGGGGACGTAGCTGCAGCCAAACGTGGAGTTCGGGCTGGCGGCTTCCGAGCTGGCTCGACTGGCCAGCTTCTCCTGCATGTTCTGGGCCTTGGTCGCCGGCGTGAGCGGCGGTAGCGCCGGGCCTTGGACGCTCGGCGCTGCAACGGTCGTCGGCGCGGAGGGGGTCGCCAGAGAGGCCGAGGCCGCGGCGGCTGTCCCCATCATGACCAGCGGGACCACAACAGCCCCGCCGAGTGCTCTCGATGTCCACCGGGT
>JBOGGT010000070.1:0-40571 GCA_050744225.1 Acidimicrobiales bacterium | reverse complement strand
ACGGGTCGGCATGCCAGCCGGCCGCCTTGAGCGCACACTACGCCGAGCGCCGCACGGCACGGAGGTGCTGTCAGTGGTTTGCGAGACCTTGGCTGCGCTGTTGGAGTTGACCGGGTAGTCGTTCCGGATGAAGGGCTCTCTGCACCTACCTGAGCGTAGGCTACGGATGTGTAGGCTACAGGTGTGTTTGTAAACCGGGTAGACGAGCTGGAGGCGCTGCGTCGTTGGTGGGAGCGGGGGGATGCACTGGGACTGGTCTGGGGACGCCGCCGGGTTGGAAAGAGCTGGCTCCTGGCCCGCTTCGCCGAGGGGCTGCCATACAGCGCCACCCACGTGGGTGGCGCTCGCCCCCTGGCCCAGGAGCTGCGGGTGCTGTCCGGCGAAGTCGCCCGGGCTGCTCTGGGCGGCCGGCGCGACCTGGATGCTCGACCGTATGTTTCATGGGATGAGGCCATCGAATCCTTGGCAAGCCACGGTGGGGAGGCCCCGATCCTGCTGGTACTGGACGAGTTCCCCGAGCTTGTGCGGTCCGACCCCTCGCTCGAAAGCGTGCTGCGATCGGCGGCTGACCGCCTTGGATCGCGATCGCCTTTGCGGATCCTGATCTGCGGTTCTGCCGTCTCGATCATGGAGTCGCTGTCCGAGGAGCGCAGGCCACTGTTCGGCCGGCTGGGGCTTCGTCTGCCGGTACACCCTTTCCGCCCACACGAGGCCGCCCAGATGCTCACGATGCTTGCACCGGCGGAACGAGCCCTGGTGTGGGGCCTCGTCGGAGGCGTCCCCCTTTACCTATCCTGGTGGGATCAAAACATCTCCGTCGGCGCAAACCTGGCCGAGCTGGTGTGCACCCCAGGTGGTCGACTCCTGAACGAAGGCCACTTGCTCCTGGCAACCGAGGGCGACTCGGCTGGCTTATCAGGACCGGTACTCACGGCAATCGCCACCGGGCGTACGAGATTCTCCGAGATCCGCGATGCGGTGCGCACCGACCCCTCACGGACCCTGGAGCGCCTGGCCTCCTTGCGCCTGGTGGAACGAGTCGTGCCGATCACAGAGCGAGCCGCTCGGTCCCGCAGGGTCAGCTACCGCGTCATGGACAACTTCCTGGCCTTCTGGCTCCGGCTTGTCGATCCCTACCGGGCGGAGATCGACCGTGGCCTCGGAAGCTCGATACTGCCCGTGCTCATAAAGTCACTCGACGACTTCATGGGCGACCGCTGGGAAGAAGCATTCCGGGAGCACCTCAGACGCTTGGCCTCCTCCGGCGAGCTCGGCGATGTCGTTGCCGTCGGGTCGTTCTGGTCCGGTGGGGCCGACGAGATCGACGCGGTGTGCCTTGCGGGGCGCGAGCGCGCCGCAGTGCTCGTTGGCGAGGCAAAATGGACCCGGCAGGTCCAGGCGCCTGCCCTGGAGTCGGCCTTGGCCAGAAAGGCGGCTGCGCTCCCCAGCGTCAGGCATCCCCTGCGAATGGCGCTGTGCGCCCGCGACGCGGTCGTTGGTGCCGCTCCTGGCACCCTGACGGTAACCGCCGCGGATGTCTTCGACCTGGGAAGTGGGGCCGGCTGAGCGATCGGGTCAGGCAACGCGCTCGAAGACCAGGCTGTTGCCGGAGTGGAAGACCTGGTGCCAGGCGGGGTCGTGGGAGAGGTAGACCGCCAGGGGGGTACCGGTGTCCCACATCACCCAGTCCACGTTCCACTGGTCAAAGATGGTGTCGGGGTTTACCTGGACGTTGGCCACCTTTAGGTAGTCGGTGAGTATCGGGGTGCCGAAGTAGGCGTCGGTGCGCCCGTCGACGAAGACGGGCACGCCTAGGCTGATCAGGTAGTCGTTCCAGATGTAGGTGGAGAACACCCGACCGTGGCTCTGCACCCCCTGGCCCAACAGGTACTTGCCGGCAGCCACCGGGTTTCCCAGCTCCCCGCTCCCGGTCTGCACCGCCCCGGCGGCGAGGTGAGTACCGGAAAGGGCTCCGAAAGCCATCAGCGCGGCCAGCGGCCAGGTGAGCAGGCTGGGCCGGATGACCTCTGTGCGGATCGGGCGCCAGCGCGCGGCCATCCCGCACCAGGCGATGCCGAGGTAGGGCAGGAACCGGACCGCGTGCAGGGTGGCGATGAACAGCACCCCCCAGATCACCAGGTCCTCCAGGGCAACGCTGGACTCTGAACGCCCCAGCGCGAAGACCAGGACTATTGCCGGACCGATGATCGCGCCCAGCAGAAGCAGGGAGTGGAAGTTGGGTGACTGCCACTCGGCGATCATGGAGGTGAGCTGGGGGGCGAAGCTCACGTGGGCGGCGTAGGAGAACAGGCCGAGCCCGCGGGGGTTGACCAGCGCCGCCAGCGCGCCTGCCGCCAGGGTCGCCAGCGCCGCCCGGCGGGGGAGGCGGTCCATCACCCGGACACGACGGTGGCTCTCGGGCAGGATCGACCAGATGAGCTCCAGGCCCAGGACCCCGATGCCCAGCAGGAAGCTCCCGTGGAGGTTGGCCCATACGAGCATCAGCGGCGGCAACGCAAACAGCCACGCTCGGCGCTTGCGGGCCAGGGTGAGCACCAGCAGCTCGAAGGCGAAGAGGGCGTAGCTCAGGTCCTGGGGACGTGCGGCCACACCAGCGATCAGTGGGACGCCGGCCACCACGGCCAGCACCGCAGTCCAGACCATCCCGGCCCCCAGCCGGCGCCAGCGGATCACCCCGAAGCCCAGCGCGGCAGTGCAGGCTCCCGCTGAGACCAGCCAGTAGGTGAGGGTGCCGACGTGTATCGCCATCCAGGCGAGCAGCCACTCAAATCCCCACTCCTCCGCCACCCAGTTGTGACCGGGGATGGTATAGGAGAACACGTTGGTGCGGATCACCGCGTGGTGGGCCAGCATCCACTGGCCCGAGGCCAGCGCCCAGAAGGTGTCGGTGTTCAGCCCGGTGTCCATCGCCACCCGCCAGAGCAGGGCCGCCATCAGGACGACTATCACCCAGGCGGGGTGGACGCGCAGCCGCCGGCTCCACCCTCTTGGCCGGGCCGAGCTGTCGACTGCTCGATCGGCAGCGGTAGGGGCGCCAGCGGTAGGGGCGACAGCGGGCGTCGGATCGTGACGCCCCCCGAATTGGATCAAGCCAGTTCCCATCGCTCCCATGACGCACCTCCGCCGCGTCTATCGGCAGCTACCGGGTCAGGCTGGAGCCCCGATCCGCCCGAGCCCGAGCACCGCTCGGATTCCCGAATCGACCTGGTCCATGAGGCTGGCGGGAAGCTCGCCCAGGTAGTCGTCCACCCGTGATCGTTCAACGGTGACCAGTGAGGTGACGTTTACCACCGAATCCGACGACACCCCGCCCACACCGGCGGGGCGGCGCGACGGCAAGTTAATCGCCTGAAAGCCATCCGGCAGCCTCGCCGACCAGGTGGGCGCGGAACAGCCCCGCGGTCGCAGACAGGTCTCCCTCGGCCCTTGAGACCAGGTGCCAGCTCCGCCGGAGGGGCAGCGGACCCGCCCGCCACTCCTCCAGGGTGCCCTCGGCCAGCTCGCGGGCCACTGCCGCCCTCGAGACAAGGGCAATGCCGAGACCCAGTGCAGCGGACTCGCGCAGTGCCCCGTTGGATCCGAGCGTCAGGTGCGCCGGGTTGATCCCCAGCTCCTCGCACAGCTCATCGGCGGTGGATCGGGTGCCCGAGCCGCGCTCACGGACCAGCCAGGTCTGGGTGGCCAGCTCGGTGATGCTCACCTGCCTGGGTCCGGTCGAGCGGGCCAGATCGGGGGCGCTGACCACCACCAGCAGGTTGTCGGTCTCGGCGAGGTTGACCAGTCGACCCCCGGTAGGAGGCCGGCCGCCGATGGCCAGGTCCACGTGCCCGCGCTCCAACAGGTCCCAGACCCGAACGCGGTTGCCCACCTCCAGGATCACCTCCACCTCGGGGTACAGGCGGCGGAAGCTGGCCAGCAGGGGTGGGACGAGGTGCTCCCCGGCGGTGGTGACCGCCGCAAGTCGCAGGCTGCCCCGCTCGGGATCGGACTGGGCGACGGTGGCGGCGATCGCCGCCTCCCACATGCCCAGCAACCGGCGACCGTGCGCCGCGAGCACCTGGCCGGCGGAGGTCAGGCGCAGCCCCCGCCCTTCGCGCTCCACCAGGGCCACGCCCAGCTCGCCGGCAAGGCCCGCTACCGCCGCCGAGACCGCCGGCTGGGTGACGTACAACCGCTCGGCCGCCTCGCGCACCGAACCGGCGTCGGCGACCGCCACGAAGGTACGCAGCTGGTGAGGAGTCATAGTTCAACTATAGCTTATGACTCCTACGCAAACTCTCAATAGACATCTGATGAACTCTGGCTAAGATGGCCTTCAGAAGGGTGAAGTCGAAACCAGAGAGGAGCAGATATGGCTGAAGCAAACGGCAAGACCGCCGAGCCCAAGTTCGAACGCTGGGCGGCAGGGGTCATCCCCTACGCCAAGATGGGATACTACGAGCCGGACTACATCCCCAAGGACACGGACATCCTGTGCGCCTTCCGGGTGACACCCCAGGCCGGGGTGGACCCCATCGAGGCCTCTGCGGCGGTCGCCGGTGAGTCCTCCACCGCCACGTGGACCGTCGTGTGGACCGACCGGCTGACTACCTACAAGCACTACCAGGCGAAGTGCTACTCGTGTACCCCAATCCCGGGCACCGACAACCAGCACCTGGCGCTGATCGCCTACGACATGGACCTGTTCGAGGAGGGCTCGATAGCCAACCTGACCAGCTCGATCATCGGCAACGTCTTCGGCTTCAAGGCCCTCAAGGCGCTGCGGCTGGAAGACATGCGCATCCCCACCCACTACATCAAGACCTTCCCCGGGCCCCCCCACGGCATCACGATGGAGCGCGAATACCTCAACAAGTACGGCCGCCCCTTGCTCGGCGCCACCACCAAGCCCAAGCTGGGCCTGTCGGCCCGCAACTACGGCCGGGTGGTCTACGAGGGCCTGCGCGGCGGCCTGGACTTCCTGAAGGACGACGAGAACATCAACAGCCAGCCGTTCATGCGCTGGCGTGACCGCTACCTGCACTGCATGGAGGCTGTCCAGCGCGCCCAGGCGGCGACCGGTGAGGTCAAGGGCCACTACCTCAACGTGACCGCCGCCACCATGGAGGACATGTACGAGCGGGCCGAGTTCGCCAAGGAGGTCGGCTCGGTCATCATCATGATGGACCTCACGGTCGGATTCACCGCGATGACCTCGATGTCCAAATGGGCCCGTGCCAACGGCTGCATCCTGCACCTGCACCGCGCCGGCTACGCCACCTACGCCCGCCAGAAGAACCACGGGGTCAACTTCCGGGTGGTCGCCAAATGGTGCCGCCTGCTCGGAGTGGACCACATCCACTCAGGCACCGTGGTGGGCAAGCTGGAGGGCGACCCCAACATCATCCGGGGCTACTACGAGACCCTGCGTGGGGCAAACGTGAAGGCCAACCCGCTCCAGGGCCTTTACTTCGACCAGGACTGGGCCTCGATGCCGGGCGTCATGCCGGTGGCTTCCGGCGGGATCCACGCAGGCCAGATGCACCAGCTGCTGCACTTCCTGGGCGAGGACGTTGTCCTGCAGTTCGGTGGGGGAACCATCGGGCACCCCTCCGGCATCGCCGCTGGAGCCACCGCCAACCGGGTGGCCACCGAAGCCATGGTCAAGGCCCGCAACGAGGGCAAGGACTTCCTGAAGGAGGGCGACCAGATCCTGAAGAGCGCCGCCAAGCACTGCGCCGAGCTGCAGGTGGCGCTGGACACCTGGGGCGAAATCAGCTTCAACTACGAGTCCACCGACACACCCGACGTCCTGCCCACCGCCACCTCCTAGGCCCTCGACATCAGCCTCATGAAAGGAACCACGAAAACATGCGCATAACACAGGGTACGTTCTCGTACCTCCCAGACTTCACCGACGAGGAGATCAGCGCCCAGATCCAGTACGCGATCGACAACGGCTGGGCCGTAGCCATCGAGTTCACCGATGACCCCCACCCCCGCAACAGCTACTGGGAGATGTGGGGACTGCCGATGTTCGAGATAACCGACGCCGCGGCCGGCCTGCACGAGGTGAAGCGCTGCCGGGACGCCTTCCCCAACCAGTACATCAAGGTGAGCGCCTACGACGCCACTCTGGAACGTCAGACCACCGCTCTCAGCTTCATCGTGAACCGCCCCGCCGAGGAGCCCGGCTTCCGGGTCGAGCGCCAGGAGAGCCACGACCGCCAGATCCGCTACACGCTGTTCCCCTACTCGTCCAACCAGCCTCAGGGCGAACGCTACGGCAGCAGCTAAGAGGTGTCCGGATTCGCGATGGTGACTCCGGGCACCAAGCAGGCCCGGGGCGGCAACAACGCCGCCCCGGGCCAGTCCGGGTCGTCCGGCCCGGAGGCTGATGATCCAGGTGAGCGCAAGCTGGGCGACGACGAGATGGTCGACCTGGTGGCAGAGCGATCCGAATCCGACGTGGACGAGGTGCTCACCCGGCTGGACAAGGAGCTGGTCGGGCTCATCCCGGTCAAGACCCGTATCCGCGAGATTGCCTCGCTGCTGCTGATCGACCGGTTGCGCCGCCAGTTCGAGCTGGGCTCCACCCGGCCTTCGTTGCACATGTGCTTCACCGGCGCTCCGGGAACCGGCAAGACCACGGTGGCCCTGCGCATGGCCGAGCTACTCCACCAGCTCGGCTACCTGCGGCGCAAGACGCTGGTCTCGGTTACCAGGGATGACCTGGTCGGCCAGTACATCGGCCACACCGCGCCCAAGACCCGGGAGGTGCTGAAGCGGGCCATGGGTGGTGTGCTGTTCATCGACGAGGCTTACTACCTGTACCGGGAGGAGAACGAGCGGGACTACGGCCAGGAGACCATCGAGATGCTCCTCCAGGTGATGGAGAACGAGCGCGACGACCTGGTGGTGATCCTGGCGGGCTACAAGGACCGGATGGACACCTTCTTCAAATCCAACCCGGGGATGAGCTCACGGATCGCCCACCACATCGACTTCCCCAACTACACGGCCGACGAGCTGGGCGCCATCGGCAAGATGATGCTGGCCGACCAGGGGTACTACCTGGCGCCCGAGGCAGAGACTGCGATGACGGACTACCTGGCCCGGCGCATGGAACAGCCCCGCTTCTCCAACGCGCGCAGCGTGCGCAACGCCCTGGAGCGCGCCCGGTTGCGCCAGGCCGACCGGCTCGTCTCCTCCGGCGCACGCCAGCTCAGCAGGGACGACCTGATGCGCATCGACGCCGACGACATCCTGCGCAGCCGGGTGTTCGCCGACGACGACCCCACCGAGGTCCCGCCCGAAGCCGATCAGCCTACTGACTGATCGGCCGGGCGGGCGTCGGCTTGGTGGTCCAAAAGGTTGGTGGATCCGCAGCGGCAGGGATCAGCGCTTGGGGGCCATGCCCTCCGCGGCAACAGCGGCGGTTGTGAGGCTGCCGGCCGCTGCGGCCAGGTTGTCGTTCACCGCATCGGCTCCGAAGCCGATGATCCGGCAGTGGTCCTCGATCGCTCGGACTCCTCCTGCGATCTTGACCAGGGTCTCGTTGACGTGGGTCAGCATGGCGGCCAGCTTGATCAGGAAGAAGGCCAGGACAACGACCAAGAGGAGTACGTCCACCACGGTCAGGACGATCTGTAGGACGTTGTTCATCGGGTGAGCAGCTCCGCGTGGCGGGCGGTCTCCTCTTTGAGGCCGACACACAGGTTGAGCGTGTCAACCAGCTCGGAGGTGTTGGCCGTGTTGGCTGCCACCTTGGCCGCAGTGCTGAGGGCGTCGTCGACGCGCACGTCGATGTCCTTCACAAAGCTGACCAGCAGCGACAGCAGCACGATCACCACCAGGACGACGACGAAGCCGATCCCGATGGCCACCCACCACAGTGTGACGTCGCTGTTGTTCCCCAGTAGGGCTAAGACTGCACCTATCATCCCAATCCCTCCAGTACCCCTCGTGCGGCGACCGCGCTGTTGTTGATGTCTTCGATGGCGTTGTTGACGATGGGGACATCCCATAGCGCCAAGGTGTTGCGCCGACACTCCTCGAGAGCGAGGGTGACGGCACGTGCCTGTATCCCGATCCGGCGGGCCAGGGTCAGGATGGTCGCCACCACCAGCACCACCACCACGATGATGGCGGCAGCAATGATGTATCCGACGTACCAACCAGTGAGCGGTTCCGTTACTGCTATGGGCATTCGTGACCCCCTGTCGTGTCTACCTAGGTCTAGGGTAGTGAACCTATCATAGCTGCCAACGGACACCAAGGGGCAAATCGGGCATGGGAACCAGTTGCTGGGGTCGAGGAACCAGGCTAGGAGGACAACTGTGAGCACCACGACGGACCTTCCTGACTACTACGAGCTGCTCGGAGTCTCGCCGGATGCCGATGCCGGGACCATACGCGAGGCGCACAAGGAGCTGGCCAAGACCGCACACCCCGACCTCGGGGGCAACGCCGCGTTGTACCGGCTGATCACCACGGCGCGGGACACCCTGGTTGACCCCGAGCGCCGGGCGGCGTACGACCGATCCAGGGATCAGTCGGCCGAGGTGGCCGAGTCTGGCGCTGCTGGGTCGGGCGAGACCGGGGTCGTCCCGGTCACCCGACCCTCCAGGGGCGTGCCCAGGGGCGCGGTCTACGGACTGGGGGCGCTGGTGGTGATCGGCCTCGGGATCGCGGCGTACTTCGTGCTCGGATCCGGCCCGGCCAAGGCGCCGAAGACCAAACCGCCCGCCGTTGCGACCAAGCCGCCGACCGTTGCGACCGTGAAGTTCACCGATGCCACCGACGGCTTCAGCATCAGCCTGCCCAAGAACTGGACGAAGGTGAGCAACCCCGACGCGCCCTTCCAGGCTGGGTTGACTGGCACCCGAGACGCGATGCGGGTCCAGGTGTTCCAGCTGGCGAAGCCCATCGCCACCAAGTCCACCGTAGCCCAGATCAAAGCGGTGACCGACACCATCCTCGCGGAAGCCCCGGTCACGGTCATCACCCAGAGCCCGCTCACGGTGAACAAGATGCCCGGCTATTTCTACCAGGACATCTACAAGCAGGGGAACCAGGAGGGCTCCAACGCCCTGTACTTCTTGTTCCAGGGCCGCAAGATGTCCATCCTCACCTTCCAGTCGCTGCCCTACACCGACTTCCTCACCCACGGGTCCACCTACGCCCAGATCGTGAACAGCTACACGAGCAACCCCGCGATCCTGGGTCCGATCCCGTCGACACCGGCGCCCGCCACCCCGGCCACTTCGGCTACCCCGGCCACTTCGGCCACCCCGGCCACGTCGGCGAAGGCCAAGACCAGCTCGACCACCAAGCCAGGCGCCTAAGGGCCTAACCACGCCGCCCCGCGGTGAGCCTTGACCAGCGCAAAGTTGGCCCCAACCACAGCGCCAGCGATACCAGCAGGGCGAGCGCAGCGCCGAGCGCCAGCGCCACGCGCTGCGCGTCCAGCGCTGCGGGGATGGACGCCGCCGCGGTGAAGATGTCCTGGCGACCGGTTGCAGGGGTCCCGAGACGGGAATCCGCCCAGGCGATGCGTGCTCCGCTGTTGTAGCTTGCCAGGCCCAGGTGCTCGCCCAGATCAGCGGGTAGGTTGCCGCCGAAGCTGGGTCCGATGCTGGTATCGAACGGCTCCGAGGAGACCTTCAGGTTGGCAAAGTTCCTGCCCTGATCGTAGGAGTATGCAAGGTACGCCTCAGCGTCCACGTTCAGCGGGTCATTGCGGCGATCCAGGAAAGCGACATCCACCCTCCCGTCGGGGGCAACGGCCACCTCCGGAAGCGAGCGCGAACTCCCATCTCCCACGGGATTGTCGTTCACCCGGACAGGAGGTGTCCACCGGGTACCTTGATTGGCCGAGCGGGCAAGCAAGACGTTGTCCTCTCCTCCCACCCGAGCGGCCCACGCCAGGTAGAGCGACCCGTCGGGTGCGGCGACGAGGGAGGGGTCATGTGCGAGCAGGAGGGAAAACCGGGCCGGGGAGGTCACGCCGGCCCTCACCGCGTGGGCGGGGCCAAAGCTGGAACCGCCGTCGGTCGAGGTGGTCACTTCGAGTGAGTACGGCTCGACCGACACTGCGCTACCGCCGTTGCCCAAGCCGAGCGGGGCGGGTTGGAACTGCTCGAAGGCGATACTCAAGTGACCCTTCCCGTACGCCACCGGGACGGCTCCAGTCACAGCGCTGCCTCCGGCCCCACTCACGGCCACCGGTGCACCGAACACCCTGCCACCGTCGACGGAGCTGGCGGACATCACCCCCACGGGAGCCACCGGTTGGGGAACGCCGGCGCGCGGGGCCTGGGTCTCCGCCTGGACCCAGGTGAGGTGGAGCACCCCGTCCGATCCAACTGCGATTCTGGGCTGAAAAGTCAGTCCACGAGCCACGAGCTGGGGCTTCGACAGGGTCGCCCCGTCGTTCGAGGAGCGCACCAACCACAGGTTGGCGGGCACGTTCCTCTGGCCTTCCAGGTTTACGTACACCACGTAGAGAGTCCCGCTGGGTCCGAAGGCCGCATCGGGATCGAACGCACGGGTGTCGCCTGGCGGAAGGGGCAGCTTTTCCGTGCTCCAGCGGGCGCCTCCGTCCGTGCTGGTGGCCAGGAACCCCGAAAGCCGGGGCCGGTCCTGGCGGTAGACCGCCACCAGGTGACTCGGCGAAGCCGGGTCGACGAGGACCGTCGGCGTGCTGTCGGCGCCGATCAGGTTCGGCGGGTCAACGACCACGTTGGGTCCCGGGTGCGCCCGCGCCGGAGAGGTTGCCGCCAGAACCCCGAGCACCAGCGCCGCGACAAAGGCCACCAGAGCCAGGACCCGATAGAACACCGAAGAATAGTAGCGCCCGTGCCGCCCGTGACCCTCAGCCAGGCGCGCGACCTTCAGCCAGGCGCGCGCAGCCTGCGGGCGGCCCTCAGCCAGGCGCGCGCAGCCTGCGGGGGTTCCGCCAGGCGGTAGCCTCCAGGCGCGGCCCTTACCAGCCGTGTCCTCAGGCACCGAAACCTCGATTGCCCGAACCTCGATTGCCCGAACCTCGATTGCCCGAACCTCGATTGCCCGAACCTCGATTGCCCGAACAGAGCCCCAACCCCCCAAACTAGGACTTTCGACCCCGAATCATGGAGAACGCACCCCTCACCTGTGAAGCCCACGGCCAGCCGACCCGGATCACCTGCGTCGACTGCGCCAAGCCCGTGTGCCCCAAGTGCCTGGTGCGCACGGCCGTGGGCATCAAGTGCGCCTCCTGCGCGAAGCCGGGGGTCGAGACGCCCCCCATAGTTTACCCACGGCGCCGATCCCGCTTGCCCTGGCTCCTCGGGGGCCTGGGAGCGGCGCTGGTCCTGGTGGTGGTCCTGGTGGTGGTGCTGGCGGGCGGAAACGGCAACAGTCCGGTGAACACATCCGGCCCCCCACTTGGCACCTGGCGTTCAGGACCCAGCGTCCCCGGCATTCAAGGAACGACCGCGGTCGTGACTCTCGTTGACGGCAGCGTGCTCGCGGCCGGGGGGGGCGTCAACGCCCTGCCCATCGCTGCCTGTGCCATCTACAATCCCAAGACCGCCGCCTGGACCCCCACGGGCTCGCTCAACTTGGCCCGCCGCGGAGCCGATGCGGTGTTGCTGCGTAACGGCAAGGTGCTCATCGCCGGGGGGATCGCAGGTTCGCGCTTGCTGTCGTCCGCCGAACTCTACAACCCGGCCACGGGCAAGTGGAAGCTCACCGGCTCAATGAGCATCCCGCGCCTGGGCAATACCCTCGACCTGCTGCCCAACGGAGAGGTGCTGGCTGCTGGCGGAACCACAACCGGCGGCACACCGGGCACGGGGGGTGGCCAGACCATATCCCCGACCGCAAGCGCCGAGGTCTACAACCCCGCGACCGGCAGGTGGGGCGGGACCGGAACCATGATGTCCTCGCGCTTCGACGCCACGGCCACTGCCATTAGTGACGGGAAGGTCCTGGTCGCCGGCGGGTTCGGTGGAGCTGGCACCCAAGCCCAGGGCGGTGGAGTGCAGTTCTCCGCACTGCGCAGCGCCGAGGTCTACAACCCCAACGTGGGCGTGTTCACCTCCACTGGCGAGATGCCCGAGGGCCGGGCCGCCCAGGTGGCGGCAAGGCTGGGCAACGGCGAGGTGCTGGTGGCGGGAGGGCTCAACTCCGACGGGACCACCGCCCTGGCCACGGCCGATCTCTTCAACCCGTCAGACGGGACCTGGGCTCGGGCGAGCGCCATGTCCCAGCCACGAGACGGGGCGGGAGCCGCGCTCCTCCCTGATGGGCAGGTCCTGGTGGTCGGCGGCGAGGTCGTGTCCCAGGGGACCGAGGCCTCGCTCACGTCGTCCGAGCTGTTCGACCCGGCCAACCAGTCGTGGCACTCTGCCGGGAACATGGCCTGTCCTCGCAGCGGCCTTGGGGTCGCCAGGCTCGGGGACGGGAAGGTCCTGGCGGTGGCCGGGGACGAGGCCTTCCCCGGTCGGCCTCCCATGGCCCAGGGCTGCGTCGACCTGTACCAACCCGCCCCTGCTCCCGCCGGCTGATCCAGGACCTGAGCAACCGCGAGCAGGGAAAACGTGAGGTGGGACTATAGCTATATTACATCTACTGCTACATGTTTTTCACATCTATTGACAGGGTCGGACAGTGTGTGCTACACTGTCTCCAAGTAAGCAAGGCACAGCGTGATCGAGAGCGTGGAACCTCTCCACGTCGAGGATCCGCCCAGAAGGAGAACCGTATGCAATCCAACAAAAGGTGGGGCCTCAAGGGCGTCTTGGGTGTCTCGGCCGCCGCTGGCGGCTCAATCTTGTTCGCTGCAGCCGCGTGGGCATGCACCAACCTGGCGACCCTGAACCTGAGCAATGCCACCGGGGCGCCCGGAAGCCAGGTCACGCTGACCGGGTCGTCATTCACCCCGTCGGCTGTAGGCAAGGTGGCTCCCCCGGTGGTCCTGCACTTCAACAGCCTGACCGGACCCGCACTTGCGACCGTCCACCCCAACGCGGCCGGTGACATCAGCGCGACCTTCATTGTTCCCCAGGCCCAGCCTGGTGACTATGTGATCGTCGCTACCCAGACCACCTCGACGGGCACTGCCGAGTTCGGCACCCCCGCCCGGGCCTCCCTGGTGATCCCCGGCCCGGCCGGAGCAACAGCCTCCCAGCCCGCAACAGCCTCCCTGTCGAGTTCAGCTCCGACAACGTCCAGCTCCGGTGACATCCTCGGATGGGCCATCGGGCTCGGCGCTGGCGGTCTGGCCCTCTTCGGCGCTGGTCTCGGCGCGGTAGCGCGCCAGGGTCGCCGTCGTGAGGTCCCCGCGACCGCCCCGGTCCGCAAGGACTGATCGCCCGCATTTTGGTGGTCGCTTCCGAGCGGCCAGCTCACCAGCCGGAGACCTGGGCAACCAGGTATCCGGCTGGTCCGCGTCGGTAGGCGCGCGCTAGCCTCGCCCGGGACGCAAGATTTGGTGGCGCATCGCATATAGCCCATCGGACGCGATACCGTTGTGGGATCGAGGTTGAGCGTAACCAAGTTGAAGCTCCGGAGACCGAAACGGATGTGGAGGACACAAAAAGGATGTGGAGGACATGCTGACCATGCGCAATCGGCGCCGGGACCCTAAGCCAGAGGGGGCGCCCGCCGAATCCGAGCACGATCGCCGCCGGAGTCGTGGCAAGGCACTCACCCTCTGCGCCTTGGCACTGCCCCTTCTGATCGGCTTCTTCGTGTTCGTGCTGTGGTACTCATTCCCGCACAACTCGGGTCGTCAGCTCACCGTCGGCCAGTTCACCGCCCTGGTCCAGCAGGGCCAGGTGCAACATGCCACGGTCCAGCTCGGCAACAGCCGGATCGCCGGGACTTACGGCAACGACCAACAGTACTGGGTGGCTTACGACGAGGTCGGGGTGGGCCAGATATACATCACCGAGGTCGGCGACCTGAGGTCCGCCAACGTCCCCACCACCGTCGAGCAGCAGCCGCTCAAGGGAGTGATCATCCCACTACTCGGCCTCCTTCCCGCACTGATCATCGTCGACGGCTTCGCCATCGTCTACCTCGCCACCGGCATGGGCGGAGCTGGCGACGCAACCGGGATGGCGGGCTTCGGCCGGGCCCGTTCACGCCGGGTGCACGAGGACGACGCCAAGGTGACCTTCGCTGAGGTCGCAGGGGTCGACGAGGCGATCGAGGAGCTCACCGAGGTTCGCGACTACCTTTCCGCCCCGGAGCGCTTCTTGGCCATGGGGGCCGCGGTCCCCAAGGGCATCCTGCTCACCGGTCCCCCGGGCTGCGGCAAGACCTTGCTGGCCCGCGCCCTGGCAGGTGAGTCGGGCGTTCCGTTCTTCTCGATCTCGGGCTCCAACTTCGTGGAGATGTTCGTCGGGGTCGGCGCCGCCAGGATACGGGACTTCTTCGCGACCGCAAAGCTCGCTGCCCCCTGCATAGTGTTCATTGACGAGCTGGACGCAGTGGGGCGGGCGAGGACAGCGGTGGCCATCGGAGCCCAGGACGAGCGGGAGTCCACGCTCAACCAGCTCCTGGTGGAGATGGACGGGTTCGAATCGGGCAGCGGGGTGGTGGTGCTGGCGGCCACCAACCGCCCCGACATCTTGGACAGCGCGCTCCTTCGGCCCGGGCGCTTCGACCGGAGGGTCTCGATCGACCGGCCCGACGTGCGCGGGCGCGAAGGCATCCTCGCGGTACATGCCAGGGGCAAGCCGTTCGAGGCCAGCGTGGACCTCGGCCTGGTTGCCCGGCGGACAGCCGGGTTCTCTGGAGCTGACCTCGCCAACGTGGTGAACGAGTCCGCGCTACTGGCGGCCCGGCGCAACCGGACGGTGATCGGTTCCGCCGAGCTCTCCGAGGCCATCGAACGCCAGGTGGCCGGCCCAGAGCGCCGCTCCCGCATCCTCTCCGGCGAGGACCGCTACCGGATCGCATTCCACGAAGCTGGCCACGCGGTGGCCTCAACCGCGCTCTCGGCGGCCAACCCAGTCACCAAGGTGTCGATCATCGCCCGTGGCCACGGGGGCGGGTTCACCTGGTGGGCCATGGATGGCGACCAGGCCACAGTCACCCGTTCGCAGCTCCACAACCGGGTTGTGGCGCTGCTGGCCGGTCGCTCCGCGGAGATGTTGGTGCTGGGAGAGGCATCCAGCGGAGCGACCTCCGATTTGGAGGGGGCAGTCAGCCTGGCGCGCCGGATGGTGTCGGTGCTCGGCATGAGCGACCGTCTGGGGCCGTTCTCCGTGGCTGTGGCTGCAAATGGCTCGGTCGTGGACGGGGTTGGAAACACCTATTCCGAGCGAATCGCTTCGGAGATAGACGCCGAGGTACAGGCGATCCTCGGGGAGGCCCACGACCGGGCCACAGAGGTCTTGGGGATACACCGGGCAAGCCTGGACGCCCTGGCACAAGCCTTGATGGAGTCCGAAAGCCTCGAGGGCGACCGGCTGGCCGAGCTGCTGCGCCCGGTACGCGAGGCCGAGGGCATGCCCGCAGCCGACTCTGAGTTCGGGGCCCTCACCAAGGCCGCGCAGACCGAAAACGGCCAAGGTGCAACCCCGCCGGGCAGCTCAACAAACGGCAGCGCAACAAACGGCAGCGCAACAAACGGCAGCGCAACCGTTGCGCCGGTCCAAGGCCGTACAGCCGGCAAGGCATCGGAGGAGGACTAGCTGCCACCACCCAGGCATCCGCGCATGGGCAAGCCCGTTCCGTCAGGTAGCGGTTGTAGGTTATGCACCGATTATGTTGGCAACCCGCTACCACTAGCCTAGCTGATTGGCTCGAACACGACCCGGCGGCGGCCAAGGAGGACGTGACTGCGCGGTTCCAACCTGAGCCTCTGGCCGGGCTCCAGACGGACCCAATCGGATTTCCCCGGCATCCAGACATGGGTGCCGAACCGGGAACCCTCGTCGGAGACATACACTTCCCACTCCTCCAGCCGGATCCGGGCATGCAGGGCCGAGACGGTACCTTGGTCGTCCGTTAGCGCCATACCCCGAGCCGTGCCAGCACGTACCGACAGGTCCACTTCGGGTGTTGCTCCCAGCAGGTAGTCCGAGTCGAGCTTGTATGTCGAGCCGTCGTCCAGCACCAGGAAGCCAATGACGGGTCTGGGTCCGAGCACCAGGTCACGCCGCCCGTGAACCATGTGGGTCCCGCATATCCCGCAATAGCGCGCCTCGGGATGGTTGAAGTGGCCGGCTTTGCACCGCCGGCCCCAGACCATGGGTGGATCCGCGGACCCCCCTGCTCCCCAGGGCTGTTCGGGGTCCGAGGGCGTAGCATCCGCCGAGGCGGGCGGGGGGGCGATCGGGGCATCCGCCGAGGCGGGCGGGGGGGCGACGCCATGGTCGGCGCCGATCGGGACCATCACCACCCCAGAACCACCCACGACGCCATCCACCAGGTTCAACCACGGCTCAGGCGTGCGACCGCCAGGGAATTGGTTCCTCTTCCCGATCGCCACCGCGGCCAGAAGATCCGGGACCAGCACCGTCCACACTGGACCCTCGTGGCCCATCAGGTTGAACACCGATTGCCCACCCCTGATCGACACCTGGATGTCGCCGTGAACCAGGATCGACAGGCCGTCATCGCCCTCGACCAGGACGCAGAACGAGCAAGGCCCGGCTCCGTCGGAATCGGCGGCGATCGCCGCCAGGCGATCCACCAGCTGGCCACTCCCGGTGATCGAGGCCCTGCAGGCCTCCAGGAGTGCGGCCACCAGGCGAGGAGCCGGCCATCCCGGCGAGGCCGCCACTACCAGCACGGAGGGGAACCGGGCCACCATGCCCTCCCCGGGGCAGACCGCCACTCGCAGCTCGTCAAGCCTCATATGATCCTACCTCCCCGAAAACGCCACCGCAGGAACGGCACGCGTATCGGGCCGTGCACGAAGACGAAGATGGCCAGCCAGGTGGTTCCGAAGTCCAGGACAAACGCCGGCCACCCGATGCCGGGACCCCCCACTGCCAACCGAAGCCCCACATGGACCAGGATAGCCTCCGGCACCGCCTGGGCCAGGACGAAGATGGCTGGCCAGTCCTTCTCCCAGCGGAACTGCTGGAGGAGCTGGTACAACGGCTCCCAGATGATCAGGCCGAAGATGGTCAGGAGCCCAAGAGTGCTGAAGGTTACCCGGTAGGCCCCGCCCAGGCCGGCCAGGCGACCCAGACCGCCGGTGCCGCCGGCCAGGCCGCCCAGGATAAGCAACGGGGTGACCAGGCCCGTCCAGGCCACGCCCGCCAGCAGCACCGATAGCACCCTGGTCTCCAACCTTCCAAGCAGGGTCGGGGTCAAGGCTGGCGCCCACGCATCCACTTGAGCCACTGCGCCAGAGATCGACGCACCCCTATGCGCTCGCAGAATCCCAGGCTGGCCAGGTCGTCGACTGCGCACAGCGCGGCGTATTGCAGGCCCAGGAAGGTGTCGACCCCGGCGAGATAGCAGCCGAGCGTGGCCGCCCCGGCTGCGTAGATCCGGCCGGGGCCGCTGGCGGCTCCGCGCAACTCGAATGTCGGGGCCACGTCCAACCGGCCGAGGGGGTTCCGCTGGGCCACCCCGTACTCCAGAAGGTCTGCCAGCACGGGATGCTGGTCGATCTCGGCCTGTAGACCAGTGGCATCGATGATGAAGCTCGCAGCCAGCTCGATCGGTGCTTCGCCCGCCTCCGGGGCGAGGCGGGCGATGACCGAACCGAACGGCCCGGGCCGCACGTCGTCGATAGTGCCCGCATAGGCCCGGTAGAAGCCCTCCCGCCGACCTCGGGCCAGCTGGCGGGTCCAACGCTTGCGACGGGCGGTGGTAGTGCCGCCCATCGCGCCCAGATACTGCGCGCGCGCATCTCCCTCCAAGCGCTCCAGCGTGGACTTGTCGTGGCCACCCCAGGTCGACTTCGGCCAGTTGAATCCCTGGAAAGCCCAACCGTTCCCGCCCCTGCGCCGCATGAAGGGCGACGATCCATGCGATCCATCCACCCAGGTGCGCAGGATGTGGATGATGGTGATCGGGCTGGAGTGGCTCTCGCGGTCACTGATCAGGCGGTCCAGCACCCGGGAGGCGACCATGCCCCCTCCCCGCACCACGACCGTGCCTCCTCGGCTGATCAACTCCTCGTAGACATGGTCGTGCGGCTCATAGGCGTTCACCACCCGGTGATGGTCTGCGTAGACCTGGCGGTAGCGCTGGAGGTCCTCCAGCAGCCTGAGCCCGGGGTAGCCAACGGCCAGGTGCACGAAACGGCTGCGGTATGCGACGGGCCTCGCCCCAGCTTCACGGGGAGTGAAAAGGGTGAAGTAACCCCCTCCTCTACGCTTGCGCACCAGGTTCACCTGGCCGCCGACCACCGCCTGCCAGTAGTCGATGCGGTCCGCCTCCCTGCGCATGCTACTGAACAGCTGACCTGAGCGCGGGGTCCAGTAGTCGCAGAGGATGTCTTCGGTGAGCACATTCCACAGGGGCGCGATGAACTCCTTCAAAGACCCGGCAGCGAAGGCCTCCCGGAAGGCGTAGCTCGGAAAGCCCCAGATGTTGTCCAGCGTCGACGCCGAGTCCGACCGCAGCCGCCCCTGCAGGGGGATCTGGGAGGCCTGCGCCAGGTACTGATAGTTCTGCCAGGGATGCTCCAGGGTGGTGAGGACCTTGATCGCCGAGACGGGCACTCCTGCAACCCGAAGGTAGTCGACCATGGCAAAAGTCCCGAGGCCACCGCCGACTGCGACGAAGCTGGTGTCGAGCACCGGGATCGAACGCTCGGCCAACAGCCGGTCTGACCAGGAGGAGATCGATGCCAGGGCACCGACGGGCACCAGCCCAGGCCCTCAGACCTGACCAGGCGAGGGTGTCAGCGGCGGAGGAGGGGGGGGCAAGTCGCTCGGAGCCGGGAGGGGAGGCGGCCCAGCAAGGCGGACCCGGGACCGTTTGCCCCGTCGGCTGCGGATAGCGGCGATCAACAGGCCGAGGCCCACTAGCGCCAGGAAGCCGCCCGCCACGACGACCCCCAGCAAAAGGGCTCCGGGACCGCCAGCACCCGCCGGAGCAGCAGCAGGGAGGCTCGCAAAATAGATCTGCTGGCGACCGTCGAACACCGCGCCGTTGCGGGTGTCGGTCCAAGCCACGAGCACCTGGTGGTCTAGGGAAACCAGCGAGTTCTTGCTTCCAAAGTCCGCCTGGGCGGAAAAGTACGGCGAACCGGGAGGACCCACCACCAGGTTCGACGGCTTGGTCGAAACCTGAGTCGGCTCGGAGAACGTTCGGCCGCCATCGACCGAGGACGACACGAAGAAGTCGGTGGTGCTCCCCGAGCCGCCGTAGTAACCAACGTCGATGCGGCCGTTGGGGGCGATGCCCACCGCCGGGAGGCGCTGGAACTGGCCTTGGCCGCCATCCTTGCTGATGACGACGGGCGCGGTCCAAGCGGCGCCCCCGTCTGTGGAGGTCTCCAACAGGACCTGTGGCGTGCCACTGCGGGCATCGGGCCAAGCCACTGCGATGATCCCGCTCTCGCCGATTGCCAGGCCCGGTCTCGGGGCGAGGTAGGGAATGAAGCGCCGTGTCGGGAAGATCGCTGCGTTGACCAGCTCCCCAGGCCCGTAGGTCGCCCCCCCATTGGTGGATCGGGCCAGGTACAACGTGAAGGTGCCCCTGTAGTGTCCGGGCAGGTTCCCCCAGTCCAGCGTGTCGCCCTCATAGTCGTAGTACAACACGTACGGATTCCCCAGGGCGTCGAGCGCGATCGTGGGCGCACCGATCCTGGCGAGGCCCGGATCGCTGACCCGCAGCGGAGTCGACCAGGTCTGGCCGCCATCGGTGGAGTCGCTCACCACGATCGGGTAGCCGGTCGCGGGAAAGCACAGCACGCACAGGAAGGGCTTGGCCTGGAGCCACGATACGAAGAGCTTCCCCGAGGCTTGGTCGATGGTAGCGCTGACCTCGTAGCTCTCCGGTCCGGCCACCGCGGTGGGCGGCCGGAAGGACTGGCCCCCGTCGGTCGAGCTCTCCACCCAGACACCGTCGGGTTGGTTCCCCGGACCCGACAGGGTCACGAAGACCACATAGAGCGTCCCCTTGGCGTCGAATAATGCCTCGGGGGCGTACAGCGTGTGGGGCACCACCGACAGCGCGGCCTGGTAGGACGACTCCGGCGGCGCTTGGAGCGCGCTGGCGTGCCATGAGTGCCCGCTGTTGGTCGAGTACTCGATGACGGCGGCGAAGCCGGGCCGGTCGACGCGGTTCACGATCACCAGGTCTGCGGCGTTGGCCGGGTCCTGCACCAGGGTCGGGGTGTCATTGGCGGTGATCGGGCTGTTGTCCGTGCTCGCCAGGACGTTGCCCGGCCCGCTGGACCCTGCCAGCGTCTGGGCGGCCAGCGTGACCGAGTCGTTACGCGCAGGGGTAGCGGCGGCGGTGGTGGCGACCGGCGAGGCGAAGGCGGTGGTGGCGGCCGGCGAGGCGAAGGCGGTGGTGGCGGCGGCGGTGGCGGCGGTAGCCAGCGTTGCGAGAGCGAAGGCAACCACCGCCAGAGCGAGGCGGGGGCGGGGGGACCGGATCATTGCACGCCAGACTACCGGTAAGCGACACTAGGTGCTGTGCCTTCTATTGCACATCTGCACAAAGTGGTCTAGGGTCCTTCACCGCGATGCCCCACAGTGGGGGGTACGCCCGCTTCGGCGGTACAGGGTGTCGGGGCAGGCCGCAGTGCCTGCACTGTGGAACAAGGAGGGGCATATGCCCGAGGGCATGGGGAGAGCGAGCAACGACACAGGAGCCGCCAGCGAGCACAGGGTGTCTCGCTCCGGCTGCCCGCACGATCCGGATACGGCCGTTTGGCGCCGCCGGGCCCGAAGGGCCGGGGTGGCCACCTCGGCCCTGGGCTTCGCCCTGTTGGTGCCCACCGGGCTCGGGGGTGGACTGGGATTGGCCAGCGCAGCGGGCGCCTCGACAACTGCCCACGGGGCCACGCCTACAGTCGAGGCGGCGAGGCAGGTCAATGACAACGGCGGGTCCAACCGGCTCTTCACCCTCCCCCAGATCGCGGTGGACCCGGCCAACCCCAATACGGTCGTCGTCTCCGCGGGGAACTACCGGGACGGCGGTTGCGACCTGTATGTGTCCACCGACGGCGGCCTGGCCTGGACCAACACCACCAGCTCCCTGCTCAGCCCCGCCGCGAACTTCTGCGCGGTGCGCCCCTACGGCCGTTACACCGCTCCGGCGTTCACCCCGAGCGGGAACAAGCTGTACGTGGCGATGGACAACCATGCCACGGCCACCGAAACCTACGGACAGAACGGTCCGGGTGACATCCAGATCGCCGCCACCACCGACCTGGGGCTCACTCACCAGACCAATACGGTGTCGCCCTCGCTGATGCTTCCCGCCACCGTGGGCAAGTCCAAGAACCCGCCAACCGTCCTAGACCCGACGAGGCCCGGAGCGGTCAGCCTCGGCATCGACCCGACCAACCCGTCCGACATGTACGTGGGCTGGGACATCAGCACCTCCGATCTCGCCAGCGGAGGCCGTGCGAGCTTCGTCCACAGTGATATGGCGGTCAACACATCTGCTGACGGCGGGGCGACCTGGAACAAGGCAGTCCTGTTGCCGCTCAACTCCACCAACCCCTCCGCCGCCGCCTCCGGGGCATCCGGCCCACCCGCAGTGGTCGTCGGAAAGGACGGCACGGCCTACGTCTTCGGGTTCGAGAACCTTCCCAAGAGTGCGCCGTCCACGGCCAAGACCGCACTGCTCATGTTCAAGTCCACTGATCACGGCAAGACCTGGACCACCTCGACCATCAACGCCGGCAACGTGAGCACCGGCATGCTAGAGGCTGCGATCAGCCCGGCCAATGGGGATATCTACGTGGTCTGGGACGGGAACAACGCAGTGTCATCGGTCTCGATGGAGAACGCCAGCCCGGCCGCCAACCAGGTCTACGAGGTGACCTCCACCAATGGCGGGTCGTCGTGGAGCCAGGCCACCAAGGTCGGCGACGCCGCCGGTGACCACGCAGACCAGTACTACCCGGGCGTCAGCGTCGCACCCAATGGCCGGGTGGACGTCGCCTGGTACGACTTCCGTAACGACCCCGTCCACCCCCAGGGCCAGTACGAGCAGTTCGCCAACATCTACTACGCGTACTCCAACGACAACGGGGCCACCTGGTCGGCCAACCTGCGCGCCACCGACCGCAGCATGGACACCTCTCTCGGGGTCACCTTCCCCTACTTCACCGTCGGCCAGGTGGGCGTGGCTTCGACCGATGGCGCGGCATACATATCCTGGGGCGACCCGCGCAACTCCAACCAAGTCAACCAGGTCGAGGACGCCTACATGACCCGGGTGGACTTCACCAGCCCGATGACCCCGGTCTCCGCCACCATGCCGCTCGGGACCAAGCTCCAGCTTGGCGGGGCGGGCGCTGGCGCACTGCTCATCCTCATCGGGCTGGGGCTCGTCCTCGGCCTGGCCCGTCCAAGCCGGCGCGCGGCCCACGCGGCCACCACGACCGGCACGACCGGCGGGACCACCACGACCGGCGGGACCACCACGACCGGCACGACCGGCGGGACCGGCGCAGCATGAGGTTCGGCCACCGCTGCCCGCGCCCCCCTCGGTACTCCGCAAGGTAGTGCTGTGCGGGTAGCGGTGGTCGGCAGCGGAGGGGCGGGCAAGTCGGTGATCTCCGGCTTGCTCGCCAGGCTCCTCGCCTGCTCCGGACGCAAGGTCCTGGCCGTCGACCTGGACCCCAATCCGGGGCTGGCCTGGAGCATCGGGGTGACCCCGAGCGACGAGGGCCTCCCCGATGGGGTGGTGACACTCCGGGAGGGCGGCCTGTACGGCTGGGGCCTCGCGGAGGGGATCGACCCCGCGGAGGGGGCGGAGCGATTCTCGACGCCAGGCCCGGACGGCATCCACTACCTCTGCCCGGGCAAGATAGACCGGGCCGACCACACAGTGACCCACTCGCTCGGGGCAGTCCAGGCGATCCTCGACGCCACCGACGCCAGCTGGGACATCGTGGGCGACATCGAGGCCGGGACCACCTGCCCCTACGAGGGCTACACCCGCTTCGCCGACCAGGCGGTGGTGGTGGTGACCCAGGCATGGCGCTCCGGCCTGGCCGGAGAGCGGCTAGCCAAGCTCCTGTGCGACATCCCCGTCACGGTGGTCGGAAGCCAGCTGCGCGACGGACGCGAGCCCGCGAGGCTGCGCCCGGTGGTGCGCGTACCCTACGACCCCGCAGTGGCCAATGCCGAAGAATTGGGCTCGGCGACGCTGGACACCTGTGCCCACTCACCAGTCGTGGCCGCGGTGGGTGAGCTGGTCGCGCAGCTGATGGCAATCGAAGCGCGCGGCGTTGGTGGGCACGGCGTTGGTGGGCACGGCGTGGGTCCGACGTTGGTGGGCACGGGGCGTGAGGAACAACTGAGCAAAACTCCACATACCTGACGGAAGCGAGGCGCAGACCAAATGAAGATCGTGATCACCGGCAAGGGAGGGGTAGGCAAGACCACCGTCTCGGGCACCCTGGCCCGGCTGCTGGCCCGCTCCGGGCACACCGTGGTCGCGGTGGACTGCGACCCCAGCCCCAACCTGGGCGCCGCACTCGGCCTCCACCCTGACGTGGTGGAGGGCCTGCCCGCGGTGCTGAACGGCCTGGTGGAGGCCGGGTTCACCCACAACGACCCCAGGCCCGACCCGGAAGACCTGCTGGCCCGCTTCGGCGCCGATGCCCCCGACGGGATCCGCCTGGTGGTGGCTGCGCGCATCGAGCGACTGCCGGACACCTGCATGTGCTGTGGGTCGCACCGCACCACCCGGGAGCTTTTCAGCGAGCTTGCCGATCAGGACAGGATCGTGCTGGCCGACCTGGAGGCAGGGCTCAACGACTTCTTGTGGGCGCGCCCGTCACCCGGCGACGCGGTGGTCGTGGTGGCGGACTCAAGCGCCAAGGCGGTGGAGATCGCGCGGCGAGCGGTGCTGATCGCGGGGACCATCGGCATTGAGCGGGTGATCGGCGTGGCCAACCGCTGCGCAGATCCCGAGCAGGCCGAGCACCTGGCCTCGGTCATCGGGGTGTCGGTGCTGGTCGTGCCGGACGATCGCATCGTGGCCGAGGCCGGCTACTCGGGGTTGGCGCCCCTGGACGTGGACGCCACCTCGCCAGCGGTCCGCGCCATCCAAACCCTGGCCGGGTGGCTGACACAGCCTTCTTCGATGCCTCCCCTCGGAGGCCTGGTCGGTGGTTGACAAACGGTCGTTCACAGAGTATGCTAAATACATCTATCGTGCCGGGTCCAACGGGGATCCGAGTCCAAGTCAGAGAGGAACTCGGTGCCAGCCAAAATGTTCACAACCCAATCGCCAGCATTGCCGGGGCTGAGGCGATGATGCTCGCCCTCACCACCGGGGACCACACGCTTTGGTGGGTCGCCATCGGTATCGGCGCAGTCGTCGTGCTGGTGGTGATCGTGCTGCTCTCACTGTTGACTACCTTCGTCGATGACATCGACGGGAGGGTGGCAGATGCCTGGGAGACCGCTACCCGCGTGGCGGCAAACACCGCCACCACCTGGGCCCTCCAGCAGACCGGGACCATCACCGGTGACCTGCGAGACGAGGTCCAGCGACACGTCGACCTGCTTTCGGGAGGGAGAGGATAAGTGACCGTCCTGCAGATAGTGCTCACCTTGGTGGACATAGTCGCGTTGGTGCTGGTGCTGGTGTACTTCCTCAACCGCATCTCCCGCCAGCTCAACAGCATCTCGGCCACTCTCGGCAAGATCACCTTCGGGGTGCGCGCGGTGGAGACACAGTGCGCGGTGATCGGTCCCGCTGCGGACGTGATCAATGCCAACCTCACCAGGGCCGCCGCGGGCCTGTCCCGCTCGGCCGACATCGCTCAGACCATCGGCCGCTGAGCGGGCCTTGCCCTCGCGAAGCCCGCTTGTCCCCGATGTCTGACGACAGCGCCCCTTGGGCAGCCCCGCTCCCGCCGTACGGGGTGCCCTTGGGGCACCTTGCGCCCGACTCCGTCGTGCTGGAGGGGTTCGCAAGCGGGTCGCCGATCCCGGCTCACTCAGCGCTATTCCACATCGAGGGAGATGTGCTGATGCTGGACGGGGACGTCCCCGCCGCGCTCCGTCTCTGCCCGGGCACCTACCTTGCCCGGACGGACCTGCCCGAGGGATTGGAGGCGCACGCCGCGCCGGTGGCCTCGGCGCTGTCAGAGGCAGGCATGGACCTTTTGGACGAGGAGACCCTCCTCGCGGCGCCCGTGGCAATGCAGGTCCTCGGGCTGCGGCTATCCAGCTGGAACCTGTGGGGCAACGACATCGAGGCCGCTTTCGCCTCCCTGCGAGCCGCCGCGGTCGGCGAGCAGTGGCTCCCGCAAGGCTCGGACGGCACCTTGCCATGGTAGATGTATACTACAGTTACCTCGGCTCGAGTGACTGCCTAAACTACGAAACGGGCAACCGACGCTCGACACTTTGAAAGGGAGGTAGCCGATGTCCATCGACCAGCGCGTGCTCAGTGAGGACGAACTCCATCCCCCCAAATCGGACGCCCTGCGTGCGATGTACTGGCGCAGCGAGATCCTGCAGGTCATGTACTGGCTCAGAGGCGAGGGCTTCGGGGACCTGGTGGACGCGCCCATGATTGAGCGGTTCTTGGGGGTCGACGCCGCCATGGGGGTCACTTTCCTGCACCGCCTGGTGGAGGAGGGCTACCTGAGCCAGGACGGCGACTGGTTCACCCTCTCGGCGATGGGGCTGGAGCAGGGGGCCGTCGAGTTCGCCCTTTCCTTCTCCGAGCTCACCCGCCCAACCCACGGCGAGTGCAGCGCAGACTGCTGGTGCCACGCCTCGCCCGACGAGGCCGACGCCTGCCAGCGGGCGCGCCTCGCCGCGGGTGACGGACACGACCACGGTCTAGCCACTCTGCACGACTCGCATGGAAAGGACCACCTGTGAGCACCTCCTCCGACGACCGGCGGGGCAACCTGCCCCGCGCATACCAGAGGGCCTGCCTGCTCATCTTGCTGGCTGAAGGCTCCGCCCACGGCTACGACCTGCTCGAGCAGGTCCGCGGAGCTGGCCTGGCGGGCGCCGAGGCCGGCGGGCTCTACCGCTGCCTGCGCTCGATGGAGGAGGACGGCCTGGTCACCTCCTGGTGGGAGCCCTCCCAGGCGGGTCCGCCCAGGCGCACCTACCTGCTCAGCGTGGAGGGCGAGCAAGCCGCCGAGGAGTGGGCCGCCGGCCTGGAAGAGGTGGGCGACCAGATAGCCGCCCTGCTCGCCCGCTATGCAGCCAGGACAGGACGGGCGCTGCGATGAGGGTCGCGGTGGCCGGCAAGGGTGGGGCGGGCAAGACCACCATCTCGGCCACCCTCACCCGCCTGGCGGCACGGGCCGGAGCGCCGGCAGTGGCCATCGACGCCGACAGCAACCCCAACCTGGCCATAGCCCTGGGGATCGAGGCGGGGGCGATGATCTCGGAGTTCCTTCCTGCCAGCCTGGTGAACCGCCGCCTCGACGTCGGGCGGGCGCTGTCCTCACCTGTTGACGAGGTGCTCGCCGGGCACGCCAGCACCGGCCCCGACGGGGTGCGCCTGCTGGTCATGGGGGCGCCGGACCACGCCGAGCAGGGGTGCCTCTGCTCCGCCCACGCCACGGTCAGCGCCCTGCTCGCAGACCTCGGGGCCCTCCAAGATGCCACCATCGTGGTGGACCTGGAAGCGTCCCCCGAGCACCTGAGCCGCGGCACGGCTCGCTATGTGGACACGCTACTGCTGGTGGCCGAGCCCTACTACCGGGCGCTGGAGGCAGTGAGGCGCTTGGCCGACCTGGCCGCAGAGCTGCCCATACCCCGGGTGGCGGTGGTGGTCAACAAGGTCCGCTCCCCCGCCGACTCCGAGGCGGTGGCTGCGTTCTGCGACCGCCACGACCTAGAGCTGATGGCCGAGGTACCCTGGAGCGACGAGGTGGTAGACGCCGACCGGGCGCGGGTCCCCCTGCTGGACGCTGCCCCCTGCGGCCCGGCCGTGGCCGCTATCCGGCGCTTGGCGGCGATTCTCGGCGGTAGCGGACCGGCGGCGCTCAGCGTCGTCGGCTCGCCAGGTGTCGGCGCCCCGGAGCCGGTCCTGGCGAGCGCAGTGGGGGGTGGCTGAGATGTGCCTTGGGATCCCGGGCCAGGTTATCGAGATGACCCCCGACAACCACACGGCAGTGGTGTCGGTGGAGGGCGTGCGCCGTGCGGTCAACGTCGGGTTGGTCCAGGGTGATCCGGGGGGCCTCGCCATCGGGGAGTGGGTGCTGATCCACGTGGGCTTCGCGATGGCCAAGATCGACGAAGACGAGGCCGCTCGCTCGCTGGACTTCCTCCGGGACCTCGGGAAGGTCTTCGACGACGAGCTGGCCGGGTTCGGCGGTGCCGAACCGCGCTAGCGCCGGACCCGGCGGCAAGGCGGTGCCGGGCTGGGTTAGGCGCCGGACCCGGCGGCAAGGCGGTGCCGGGCTGGGTTAGGCGCCGGGTCCGGCGGCAAACGCCGCGGCGAGTAGCTCGTAGGAGCGCAAGCGCTGCACTGGGTCATGGCACACGGTACGTACCACCAGTTCAGCTACCCCGAAGGCGTCGGCCAGAGCCGCCAAGCGACCACTCACCTGTGAAGCAGTCCCGACGAAGGACTTTGCCGCGTCCTGGTCGATCAGAAGCCGTTCTAGGTCGCTGAGGGGGTAAGCGCCAGCTTCCTCGGGAGACAGCAGCGGACCGCGCTCGCCGCCCTCTGGTCGCAGTCTCCAGATCGCCTGGCTGGTGGCCAGGCGCTCGGCCAGCTCAGCGGTCTCTGCACACAACGCCGACACCGCCACTGCGGCCACCGGGGAGGGGTGTTCGGCCGAAGGCTGGAAGCTGCGTCGGTAGAGCTCCATGACCTGAGAGCCGAACGCAGGAGAAACGAAATGGGCAAAGCAGAACGGCAGTCCCAGCTCCGCGGCCAAACCAGCACCGTCGCTGCTGGACCCGAGGACCCAGACCTGGGGCCCTGGGCCGGGGACGGCTGGACCGGGGACGGCTGGGCCGGGGACGGCTGGACCGGGGACGGCTGGGCCGGGGACGGCTGGACCGGGGACGGCTGGACCGGGGACGGCTGGACCGGGGACGGCTGGCTGTCCGGGCATGGCCCTCACCGTTACCCTGGCGTTGCCGTTGGTTGACGGACCTCCCCCCAGAGCACCGCCGTTGACCAGGGCCGCCACCTCGGCCACCCGCTGGCGATGCTCCTCTGTCGACGCCTCGGGTCGGCCCTGGAGCAACGCCGCCGCCGCATGGACGTCAGCGCCCGCAGCACGCCCGAGGCCCAGGTCCACGCGGTCGGGGAACAAGGTGTGCAGGGTACGGAAGGCCTCCGCCACGTGCAGCGGGCTGTAGTAGGGAAGGAGGACCCCGCCCGCTCCGACCCTGATCGTCGTGGTGTGGGAGGCGACGTGGGCCACCAGGACCTCGGGCGAGGTGCCGGCGATCGATGCGGTGTTGTGGTGCTCGGCCAGCCAGTAGCGCCGGTAGCCCAGGGCTTCGGTGGCCTTTGCCAGGCTCAGCGTGGCACGCAGCGCCTCGCTCGCGCTGGAGCCAGCGGGAACGGGAGATTCGTCGAGGACGCTCAGCACGATCACCCGGCAAACCTACACCGATACCAGCTCTAGGTCGGAGGGCGCGAGACGTGGAAGGTGGCCGTGTCGCTACCCTCCCTGACAGTCACGGTGAAGGTCCGTCCGGGAGGCATGACCACGTTGTTGCCGTAGTGGAGGTCCAATGGTTGGTTGATCCCCTCCATGACCGAGACGGGGACCAGGGTGGACATGTCGTGAGCGGTGTTGTCGACCACGTCGATGGTCGGATTGAGCCCCGAAAGCACCTTGCCGGTACTGCGAGAGCAGATGTGGATCTCCAGGTGACGGTACGAGCTGGCGGGTATCGCCGGTGCGCTCGCGCCTGTCGAGGAGCCGCTCATGCCCGCCATGCCCGCCATGCCCGCCATGCCCGACCCAGTCGAGGATGGCCCCATGGACATGCCTCCCATGGAGCGTCCCGGCACCATGGTCATGTGGCCGCTGATCATCACCTCTCCATTGGTGGTGTGGTGGGCGGCCACGTAGGCCTGTGTGTACATAACCTCCGGCGACCCTGCATCAAGGACCATGACATAGTGGGGCGTGCTGACCGTCTGGGTGATTGCGGGTCCTGGCACGCACTGGCTGGTCACCGCTGCGGTCGTGGGGTTAGTGCCATTGGCGCCCGCCGGGCTCGCGCTCTTGGCGCCGCAGGCCGCCAGGCCGCCCGCAGCGGCTACCAGCCCGAGCACGAGTGCAGCCGGCCGGCGAAAGGCCTGTCTCACGCATCCTCCGTATCTGCTCATCGCACTGACCCTAGCAGTCCGTACTGAAAGTGTCCAAGCGCCGCCCCGACCTGGCCGCGTTGTGTGCAGGTGTCGCCGTCCCACTCCTCCCAGGCGAACGCATGATCGTCCTAAGTCCCGGATGCCGAGCGCTCCGGGCAGGGCGAACCAAGCGGCGCAAGACCTGCTAATGTATGAGCATGTTTGACCGTCGTCTTCAGGTGCTCATCGATGAGGACCGGTGGGTCCGCCTCGAACGCGAGGCCGGCCGACGGGGCGTGTCTCTCGGTGCGCTGGTGCGGGAGGCAATCGATGAGCGATTCCCAGGGGACGCGGATCAACGTCGAGCGGCTTTGCAGGCGATCCTGGCTGCCGAGCCGATGGATGTCCCCGAGCCCCGGGAGCTTCGTGATGAGCTAGAAGCGATCCGAAGCCATCACAACGCATGATTATTCTCGACACGACAGTCCTTGTATACGCGGTCGGAGCGGAGCACCCGTTACGTGCACCATCTCGTGCGCTCCTGGAGCTGATCCGGGACGGTCTCGTGAGGGCCTGCACAACCGTTGAGGTCGTTCAGGAGTTCGCTCATGTCCGGTCTCGACGTCGACCGCGCGGGGAGGCGGCCGCACGGGCGAGAGATTATGCCGTGGCCCTGTCGCCTCTGGCGCGGCCCGAAGAGGATGAGCTTGTCTCGGGGCTGCGCCTATTCGAGGACATAGACGATCTGGGACCCTTAGATGCCGTGCTGGCCGCAACCGCCCTCACTCGGGAATGGGGATTGGTCTCAGCCGACCGCTCATTCCGACGAGTAGCTGGTCTTGCGTACCTGGATCTGTCATCGTCTACGTTCCTGGCCGACATCCGAACTGCAACTGCGGGTTGAGCAGGCGAGGCCCTGCCAAGCGCCGATGCGGGTTGAGCAGGCGAGGCCCTGCCAAGCGCCGAGCTACCCGGAGCACCCTGGCGACCGGTCATCGCAAGGTGGCCAACCAGCGCAGAGGCTTCCACCACAAGCTCGCTCGGAAGCTGGTGGCCACCCTCGTGCGAGCCCCAAGAGCCCGGCGACCAGCAAGAGAGCGCCACCCAGCGCGTAAACCGAAGCGATACCCACGGCGTCCGCCAGTGCCCCGCCGGCACCGATCGACACCAGCCGCCCACAAGCCCAGATCACGTCGTACGCCGCGAACACTCGGCCGCGCGACCCATCGGGTACCCGAGACTGGAGGGTGCTCTGGTAAGCCACGTTGCCGGTCGAGGTGCCGACCCCGTAGGCGGCCAGGGCCGCCAGGGCCACTCCGAAGCTTGAAGTGGCTGCCAGGACCAGGTCCACCAAGCCTCGCAGCAGGTAAGGGCCGAAGATGAACCGGGGTCGTCGAACCTCGGTCACGACCCGCTGGAGGACGATTGGCCCGACCGCCGCCCCCACTCCGATCGCCCCGAGCAGGAGCCCGAAGCCCCCCGCACCCACCTGGAGGTGCCGGCTGGCCAGCACGACAAGCAGGGCAGATGTCGCGCCTGCGGATAGAGCCGCCAGGCCCTGCGCCAGGGCCAGAGTGGTGAGCAACCTGCTGGACCTGATGACGGCCAGCCCGCCGGCCAGCTCAGTTAGGAGACTGACCCGTACCGGCGGCGGGCGCCGCGGCAGGCCAAGGCCCGACAACATGGCCGCCGAGATCGCAAAGGAGCACGAATCTATACCAAACGCCGGGGCGGGCCCGGCCAGTGCGACCAGTCCCCCCGCAGCCGGGGCCAGGGCCACCTGGGATAGCACAGCAGCTGACCATAGGGCGGAGTTGGCCCCCACGAGGTCCTCGGTCCCGACCAGGGTCGGGACCGAGCTGGAAGCAGCCGGGTTGAAAAACACGCCGAGCATCGACGAACCGGCCGCGACCGCGTACAGCACCCACACGTGGCGGGGAAAAGCCGCCAGCAGGCCGAGCAGGCCGGCTCGGCCCAAATCAGCGGTAACCATCACCGCCTTGCGCGATACCCGGTCGACCACCGCCCCGGCGAACAGTCCGAGCACCAGCACCGGCGCCACCTCGAATCCGACGACCCCAGCCACGTCCAAGCCGGAGCCACTCAGGCGCAACACCGCCACGACCACCGCAACGGAGGTGAAGGTGCTCCCCCAACGGCTGAGGGTCTGGGAGATGAACAGGCGCCTGAATCCCGGCGCCCGCAGTGCGCGCCGGACCGGTGACGCGCCCCTGGAGGGCTCAGGCGCCAGCGGGGCGACGCCTCCGGGCGACCACCAGTAGGCCGGCGCCCACCAGGATGAGGATCCCCCCTGCGCCGATGCCCGCCCACATGGCGTCGGAACCCGAGGATCCAGCGCCAGCGGCACCGGTGGCCGAGACCAAAGCCGTGGGGCTCATCTCGACCCGGGTGAAGTACGCGTCGTCGACGGCGCCGATGTCCTTGCTCGCACGGCTGTCGGCCCAGGTCACGTACAGGGCTTTGTCGGTTGAAGCCATCCCTATCGGCCCGAACAGCCGGTCGTAGAACGTCGCCCCGTACAACGCGTCGATGGAGCGGTCTGATATCCGGTAGTCGGTTGACCAGATCTTGCCCCCGTCACTCGAGGACGAACCGTAGATGTCGAAGAACCGCTCGATGGTGTTACCCGGCGCCGCGCTCATGCCTCCGGCAAAGATCGAGGTGGTGTTGGTCGGATCGTTGCGAAAGTCCGGCCACGCAACGTCCACCCGCCCGTCGGGGGCGATGCTGATGCCGGGGGTGTACGCATCCGAACGGGCGTGGGCAGCCGGGTCAACCAGGTCCTTTGGTGTGCTCCAGGCATTGCCGCCGTCTGTGGAGTCGGCCACGTAGATGGTGGACTTGGTCTTCGCCGTGGCTCCGTCCTGGTTCCAGACCACGTACAGCTCGCCTCTGGTGGGGTCGACCGCGGCCACCGGCGGGTCGACAAACGCCGAGCCAGCATCGTTGGGGACCACGCTGGCGCTCCAGTGGACCCCGTGGTCGGTGGAGGTGAACTCGAGGAACCGGTCCACCGGCCTGGGTCCGCTAGAGGAGAACTTGGGCGACTCCTCGGCAAAGGCGCGGACCGTACCATCGGGGCTGACCACGATGCTCGGCGCTCCCGACCCGTAAAGGGACAGGCCCGTAGCCACCTTGGTCACGTCGACCGGAGCACCCCAGCTGGTTCCGCCGTCGTCGGAGACCGCCACCTCGGTCTGCACGGGCGGGGAGTGAAAGCTGCGGCTTGCGCCTGGCGGGCTGGTGGTGCGCAGCTCCCAACCCACGTAGACGCGCTTGGCATTGGTCGGATCGACCACCAGGTTGGCGGAGTGGTAGTCCTGGGTGACTGTTGCCGAACCCACCTTGACCGGCTGCGGCCTGGCTACGACCGAGGTCTGGTGGGTCAGGCCCAGGTCCGTGGTGCGCACCACCAGAGGGGTCTCGGCGCCTCGCGGGTATCCCGCAGCGAGCGACGTACCATTCATGGCCACGTACAGGGTCCCGTCGGGAGCGAAGGCGGGTGAGATGTAGGTGCTGTTATTGTAGAGGTCCGAGCAGTACTGCATTCCCGAGGGGAGCAGGTTGGCTGCTCCCTGCGAGAATGCCAGGCCGCCGTCGTTGGAGACGTAGATGCCGCACCCGCCGTTTCGGAAGTCTCCGACCGCCACGACCACGCTGTCGGGATTATTGGGGTCCACCGTGACCTGAGGGTCGGTGAAGAGTCGTGTGGGGTTGGTCGAGGTGGTCACCTGGCGGGCTGCTTGGACCACCGGGTTGAACGCTGGCGCTGCCGGCGCCGCTGTTGCTCGGGCGGCCGATGCCGCGGGGGCGGCCGATGCCGCGGGGGCGGCCGCTGCCGCGGGGGCGGCCGATGCCGGGGACAGGAGTAACCCGGCGGCGGCGAACCCGATGAGCAGGCGAGAGGTGCCCCTGGCTCGCCGGCTGCGCCGGCCAGTGCTGGCGCAGCGCTCGGACCGGCTTCGCGCCGTCCCCAGCTCAGGGGCGAACCCGGCAGCGTGGCTGACGCTGTCATATTCACCCAAAATGTCCCCCACGAACACCACTCCCCCTTGTGACCCCACACACCGACTGTGGGGTATTGGCAAAGATTACAGTGTGTGCGAATGGCAGTCAACTCCTAACTGAAAATTGCTGGTCGGAAGGGTCGGTCGGTCAGCTCGTTCCACTTGACGGCCGGACTCTAGTCGGATAGCATGTAGGGACCAGGGAGCGCTCTCGCCACCGGTGTCAGGAGGGGACAGGATGAGAAGTGGGCATCGAAGGTTCGCAGTGGTCATGGGTGCATCGGCCACGGTCGTGGTCATCGCGCTCAGCGTGGGCGCGGCTTACGCTTGCACCGCCCTGTCGACGCTGGCGGTGAGCAGGACCTCGGCCATCGCGGGGGCGCCGGTGATCCTCAACGGTGCTGGCTTCACGGCAAAAGTCCCGGTCGTCGTGCGGTGGAGCCCTGCGTCGGGCACCGCCCAGGGGCCGGTTCTTACCAGCGTCATGCCGAGCGCGAGCGGGCACTTCATCACCACAGTCAAGGTGCCGGCAACTGCAAAGCCCGGGGAGTACGTGATCTCGACCGGCCAGCCTGCAAAGCCGAACCTCGGGACGGGGGCTGGAGCGCTGTTCGAGGTGAGCTCACCGGCACCGCCGCCGGCCGCCTCGGCCGCGTCTCCACATGCGCCAGCGGCCGCGACCCCTGCGGCTCAAGGTCTGCCCAGCACGGCCGGCGGGCCGGCCACCTGGCTGCTGACGCTGGTGTCGCTGTTCGGCGCGCTGGCTCTGGTGGCGGTGGGCCTGGTCCTGGTGCGCCGCCGGCGCTCCGGGGACCTCCCGGCTGGTGTCGAGCCTGCCAGCCTCGTCGCCCGAGCCCAGGTCCCCCCCGGGGCCACCGGGTCCGACGCCCTGCTGCTGACCGGGTCATCGGGTCCGCAAGCCGGCACAGGATCTGACCCAGTCGCTGAGGAGCGAGAGCCGATCGGCGCCGGATCTTCGGCAAGGTTCCCCTCGTGACAGCTTCCCTCCTGCGCGGGGCTACCTGGCTCGGCTTGGGCTTGGCTGGGCTCTTGGGCCTCGCTGCGTGCGGCACGACCACCACCACCGGCTCGACGACCACCACCACCGGCTCGACGACCACCACCACGGCTGCCAAGAGTTCCGCGAGCATCACATCGGCAACCGTCACCGGGACCGTGGCCGCCCCGGTGATAACGGTGGCCGGGACCGGGTTCGGCTCCGAGCCCTCGCCGGGTCCCGTGCCGCAGGGCCAGCAGGGGTGTCCCTCCGCACCTGCTTCGGGGGATGGGAACCTGTTCAACGGGATGACCCTGTTCTTCTCGAACACCCACGCCAAGACGGGCAGCTTCAAGAACTGGAACGCAGGCCAGTACACCCCTGGAAGCAACGGCCAGTTCGACTGCGTGGGGTTGATAATCAGCTCGTGGAGCCCCACCAAAGTGGTGTTCGGCTTCGGCAACCTGTACAACAAGAACCTCCCCATGAACTACTACGTGCTGAGCAACGGGGACACCTTCAAGCTGTACGTACGCGGTGCAAGCTCCACGGGCACCGCAGCTCTGTCCGGCTGAGGGGACAGCTGGAGATGAGGCTATCCAGGGCCTTGCCTGTGATCGCCAGCGCCAGTGCACTCGCCACGCTTGCGCTGGGGGCGTGTGGGGCCACGCCCACTGCCACCGCGGGTAGTAGGGGCGGGACGGCCACCACGACGCCCACCACTACTTCTATTGCGACTACCACCACCATGAGCGGGATGAGCGGGTCGAACATGAGCGGCACGAACTCCCTGCCCAAGACTGGCGCGAAGGTCGCCTCGGTCACCCTCACCGGGACGATCGCGGCTCCCCAGGTGACGGTGAAGGGCACGGGATTCGGCTCCCGCCCGGCTCCCAACCCGGCGAGTGCGCCCCAGGGCCAGGCCGGCTGCCCCTCGGCGCCTGAAGCAGGAGATGGCTACCTCTACGGGAACAAGCTGTTCTTCAAGGACCCCAACACCAAGAGCGGCTTTATCGCCGGCGAGAACGCGGGTGGCCAGTTCGACTGCGTCGGCCTGGTGGTCGACTCGTGGAGCCCCACAGCGCTGGTGTTCGGCTTCGGCAACCTCTACGACAAGCACATCCCCATGAACTACTACGTGCTCGCCAAGGGCGACAGCTGCACGGTGTACGTTCAGGGGGCCGCCGGCACGGTGACGGTGAAGCTCCCTGCCTAACCGCTCTTGGTGGAGCGACGCGGCCGTACCACAAGCAACAAGATGACGATGGCAGCAGCTGCTATCAAGCCGCCAAAGATGGCGACCAACAGGTACAGCACACCCGAGCTCGCGGGGGCCAGCGGGGCAAGCTGGGCCATGGCAACAAAGTCGTCCTGGTTCTGGTTGACGACATCGCCGAGGCGCGCGTCGGCCCAGCCGATGGCCGCGTACGCATCCGCGGAGGCGACCCCCGGCGGCTGGCGGATGTCGCCGTTATAGCTCACCCCTAGCTGGAAGTTGATGGGCTGGTCGGTGACCTGGACGTTGTGAGACCAGGTGAGGCCACCGTCAAGCGAGTAGGTGTAACCCACCAAAAAGTGGTCGTTGGCCTGCTTGCGGTTGTCCTCGAAGACAACGTCGACTCGCCCATCGGGCGCGATACCCATCTCGGGGTAGAAGCTCGTGTAGAGGGCCTGTGGTGGATCGTCGTTTATGACCACCGGCGCGCTCCAGGTGACCCCCTCGTCCGTGGAGCGTTGCAGCACCACGTCCTCCCAGCCCGAGGTGGCCGACGTGGCCGGCGTAGCTGAGTAGGCGGCCAAGAAGGTCCCGTGCGGACCGCCTTTGGAGGTCCAACCCATCGCCGTTTGAGCACCAGTCGCGGTGAAGACGGGGGGACCGAGGGCCTTTACTGACCAGGTACGACCCCGGTCCGTCGATCGGGCCACCAGCGGTGGCAGCGGGTAATAGCTGCTCCCGGGGGGTGAGTCGGTGCTCGGAGTCACCGCCGAGTCCACAACCTCGACCACTCCGTCGTGCGCCGCGATGAACGGAGCACCGAAGAAGGTCTTCATGATCAATGGATAGGACTTTTTTGCGAGAACCTGTGTCAGGTGGTTGAAGGCATCGAGGCTGACCCCGGGGCTGAAGCTGGCCCCGCCGTCAGCCGAGACGGCTACTTCGACCTTGCCATCTTGCAGTGGTGAGCCCTTTGGGGCATTCGGGAAGCTCTGGACGAAGCCGACATACACGACGTCGCTTGAGCCGGAGGTGTCCACGGCCAACCCGCACACTCCGTCGTCGCTGGGTGCCGACACACCGGTCTTGCCCCGGTTATTGTCCACCAGTGTGGTCGAGAATGAGTCCCCCAAGTTGGTGGAACGAGCCAGCACGATGCTGGCGTGGCCGTTCTTTCGGCCCCCTTCGTTGGCTCCGTATCCGAGCCGGGCGTAATACAAGGTATTGTGCCGGCCCCATGCCAGGGAAGCGATCGCGACTCCGGCATTTCCGCTGGTGCAATAGGGGTATGATGCCGGGCCTGGCAGCGCGTCGAGGATGTGCCAGGTGCTCCCGGCGTCGGTCGAGCGCACCAAGTAGCAGACCTTGGTTCGCAGCTGGGCAGTAGCCGCCACTATGATCCTGGGATTGGCGGGATCGACCAGCATTGATGCGGGGCTGGTGAAAGCGCGACCGGCCGCGTTGCTGTCCTTCGTCATACGGACAGCGGCCGTCAAGCGCTGGATGTTGGGGCTGACAAATTCTGCCCGTGGGACGAAGTCGGGCGAACTTGCAGCAGACGTGGCCACCGGCCACAGGGCGACAGAGCCCACCGTCATGCTTGCTGCCAGCAACGCGCTCGGGACGGTCACTAGAAAGTTGCGTCGATGCATCAGCTTGCCCCTTTGCTTAGGTCAGAGTTGCTTGTGGAACCAAAGACACGGACGCTCGTATCGAGCCGCTCGTATCTAGCCGGAGCAAGACGCCCCGGAGACCCTATGTCCAAGGCCTATTCTGGCTTGACCAGGCCATGGCGGCGACGGGCGAACAGGCTGAGCGACCCAGCCACCAACAGCCCTCCAACCGCAACACCCAGGGAGATGAGGGCCAGGTCCGCGGTCCCGAGCTGCGGGCCGACGATCAGGCCGACGGGGCGGCCCGCCGCGCCGGACTGAGCCCCCACAGGATTAGCACCCACATAGATAAGCGCCCTGGCTGGATTCCCGCCGTTCATCTGGTGCGCGTTTTGGGTGGCCACCAGGATGTGGGACCCAGCCGTCGTCGTCGCTGGGATCGAAACGGGTACCGCGAAGGTGCTGGTCATCGAGGAGTGACCCTGCTGCGCACTGGACGGGACGGTGGCGATCACCTTGTTGGTGACGGAGTCGAGGTGGATCTCCACCGGGGCAGTGGGGACGAAGTCCTTGCCGAGAAGCATCAGCGTGCCTCCTGGTGATACGCTGGAGTTGGAGGTGGTTAGCGATACCACCCCGATGCAGGCCCATGCGTATGAGAGCGGCGCCAAGGTCAGCACTACCGTAGCACCCAGACATACACCCCAAAACCGAGTCGACCAATTCATGCTTCTCAGTCCCTCCCAGTCAGCCCTTGATCGCTACTGACATCGGGCACCAACCCGTGTCTTTGGCTATAGCAGCAGTGACTATATACCTTTGACCTCCCCGTCGCGAAGTCACGTGGAACAGGCCGTGGCTGGTCGCCAGCATGATGCCACTGGCCGGCGCGATGGCGCGATGGGAACTACGTTCGCGACGCCACTAGCTGGAGGGAGGGCGGAACGAGGTTGTATGCCCTAGCCTAGCCACAGGGCGGGACCCGGAACGGACGCTCGTTCGATCTACGCTGCCTCCTGATCCACGACAACGAGCATCACGCCGTGTTCGTCGGCAGCACCTGCTGCGCCCTCGGTCGCTCGCTCACCTGCGCCCACCCCCACACAGATGCTCCCCGTGGCTCGCGCCAGTATCCCCGACCGACGCCGGGCTCGCTCGATGTCGTTGCGATCCACCACCACCGAGACCTCGACCACCAGGTATACCTCGGTCCCGTCCGACCGCCGACCCCGCCCGATGACGTCGGCCAGCCTGGCGTCGTCGGCCTCACCAGGCAGGACCAGTCCGGCCTCGATCCCATCTTCGAGCAAATCGCTGAGCTGAGCAGAACCAAGGACCCGAAGGCGCCGGAAATGGGATCCCAAGTATGAGGGCAGGTTTCGTTCCCAGCGCCGCTCCAAGTCGGAGCCTTTCAGGCTTCCCACGTCGCTCTTCAGGGTCGCCACGTCCGCTTCCAGGTGATCCAGGCGCAGGAGGGCCTCGCGCATTGACTTGGCCAGCTCGGCGACCTCCGCCACCAGCGCTGCGACGGTCGCCGGAAGTGCCAGCAACTCCTTGCTGAGCAGCAGGGCACGAAGGGCCTCGCACTTGGCCGGATCCTGCTCTAGCTCGCGTGCCAGGTCCTCAAAGACACTCACGATCATCAGCATAGTCTCTGTAAGGCGGAGGGCACAATGAACGTCTCTGTGCTAAACATGGGGGGATGGCAAGAGCTGCCTTCCGCCAAGCCAGGACGGTTCCGCCCGGTGTGACAACTACCGCCCGCGTCGAGCGGCTCTCCCGGGCCTCGGTGGGGCGGGGGGTGGACGCGTTCGCCGACATTGCCTGGGATGACCCCGACATGGCGATCCTCCCCGACGATACGCGTGTGCGGCTCCCCTCATTCGATCCGTTGTCGGCCACCAGCTGGTATTGCTCACTTCCGCCCGCCCAGCAGGCCTTGGTGGGTACATGGCGGGCCGCCTCCGCGCTACGGGTCGGCTGCGACTTCGAGAACTTCCTGCAACAGGGTCTGCTGCGAAGGGCGCTGGCTCGCAGGGGAACTCAGGCCGAGGCTCGCTACGCCCACCACGAGATCATTGAAGAGTCCCAGCACACCCTCATGTTCAGCGAGTACATCCGTCGTAGCGGGGTGAAGCCCAAGGGCATAGCCTGGTTCCTACGCTGGCCGCTGGGCCACCTGATCCCGTTTACCGCAAGACATCATCCGGCGATGTTCTTCTTGCTCATCCTCACGGGTGAGGAGCCCATCGACCGCTACCAGCGGCGCTTCCTGGCAGAGGGCATCGAGCAGCCCCTTCTGACCAAGGTCATGCGCTCCCACGTCGCCGACGAGGCCCGCCACGTCTCTTTTGCCCGCACGACCCTGGCTTACGAGGTAACGCTCATGTCTCGGACCTCACGCCAGCTGTTCGGATTGCTCGCCCCGTTCGTCCTCTGGGGAGCGGCTCTCGTCATGCTGTTGCCGCCCCCGGAGATGGCCCGCGACCTCGCGGTGCCGTATCAGACTCTCTGGGAGCCGTACTTCAGCGCCTCGGGACGCTCCTTCTTGGCGGACATGGTGTCCAAGCCCCGTCAGCTCCTGGACGAGCTCGGCCTGATAACCAAGCCAGCGCGCCACGTGTGGGTCGCCCTCGGCCTCGGACGTGACTTGGAGCACTAGGACCTGTCAACAAGCGGCTAGTGGCTGGGCCGGACCAGCTCGCTTCCCACGGTGTTGGCCAGCCCCGTCGCCGCGTTCGACGCAGCACCTTGGTCGACCGCTCCCAGGGTGACGTTCGAGACGTTGTGCTGGTTGAGGCCGCTCCCACTGAAGTCGACCAGGACGGTGTTGTTGTCGATGACGTTGACGATGCTGGCACCGGCCACCTTGTGCGCGTCGTTCTTGTACACGTAGAAGTCAGCGGCGCTACCAGAGCTGACGGCCTGGTCGAAGGTGAAGTCGAACTCGAAGCTGGCGCCGGGCACGGTGGTGACGCTGACCAGGTCGGGCGAGTCGGTCACTGCCCCGACCGAGCCGATCGGGCTCGTGCCCTCGCTCGCTGTCTTGGTCACCGTTCCGGTCACCGCCGCTTGTTCGACGAAGAAGCGCGCCGCGCTCGAGACCGAGGTGCCCAAGGACACCGTGACCGAATCGGCGCCGGGGGTGAATCCACCCGTGGGGATCGAAACGGCGTGCACCACAGTTGATGCCGTTGCATGTGAGTGTGCATAAGTTGCACATTCATGCAGCCGTTGATTGCTCGACGGCGGTGGCAGTCTGACCCGGCATTCCGGTGCTGTCTTGACGGTTCGTCGAGGAGCACCTGGGCGAGCCC
>JBOGGT010000069.1:0-13147 GCA_050744225.1 Acidimicrobiales bacterium | reverse complement strand
CCCCCACCCCCCCCTTAGGATCGATCTGTGCGCGCCGTCATGCTGGAAGTTCCCGAATACCTCTTGGAGGAGCGTCGCCGCATGGGCGTCGACACCTTCGACGAGATGTGGGATGGTGAGCTGCACATGGTACCTCCGCCTTCTGACAGCCACCAACGAGTTGAGTCAGAGATCATTGCCGCCTTCCTGCCACTCGCCAAGGCAAGGCGAATGATCGCCTCAGTCGAGACCGGCCTGTTCCGCCCCGGGCAGACCGAGCGGGACTACCGGGTGCCCGACCTGGTCGTCTCCAGACCGGAGAACCGCACCCGGCACGGCGTGGAGGGCCGGGCAGAGCTGGTCGTGGAGCTGCGCTCGCCGGGAGACGAGACATACCACAAGTTGGGCTTCTACGCCGAGATGGAGGTTCAGGAGCTGGTGGTGATCGACCCGGATACCTGCTCAATAGAGCTGTTCGTGCTGCGGGACGGTGACCTGGTGAAGATGTCCCCCAGTTCGGAGGACTCCTTCAGTGTGACCTGCCTGGAGCTCACGCTGTCCAACCCCGAGCGTGGCGCGCTCCTCCTAGCCTGGCCCGGCGGCTCCACCGAGATCACCGCGGCCTGGTGAACCGAGTCTCCTAGGCCGACCGCTCGTGGGCGCGCTCAGCGGGGACGGCCGGTTCGGCGACTGGCCCAGGTTCGGGGTCGGGCTCGGTGGGCTCGGCGGGGTCGGGCTCGGCGGGGTCGGGCTGTGGACCCGAATCGGCCGGGTGGAGTTCGGCCGGGGCAGGGACGGCCCATGGAGCAGGGGGCCAGGTCTCGGGTTCAGTGGTGTCGAACGGCCACGCATTGGGGAACTCGGTGAGCCCCTCGTCGGGCGGCAAAGAGCCGGGCTGCATGAGCTCCTCGGCGACCATGATGGGCACGGGCACGAGGCGCCTCAGAGAGAGGGCGAGGGCATCCGACGGTCGGCAGGCGACAACCTGGCGCTCCCCCGACCGGGACATCACCAGCTCCGCCAGGAAGGTCTTCCCGGCACACCCGGTAATGCGGACGACGTCCAGCCCCAGCCCGAAGCGGACGAAGATGTCGGCCATCAGCTCGTGAGTTAGGGGCCGGGGGGTGGGGGTGCCCCGCCAGGCCATCGAGAGGGTGACCCCGTCCGCCTGGCCGATCGGGAACCAGCACTCCCTGCGCTGTCCGCCGCGCTCGCGCAGGACCACGGTGGGATTCACGTTGGGCAACTCGACTGCCAGGTCGACCAGCTCCACCTGGCACATCCCCTGGTTCTCGGAGAGCAGGCTCACTCAGGATCGGCTCACGTATAGCGGCGCATGCCCACGTTGAGGCTCAGGCCGACGGCCGCGAAGAAGGCCAGGGTGGCTGATCCCCCGTAGCTCACAAAGGGGAGGGGGATGCCAGTGATCGGCATGATCCCCATGGTCATGCCGGCGTTCTGGAAGACCGAGAAGCCGATCAGGCCCAGCACGCCGGCACATATCAGGCGGCCATAGGTGTCCCTGGCCAGCTGAGCTATGCGGGTAATCCTCCACAGGATCACCGCCAACATGGCGAGCAGGGCGCCCGCACCGAGGAACCCGAGCTGTTCCCCAACCGCGGTGAATATGAAGTCGGTGGTCTGTTCGGGCACGTAGCCGAGATTGGTCTGCGGTCCATGGCCGATGCCCTTGCCCGTGAGGCCACCCGAGCCGATCGCGATCTTCGACTGGTGGAGTTGGTAGGCCGCACCGGTGTTGCCCACGTTCTGATTCAGGAAGGAGTGGATCCGGTCGGACTGGTAGTGGTGCAGGATCCCGAGCCCAAGGACCAGGTACACCGCCAAAGCGGCCAGGGCGGCCAGAACCAGCAGGTAGCGGAGCCGTAGCCCGGCCACCAGCAGGATGGCCCCGAAGGCGATCACCATGACGATGGCCGAACCAAGGTCGGGCTGCTTGATGACCAGCACCACGGGTACAGCGGCCATCAGCAGCAGCGAGGCCACCCTGGGTGCATTGAGCCCCTCATCCTGATGCCGCGAGCAGTAGGTGGCCACGGCGAGGATCAGGGCCAGAGCGGCGAACTCCGACGGCTGCAGCTGGAAAGGGCCGATCTGGAACCACCGGGTGGAGCCCTTGGCCTTGTGGCCCACCGCGAACACCCCGACCAAGCCCAACAGGACGGCCCCGTAAGCGAGGTAGCCAAGGTCCTCGAAGCGGTGGTAGTCCACCGACGCCATTAGCACCATCACGCCTACCCCTATCACGGTGAACAAGGCCTGGCGGTCCAGGTAGTGTAGCCCGTACTGAGACCTGGAGGCGGTATAGACCATGAGGACCCCGACAGAAGCGACTATCAGGGTCGACATCACTAGGACCAAGTCGACATGCAGCAACAGCTGGCGCCACCCGGACTGGGCTCGGCGTCGATCTATGACTAGTTGGGCCAAGGCGCACTCCAAGCTGCAAACGACAAACGACAAACGACAAACGACAAACGGGCCTCTGGGGGACCCCAGCTACCTTACTCCAGCGGATGTCCCGGGCGCGGCTATGCCGGACGGGTGATGGCACCAGGGTCGCTGGTGATCACCTGGTCGTTGAGCGCCACCACCGGGCGCGGGGCGAGCATCCGGTGCTCGTCCGCCACCAGGCGCACCGCCGTCCCGATGGCAAAGAACTCGATCGCCCGGCTCCCCCAGATGTGGCTGCGCTCGGTCACGCTCATCCCCACCACTCCTTCGGCGCCCTCGCGGATGGCCTCCTGCTGGAGTCGCTCCATGGCCAGCTCCCGCGCCTCGTAGAACGCCTGGGTGTACGACTCGATCTCCACATTCTGGGCCTGGTTGCCCATCCAAGAGGTCAGCCCCTGGTATGCCACGTGGTAGACGCAGGCTCCCATAACCAGCCCCAGCGGCTCGTACCCGGCTCGCTGGAGGAGGTAGAAGTCCTGGCCGGACAGATCTGAGCTGAACGGGCGGCTGTGGCTGCGACCCCGCCGCAGCGCACCGGACCCGGCCGCCACCGCGGTGCCGATGGCCACGAACTCCATCAGGTGGTGCCGGGGCTCGAACATGCCGATGGTGAGCCGCACCCCGATGACCCCGTCGCCCCCCACCCGGCGGGCATCGTCGACCAGCCGGCTCATGGCCGCCTCTCTGGCCTTGATCATCGCCTGGGAGAGGGCGTTGATCTCCATGTTCTGGTTGATGCTCCCGAAGGTGTACCCGACGTGGTAGATGGCACTGCCCATCACCAGTCCACGGGGCTCGTAGCCGACCTCCTTGAGCAGGATCGCCTCGTCCACGCTGAGGTCGGAAGAGAAGACCCTTCCCTGGTGGCGCTCGCCTACCCCCGAACGCAGGCAGGCGATGGCGGCGTCCGCGGGCGTGGCGCCGGCACCGGTGGCGCTCATGCCGGGTCTCGCAGGCGCATCATCGCCAGCGGCGGCTCTTCGAGCGGTCCGGCGCTGAAGCGGCGCACCGCGGTACCGATTGCGCGCAGCTCCAGCAGCTTGGCCTCCCCCGGCAGTTCGTGGATTGAGAACTCCACGTCCACCCCGATCACTCCGTCCCCGCCGACCCGCGAGGCCTCCGCCTCCAGGCGCTGGACCGCGATCTCCCTGCACGACTTGGCGGCGTCGCTCAGCTGGGGCAGCTCCGTGTTGGACCAGGACCCCATCCGGAACTCGGTGCCACAGCCAGGGTCCACCTCGATGGCGCACAGGCCCATGACCAGAGCACAGGGCACGTAGCCGGTGCTCATCAGCTTGCCCAGCTCCTGGCCCGAAAGGTGCGAGGTGAACGGGAACGACAGCGCCGGGGCTCCCACCCGGTGGATGGCCGTGCCCACCGCGGTGAACTCGATCACCCCCGCCAGGCCCTGGGAGCGGTCCAGCTTGAGGCGAACCCCGGCCACCCCGTGGGCGCCGAGGGCCTGCGCCTCCATCCCCAGCCGGGACATGGCCAGGTCCCGGGCCGCCACCATCCCGCGCTCGTGCAGGGTGTGCTCCCAGTTGTAGCCGGTGCGCATGTCCTCGTGGGGATAGCCGTGGGGGCAGTACCAAACGCTGGAAAACCCGCCCCCGTAGGCGCCGTAGTAGCCGTAGCCCCACTGTGCCCCGATGTGGTACACCGAGCTGCCCATCACCAGGCCGAGGGGGGTGAAGCCCGCTCCGCGCACCGCGGCCAACTCGGCCACCGAGAGGTCGCTGGTCCACGCAGCCCCGGCGCGCTCGGCGTCGGCCAGGCGTTCCCGGGCCGAAACGGGCAGCCCGCCCGCCTCAAGTGCCTCGATGCTGGCCGAGGTGCGGGCGTCGGCCTCGGCGTCGTCCAGCATCCCGGCGCCCTCGCCCGGCCCACCAACGCCCGGCCCACCAACGCCCGGCCCACCAACTCCCGCCTGCCCGACGCCCCGCCCGTCGATGCCCGGCCCGTCGGTGCCCGGCCCGTCGGTGCCCGGCTGCCCGGTGCCCGGCCCGCCCGGATCGGCCACCGTGGGCCGCCGTTCGCGCGGCATCAGATGTCCAACCCTTCCCACGCCATCAGATGTCCAACTTTTCCCGCGCCATCAGGTGTCCAACGAGAGGACCATCTGGGGCTGGGCGATCACGTGGTCGGCCCGCAACGGTCGGACTGCGGTACCGATGGCGAGGAACTCGATCACGTGACTGCCCCAGAAGTGAGACTTCTCGATCAGCTGCACCCCGACGATGCCCTCCGCTGCGAGCTTCTCCGCCTCCTCCTGCATGCGCTCCATGGCCAGCTCGCGCGCCTCGTAGAGCGCCTGGGTGAAGTTCGCCATCTCGGTGTTCTGGCCCACCTGGCCCATCTTGGCCCCCAGGCCCTGGTGAGCCACGTGGTAGACGCAGGTCCCCATCACCAGCCCGAGCGGCATATAGCCGGTTTGCACCAGGGTCCAGAAGTCCTGGCCCGACAGATCGCTGGTGAACGGCATCCCCGTCGGCGCCCGCCAGCTCTGCCCGTCGGCGGCCGAAACCGCAGTGCCGATGGCGATGAACTCCGCCGAGTGCTGGCCCCACTCGTAGAAGTTGATATCCAGGCGCACCCCGACCACCCCGTCGGCGCCGAGCACGGAGGCCTCCTCCTCCATCCGGGTCATTGCCAGCTCCCGGGCGGTGTACATCGCCTGGCTGAGCTGGGTGAGCTCCTGGTTCTTGCTCCAGGTCTTGCGCTGGAGGCCGATGTGGTAGATCGAGCTGCCGAACACCAGCCCCCGCGGGTTGAACCCGGCCTCCTTCACCAGCAGGAACTCGTTGACCGACAGGTCCGAGGTAAAAAGGCCGGGCTTGCCGCCAGAGCCTTCCAGCTCCTTCAGGCGCCTCAGCGCGTCGGGGGGCAGGCCAGCGGTCGGGTCTGTGTTGGACATAATGGCTCCCGTCTAAGTCAACAGCGAGGATAGGGCGGCTCTGGTGGCTGAGCTGCTCTTTGCTTCGTCGGCCAGCACGCCGGCCAGCGTCGCCAGCCAGGCGTCGAAATCAAGCTGGTCGGTGCGCAGCACGATCCCCCGGACTGACTTGCGGTCCACGCAGGAGATCCGGCCCTTGTCCCGGGTGGCCACCAGGGTGTGGTCGCCGACCTCCACGGTGATGGAACGCACCGGGTGGTCCCGCTTGCGGAAACCGCCCCCGCGTGAGAGGGAGACTCGCTCGCCCAGCGCCGAGCTCAATTTTTCAGAAAGGACCTCGAAGAAGGTGTCGTTGTCCGACCCGTCGGCGCGCAGCGCGGCGGTCAACATGTCCAGATCGGTCGGCTCGGAGGAGACCTCGCCCATACGATGGCAAGCCTAGCCGACCTAGACTGTGCGGCGCAGCCTCAGGCACACCGAACGGAGTTCCCATGAGTATCTCCAAGCGACTCAAGCTCGTCTACCAGCAGAAGGCCAACGCGGCCCTGGACAAGGCCGAGAACCCCGCCCAGGCCCTCGACCTGTCGTACCAGAAGCTGCTGGAGCAGCTCCAACAGATACGGCGCAGCATCGCGGACGTCCTTACTTCCCAGAAGCGCCTGGAGGGCCAGAGGGCCACCATGCAGGCCCAGTACGACAAGCTTCAGGGACAGGCCCGCCAGGCACTGGGCCAGGGACAGGAGGCCCTCGCCCGGACCGCCCTGGAGCGCGCCCAGGTGGTGAGCACCCAGGTGGAGGCGATGGGGCCCCAGATCGAACAGCTCAAGACCCAGGAGTCCCAGCTGGAGCTGACCGGCCAGAAGCTCCAGGCCAAGGTGGAGGCCTTCCGGGTCCAGCGCGACACCATGAAGGCCCAGTACACCGCGGCCCAGGCCAGCACCAAGGCCATGGAGGGGATCACTGGGCTCGACGAGTCGATGGGCGACGTGGCGATGATGGTGGAGCGGGCCCAGGACAAGGTGGGCCAGCTGCAGGCCCGGGCCGCGGCGGTGGGTCAGCTCGCCGACAGCGGCGTTCTGGACAACATCGCCATCGGCCGTGCGCCCGGCGACGACATCGACGCCCAGCTGCGCGCCCTCGGATCCGCCGGGGCGGTGGACAGCCAGATCGCGGCGATGAAGGCTGAGTTGGGCTCGGGGTCGGCGCCAGGCGCTTCCGCCGCTCTCGGCGCAGGCACCATCGTGGTGCGGGTGGCGGGCGACGATCAGTACCAGCTGCCCGTTGCAGTGCGCCCAGCCCTGGACGGCCTCGACATGGCCCTGGTGCGGGCGCTTCAGGCCAACGACGCCGCGGGGTTTGCGGAGTGCACCGAACAGCTGGTCAAGTTGATCCACACCTCCGGGACCAGGCTGGCACACGACGACCTGCGCTCCTCCGACATGATCGTGCCCGGAGCGGACATGAGCGTCGAGGAGGCCAAGCGCCTGATGACCGACGACGACAGCATCGGGTTCCCCACCGCCCAGACCTGAGCACCCTCTCAGTGCGAGGCGGGGACGGTGGTTGCGTGCGAGGCGGGGACGGGGTAGGTGTGCGAGGCGGGGACGGTGGTAGTGGGCGAGGCGGGGACGGTGGTGGCCGGCTTGGTGGTCGTGGTGGCTGGCTTGGCGGGCTGCACCTCGAAATAGAGCACCCCCAGTCCCAAGAATGCCACCACCAGCACCACCGTCGACCGGCGTGCCCGCAGGCGCGGGCGCAGCCGCACCTCAGGCCCCTCCCGGGGCGCCAGGCCCGAACACTGCAGTCGGCGGGGTGATCCCCGCCTCCCGGAATGCCAGGACCACCCGGCGGCGGATCTCGACGCCCACCGCCCACTGGCTCCCGGACTTGGTGCGCACCATTATGCGTACCTGGATGTAGCCCACCTCTATCGCCTGGATCCCGCTCACCGTGGGGGCCTCCAGGAGGAGCGGTGCCCAGGCCTCGTCGGCCTTCAGCTCCTCGCCGACCTTGCGCAGTACGTCGGTGGCCCGGTCCAGGTCCTCCTCGGGCGACAGCGGTATGTCCACCACCGCCCGGGACCACTCCCGGGACAGGTTGGTGACCTGAGGGATCTGACCGTTGGGGATGATCACCAGCTCGCCGGCAAGGGTCCGCAGGCTGGTGGTCCGCAGAGTCACTTCCTCGATGGTGCCGGTGACCCCGATGGTGGCTCCCACCTGACCGATGCGCACCACATCACCGAACCCGTACTGGTGCTCAGCAAACAGGAATATCCCGGCCAGCAGGTCCTGCACCACCCGCTGGGCGCCGAAGCCCAGACCCACCCCGATCACCGTGGCGGGCGCGACCAGGCTGGCCAGGGGAAGGCGGAACTTGACCAGAATGACGATGCCGGCCACAAAGTAGACGATCGCGGCGGCGCCCCACTCGGTGGCCTGGATCACCAGCCGGAGATGCTTGGACTGCTCTGAGGGCACCAGGCCCGCCGCCAACTGAGACTTGACCCGCCGCTCGACCTGCCGGGAGAAGACCATCCCCAGCCAGTGGACCAAGCGCGCCACCAGCGCAGCTCCCAGCGCGATCAGCACGATCTGCAGCCCGGCGGTTCTGGCCCAGGCAACCACCGGGCTGGAAGGGTTCAGCACCTTCAGCAGCCGGTTGCTCGATCGAGCGCCAGGCAAACCTCGCGTAGCTTCCCAGCGCCCAGGCGCGTGACCAGCTCGACGCACAGAGCTGGTCGGATCAGGGTCAGGTTGTCCAGGCTGAGCACGCACGGCCTCGGCATCCCGTCATCCTCGTCAAGGCGAACCTCGGTGGGAATGCCACGGATCGTCCCGGTCGCTGGTACTGCCAGCACCTGGTTGAGCACGGGGATCGCCTCGGTCCTGGTCATCACCAGGTATGGCCGCCGACCGGCCTCCGGGTGCTCATACCACCAGACCTCGCCGCGGGCTACCAAGGCTCCAGCCCGGCCGCAGCCTCCTCGGCGTCAAGGCGTTGGGCAAGCTCCAGCCACGACCGCTCAGAAGCCTGCCCCAGGTCGCCCCACTGATCCGGGGTGGTGGGGGGAATGCGCTGATAGCCCTCGATGATCTGTTTGGTTACCAACGCCTCGGCCGAATTCGCCAGGTGCTCGGCCAGCACGTCTCGTATGAGCGCTGACCTCGAAACCTGCCTCCGCGCCGCCTCCTCGTCGAGCAGCCCGACCAGCTCGTCGCTCAGCTGGACCATCACCTGCGCTCTTGCCATCAAAAATAGCCCATCGAGGATAGCATAGCCCAGTCATAGGCTTATGGTGGGCGCCCGGCGCAACACCGGATCAACTAGCTGAGCATCCGCGGCCCGGTGAAGAACTCTGTCGAGGCGCGCTGCCACAAGAAGTAGACCGCCCCCAGCCCGATCGCCCACACGAGGATGGCCAGGATCAAAGGCGTCAGCGGCGTCCGCAGCGCAAGGGCCGTGACGAGGTCGATGGTGCTGATCCCGAAGAGGACGGTCCCGGTGATCCGCGCCCAGTTGCGACTTTTCTGGCAATAGATAGACATCCAGATCCATGCCCCGACACCGATCAGCCCCCCAATCACCGCTTGGGCGATCAGCGTGTGCACCTCGTTGGTCACCTGAACGGCAGTGTACTTGGGGAACTTCTGATGTACCGTTGCCCGCAGGTCGCCGCTGGTCACCAGCCCCACCACCAGCGTCACCGCGCTGACTGCCGCCCCGGCGTACATGAGGCGAACCGCGTTCATGACCGTCCTCGGCACCTCGGGCCTCGGCAACGAGGGCATGGACGCCTCACCCGGGTAGCGGGGAGAGTTGGTCATGGGGCGTCCGCTCCTCCCTCGATCTGCACCGGCACGTCGCCGGCGACACTCTCATGGTAGCCCGAGAGATCCGGATCGCCTGGCGCAGCAGGACCACCGACCCCGACAGAACCGGCGACCCCGGCGACCGCGGCGACCCCGGCGACCGCGGCGGGACGCAGCTCCGATGCTGCACCGCCGAGTATGCCGTTGACCCAGCGGCCCGACTCCTCGGTGGAGTACTGCTTGGCCAGCTCGACCGCCTCGGAGATGACCACCGCGGTCGGCACCTCGGAGCATGCCAACAGCTCGTAGACCCCCACCCGCAACACGTTGCGGTCCACCGCGGGCATCCGGGCCAGCGACCAGCCGACCGCCAGGCGGCCGATCATGGCGTCGATCCGATCGGCGTGCTCGCCCACGCCTGACACCAGCTCCGCAGCGAAGGGCTCGGGGGCCGCGGGCAATTCGGCCAGCAGCTGGGCGGGAGCCAGGTCCTTGGCCTCCGCCTCGTAGAGCAGGCAGACCGCCCGCTCCCTGGCCGCGCGCCGGCCCCCGGGATTCACGGGAACGGCTCAGGCCCGGGTGAGGTACTCACCAGAGCGGGTGTCCACCTTGATCCGCTCACCGGGGTTCACGAACAGCGGCACCTGCAGCACCAGGCCGGTCTCCAGCGTGGCCGGCTTCCGAGCGCCCGAGACCCGGTCTCCCTGCACTCCCGGCTCGGTCTCGGCCACCACCAGCTCGACCGCGGCGGGCAGCTCGACCCCCACGATCTCACCCGAGAACAGCTGCACCACCACCGAGTCGTCCTCCTTCAGGTAGTTGGTAGCGTCTCCCAGGGCAACCGACTCCACCTGGAGCTGCTCGTAGGACTCGGTGTCCATGAGAACGTAGGCATCGCCGTCCCGGTAGAGCAGCTGCATCTCCCGCTTCTCCACGATGGCCTGCTCCAGCTTCTCGTCCGCCCGGTAGGTGCGGTCCAGGGTCGAGCCGGTCCGGACATTCTTGAGCTTGGTGCGCACGAAGGCCCCGCCCTTGCCCGGCTTGACGTGCTGGAACTCGACGACCGAGAACAGGCCCTCGGGCAGGTCCAGGGTCATGCCGTTCCTCAGGTCGTTGGTGGACACAGCCATAGCGCACCTCTCTCGTTTGAATTAATCCTTCACCCTTCCGCCCACGTCCCGCCTCCACTCCCGACCCAACCGCCCCCGCGGCACACTCAGGCGGGAGCCACGACCAGCCCCTTGGGCGCCCTGGTCAGGACTCGACACCCATGGCTGGTCACCACCACCGTATCCTCTATGCGCGCCCCCCCGTGGCCGGGGAGGTATACGCCCGGCTCGACGGTGACCACACAAGACTCGTCGAGCTTATCGGTTGAGCGGGGGCCCACCGACGGCGCCTCGTGGACCTCCAGGCCCACCCCGTGGCCGGTGCCGTGCATGAACGAGGTGTCCCAGCCGGCGGCGGCCACCACCTCCCGGCAGGCGCGGTCGACCTCGGCCGCCTCGACGCCTGCAACGACCGCGCTCACCCCCGCCAACTGGGCGTTCGCCACCACCTCCACCACCGCCTCCAGGACCCGCGAGCTTGGCTCGCCGATGCAGAAGGTCCTGGTCATGTCGGAGCAGTAGCCGTCGAAGATCGCACCGAAGTCGATGACCACCAGCTCGCCCGGCTGGATCTGGCGCGCCGAGGGTCGTGCGTGGGGCATCGCCGAGTTCGGCCCGCTGGCCACGATGGTCTCGAAGGACCGGTCGGATGCGCCCAGCTCACGCATCTGGTGGTCCAGGGCCGACGCCAGGGTGGCCTCGGTGACCCCGGGCACCAGCAGGTGGAGCACCCTCGCCAGGGCTTCGTCGGCGATGGCGGCGGCGACCTGCAAGCGCTCCAACTCGCCGGGGTCCTTCACCCGGCGCAGCGCCCCGACCAGGCCCTCGGTGGCGACCAGTTCGTGCGCGACATCGTCGTCGGCAAAGGCCTTGGCCAGGGAACGCTGAGTAGACCAGCTCACCTGTTCGGCCTCCAGGCCGATCCGGGCAAAGCTGGCGCTGGCCTCGACCAATCGCTCCCGCTGCTCGGACGGGCGGCCTATCTCGATCTCCGCCTTCACCCCGGCCTCGGCCAGCTGGCGGGCGGACTGGGTCCGGTAACGGCCGTCGGTGAACAACGTGGCGCTGTCCGGGCCGACCAACAGCATCCCCGCGGTCCCGCTGAACCCGGTGAGGTAGCGGAGGTTGGTCAGGCTGGTGACCAGCAAGGCCTCGATCCCGGCCCCGTCGAGTCCGTCCCCGTCGATCTCAAGGGTGTCCCCGTCGGATCCGGCCCGGTCGAACCTGGCACGGAGCCGGTCGATCCTGCCGGACACGTCCATCGGGGTAAGGGTCCCGGGTTCAAGGGTCTGGGGTTCAAGGTCGTCGATCACCTCCCCAGTCTCGCACCTCACAGAGCCAAGGGCAGTCGCATGTCCTCTCAACCTTGACGGGCTCGGGTTCGTCATTCATGGTAACGAAGCACGGGCCGACAGACTGGAGCACTAACCTCCGTCATTCATTGAAATCCCGGCGGGGAGCCCTCTAAATCCACCGTAATGCCCTCCTGATCTGGGATAATGGGGTTAGACACCTGCATCATCCGACCAGGAGGACATCACGTTCGCTGAAGCGTAGCGCAGCGATTGGCCGGCCCATCGTGAGTGCCGATGGGACCGGGGTAGTGAGCCACGCCGGGGCCGAGCTGCTCCGGGAGCTGGCCCGGGAGACCGGTCTGGTGGATGCCTGGGATGACTCGTTGATCGGGACCTACAAAGGCGCCCCGATCCACCAACCCGGCCAGGTGCTTGCGGATCTGGCAGTGGCCATCGCCGATGGAGCCACCCACATCGCCCACCTGGATGCGCTGCGCGACCAACCGGGGCTGTTCGGGTCCGTGGCTTCGGACCCAACGGCATGGAGAGTGCTGGATCGCGTGAGCGATGACCACCTTGGTGCCCTGCGCGCGGGGAGGGCGACCGCCCGCGCAGCTGCGTGGGCCGCGGGTGCGGGACCCGATTTGGGTGCAGAGCTGCACCTGGACCTCGACGCCACCGTGTTGATAGCGCACTCCGAAAAGGAAGAGGCTCGTCCTACTTGGAAGCACACCTTCGGGTTCCACCCACTGGTTTGCTACCTGGACCGCCCAGAGATCGCCTCTGGCGAGGCGCTGGCGGGCATCGTGCGTCCTGGAAACGCCGGGTCGAACACCGCCACAGATCATATAACGGTGCTGGATTTTGCACTGGCCAACCTTCCCGAGCCCGCCCGGCCCCGACCGGGAGACCCTCATGGTCCCCGCCTGGTGGTTCGAGCAGACGCCGCAGGAGCAACCCACGCCTTTGCGGCACACTGTCGGGCCGTTGGAGTCGGGTTCTCCATGGGATTCGCCATCACCGAGGCGATCCGAGACGCCATTACCAAAGTTGATGAGTCTTGTTGGTTCCCTGCCATCGAGCCCGGAGATGAGTTTCGAGATGGGGCCTGGGTGGCCGAGCTGACCGGCCTGGTTGAGCTGTCCGCCTGGCCGGAGGGCAGCCGGCTGTGCGTGAGAGCCGAGCGTCCCCATCCCGGAGCCCAGCTCAGTCTGTTCGACATCGCCGAAGGATTTCGCCACACTGCGTTCATCACCGACGCTGGTATGGGCGTAATCCCTGGCCAGGTGGCTGGACTGGAGCTGCGCCAGCGCCAACACGCCCGCATCGAGGACCGCATCCGCCAGGCCAAAGCGGCCGGACTTGCCAATCTTCCCTGTCGAGCAGCTCCAGAGAACCACGCCTGGCTCGAATGCGTGCTCGCAGCGGCTGACCTGGTGTGCTGGTCCAAACTGATCTGTTTTGCCGATGATCCCGGCCTGGCGCGATGCGAGATCGACACGTTTCGTTACAAGATCTTGCACATGGCAGCGAGGATCTGTCGGGGAGGACGGGCGTTGCGCTTGAGGCTCGATGAGCGCTGGCGAT
>JBOGGT010000068.1:0-22872 GCA_050744225.1 Acidimicrobiales bacterium | reverse complement strand
CCACCGCCACCGCCACCGCCACCGCCACCGCCACCGCCACCGCCACTGACGCCGCGGCGACGATGGCGGCAGCGGTTGAGCACCTGCTGGGGCTCCAGGACGCCCAAGGCTGGTGGAAGGGGGATCTGGAGACCAACGTCACCATGGACTGCGAGGACCTTCTGCTGCGGGAGTTCCTGGGCATCCGCACCGATGACGGGACTGCGGCGACCGCTGCATGGATCCGCTCCCAGCAGCGCGACGACGGCACCTGGGCCACCTTCTACGGAGGCCCACCTGACCTGAACACCACGGTCGAGTCTTACTTTGCCCTGCGCCTCGCGGGGGACAGCCCGACCGACCCCCACATGGCCGCCGCCGCCGCCTTCGTCCTCTCCGCCGGAGGTATAGAACGCAGCCGGGTCTTCACTCGCATCTGGCTGGCCCTGTTCGGTCTGTGGTCCTGGGACGCGCTGCCCGAGCTGCCACCTGAGGTCATCTGGTTGCCCTCCTGGTTCCCGCTCAACGTCTACGACTTCGCGTGCTGGGCCCGACAGACAGTGGTGGCTCTGACGGTGGTGGGCACCCATCGTCCGGCGCACCGGCTCAATTTCAACCTGGATGAGCTACTCACCGGTGAACCGGCACCGCCCAGGCCCGGCCTGGCGACGGTCGCCGGGCGGTTCTGGGCGCTGGACTCGGTCCTGCATGCTTACCACCGCCACCGCCCCCGCCTGGTACGCCACCTGGCCCTGCGGGCGGCAGAGCGATGGATCGTGCGCCGCCAGGAGGCCGACGGGTCCTGGGGCGGCATCCAGCCGCCGTGGGTCTACTCGCTCATGGCCCTGCACCTGCAGGGGTACCCGGTGAACCACCCGGTGATGGCCGCCGGGCTGGCCGGCCTGGACTCATTCACCCTCCACGACCAGCGCGGACGCCACCTCGAAGCCTGCCAGTCGCCGGTCTGGGACACCGCCCTGGCGTTGGTCGCGCTCACCGACGCCGGAGTCCGCCCAGACAGCCCGGCGATGCGGAGCGCGGCCACCTGGCTGGTGGGCGAAGAGGTTTGCACGCCGGGTGACTGGGCCATCCGCCGGCCGGAGCTGGCACCCGGCGGCTGGGCCTTCGAGTTCGAGAACGACCTGTACCCCGACGTGGACGACACCGCCGAGGTGGTGCTGGCGCTGCGCCGCGTCCCCGGCGTCCAGGGCGCGCAGGGGGCCATCGACCGGGCGGTGCGATGGGCGGAGGGGATGCAGTCAGACAGCGGGGGATGGGCCGCATTTGACGCCGAGAACACCCGATCGGTGCTCACCAAGCTGCCGTTCTGCGACTTCGGCGAGGTGATCGACCCGCCGAGCGCCGACGTGAGCGCCCACATCGTCGAGATGCTGGTGGCCGAGGAGGGCCACGACCCCGACCGGCTCGCCCGGGGCCTGGCCTGGCTGCGGGCCGAGCAGGAGCCCGACGGCTCGTGGTTCGGGCGCTGGGGGGTCAACTACATCTACGGGACCGCAGCTGTGGTGCCCGCCCTGGTGGCCGCGGGAGTCGGCCGAGACGACCCGTGTATCCGCCGCGCCGTGGCCTGGCTGGGCGCCCACCAGCAAGAATGCGGCGGCTGGGGTGAGGACCTGCGCTCCTATGACGACCCGGTGGCGTGGGCGGGGCGGGGCGAGCCGACCGCCTCGCAGACCGCCTGGGCGCTGATCGCCCTGCTGGCGGCCGGCGAGCGCGGCGAGGTTTCCCGCAGGGGGGTGGCCTGGTTGGCGGAGCACCAACGCCCCGACGGCACCTGGGACGAGCCGCAATACACCGGCACCGGGTTTCCCTGGGACTTCTCGATCAACTACCACCTCTACCGGCTGATCTTCCCGGTGATGGCGCTCGGGCGCTGGTGCAACGGCGACCCGACCGACGCTCACGCACCCCGCCAGTCGGCGATTCCGGCCGGGCCGCTGCGCATCCTCACCCCCCTCCGGGTCGAGGCCGCCGCGGTGCGCAGGTGCGCCCCGACCGCAGAGGTGAGCGTGAGTGGCATGGGGCCGAGGCGCTCACAGGCCTTTTTGGGTAAAATGTGCTCGGCGGTGCCGGACCTGGTGGCCCACCCCATACCCGCGGTCGCGGTGATGGGCTTCTGTGGTGCCCTCCAGCCCGGCATCTCCGCAGGGGACCTGGTGGTCGCCACCGAGGTCCGCGGACCCGACGGCACCAGCACCCCGGTGGCGGGGGCTGTTGTCGCCGAGGTGGCCGCAGTGCTGCGCAAGGCGGGAAATGTGGTCCACCTCGGCCCGGTTTCGTCGGTCGACCACCTGGTCCGGGGGGCCGAGCGGGCCAAGCTCGGCTTGGGCGGCGCCCTGGCGGTGGACATGGAGTCGGCCTGGCTGGTCCAGGGCCTCAGCGGATCGCCGGTGGAGTTCGGGCCGCCTGCCGGATCCGGTGCGCCGGTGGCGGTGGTGCGGGCCGTGGTGGACACCCCCGCCGCCGGGTTGGCCTCGCTCGCCACCATCCCTGCGGGGATCCGCGCCCGGCGGAGCCTGGGCCTCGCTGCCAGGTCCCTGTCGGCCGCCCGTTCCCGTATCTCGATCGCCACACCCGTCCCATTCAAGGAGGTCAAATAAGTGTCAGTTCCCCTGCGCCAGAACCTGACCGTGGCGGCCTACCTGGCTCGCCAGAAGATCGCTCGCCGCAAGCGCTTCCCGCTGATCGTGGAGCTTGAGCCGCTGTTCTCCTGCAACCTGGCCTGTCCGGGCTGCGGGAAGATCCAGTACCCGACCGAGATCCTTCGCCAGCGCCTGAGCATCGAGGACGCGGTCGGCGCCATAGAGGAGTCTGGTGCCCCGATGGTGTCCATCGCTGGCGGGGAGCCGCTCCTGCACCCCGACATCGAGGGCATAGTGGGCGCGCTCATCGAGCGTAAGCGCTTCGTCTACCTGTGCACCAACGCGGTGCTGCTGGAGCGCAAGCTGGAGCGCTTTACGCCGTCGTCCTACTTTTCCTGGGCGGTCCACATGGACGGGCTCAAAGAACGCCACGACCAGGCGGTGGACCGCGAAGGCGTGTTCGACAAGGCGGTGTCCGCGATCCGTGCAGCCAAGGCGGCCGGATTCCGGGTGACCACCAACTCGACCTTCTTCAACACCGACTCGCCAAAGACGGTGCGGGACGTGCTCGACTTCTTGAACGACGACCTCAAGGTCGACGCCATGATGCTCTCGCCCGCCTACGCCTACGAGAAGGCGCCGGACCAGGAGCACTTCTTGGGGGTCGAGCAAACCCGGAAGTTGTTCCGCGAGGCCTTTGCCGACGGGCGGCGGGAGAAGTGGCGCTTTAACCACACGCCCATATTCCTTGACTTCTTGGAAGGCAAGGCCGACTTCTCCTGCACCGCCTGGGGGATCCCCAGCTACTCGGTTTTCGGCTGGCAGCGCCCGTGCTACCTGATGTCGGACGGTTACACCAAGACCTACAAGGAGCTGATCGAAACCACCGACTGGGACCGCTACGGCCGGGGCAGGGACCCCCGCTGCGCCAACTGCATGGCGCACTGCGGCTACGAGCCGACCGCGGTTCTCGCCACCATGGGCTCTCTGAGGCAGTCGCTGCGGGCTGCAGTCGGGACGCACTGACAGCCATGGCGCCACTTGTGACGGCTGACACAGGACCCTCGGTCGATGTGCGACCCTCGGCTGATGCAGCGCCCTCGGCCGCACCTTGCGCACCACCGGGCGTGACCTTCTACCGGGTCGGCGACGCCGACCCCGACGCACTGGCCGGACAGCGGGTGGCGGTGATCGGTTACGGGCTGCTCGGGGCGTCCATGGCCCTCAACCTGCACGAGGCCGGCCTGGACGTGGTGGTGGGCAACCTGGACGACGCCTACCGGGAACGGGGGATCGCAGACGGCTTCGATGTCCAGGATATCCCCGATGCAGTCGCCCAGGCAGACCTGGTCTACCTGCTCATCGCCGACGAGGCGATCCCGGAGTGCTTTGCTGGCTTGGTGGCGCCGTCGCTTCGGGCCGGCTCCGCAGTGTGCTTTGCGTCGGGCTACTGCCTGGCTTACGGGCTGGTGCAGGTCCCCGAGGGGGTGGACGTGTTGCTGATGGCACCGCGGATGATGGGCGAGGAGCTGACCAGCGTGGTCCGGGATGGACGTGGCTTTGTGAGCTACGTGTCGGTGGAGCGCGACGCCAGTGGCCGGGCGCTGTCCCGGCTTCTCGGGCTGGCGCTGGCCGCTGGTTCCCTGCAGCGCGGGGCCCTGGTCCTGAGCGCCGTCCACGAGGCCACGCTGGACCTGATGGTGGAACAGACGGTGGGGCCCTACCTGGGCATGGCGCTGCAGATTGCCTTTGCCCTCGGGGTGGAGGCGGGCCTGCCGCCAGAGGCATTGGTGCTGGAGCTCTACATGTCCGGGGAGATGTCCCAGGTCTTCTCGGCCTTTGCCCGGGACGGCTTCTATCGCTCGGTCAACGCGCACGGTCTTGTCGCCACGTATGGAGGATTCCTCCGGGCTATGAACCTGGACGTTCCCGCGATGCGCGAGGCCTTCGAGCAGGCGCTGGCCGACATCCGCAGCGGGGGCTTTGCAGCGAAGCTGCAGGAAGAGAAGGACAATGGCTACCCGACCCTGTCCGCCCTCGACGCCATGACCGCCGGCACCGACCCGATGTCCCAGGCCGAGGCCCGGGTCCGGGTTGCAATGACCGGCTGAGCGGCCGGGGCAAGGTCGAGCAGCGTGCACCTGCACGGGGGTTCCCCCCGGGTCGGTGGGGGCCTCCCCCTGGCCGGTGCCGGTCCTTCCCGGGTGGGTGGGGGCCTCCCCCTGGCCGGTGCCGCCTGCCTGCTGACCGGGGCGTCAGGTGGGATCGGAGCTGCGACCGCCGTCCGGTTGGCGGACGCCGGCGCCCTGGTTGCGTTGCACGGGCGTGACCGTGACGCGCTCGAACGTCTCGCCATGCGCACCGGGGGGGTGGTGGTGGTGGCTGACCTGTGTGACCCGGGGGCTGCGGAGACCGCTCTGGACAAGGCCGCGGCCGCCCTGGGGCGCCCCCTGGACCTGGTGGTGAGCAACGCCGGAGTCGGCTGGTACGGCGATTTCGTGGACATGGACCCCGACGAGTTGGACCGGATCCTGGCGGTCAACCTGGTGGCACCGGTGCACCTTGCCCGCGCCGCGCTGGCCGGGATGGTGGAGCGGGGCCGGGGGCACCTGGTGCTGGTGGGTTCCATCGCCGGGCACCTGGGAGTGAGCCACGAGGCGGTCTACTCGGCGGCGAAGGCCGGTCTGGTGACCCTGGCCGAGGCTTTGCGGGCGGAGGTGGCCGATGCCGGGGTGGGGGTGTCGCTGGTGAGCCCCTCCGTGGTGGCCACCCGCTTCTTCGAGCGCCGTGGCCGTCCCTATGGCCGGCGCTGGCCCCAGCCGGTCTCGCCTGAGCTGGTCGCCGCAGCGGTGGAGGCAGCCATCGTCCGCGGCCGGTCCAGGGTGATCGTCCCGGCCTGGATGGGTGCCCCGATTGCTCTGTCGGCTCTCTGGCCGAGCCTTTACCGCCGGCTCTCCTACCGCTGGGGCTGAGCTTTTGGCGGTGACGGCAGGCCGTTTGGGGGCGTGCAGTTCCAGCTGTTGCACTTGTCCACCTAAAATGTGGAAAAGCGCGACAGCTGGCCCCGGGATGGCCCCGAGTTCCTCAAGTCCGGCTCAGCGGATGCCGATAGGATGACCGTGCCCAGACCCCGTGTCTTCACCCGGCTGGTGAGCTTGTCCTGCATCGCGGGCGTGGTTCTGATCGGAGCCACCGGAGCGGCCGGAGCCAAGCCGGAGATCGGCGAAGTCCACTCCTCCAGAATCCCTGCTCCTGGCTGAGCAACGCGTGTGGATGCTCGACCCGGACCAGCAGCGCTCACGGCATAAAAGTAATGTGGCTACTCATGCCCTTGGATCACTTTTCGGTACAAGGAAGTGGTCCGCTCAGCCACGGTTGTCCAGCTGAAGTGGCCCACTGCCCGGCTCCTCCCGGCCTCGCCCATGCGCTGAGCCAGGTCGGGGTCGGCCACGAGCGCGCCGACTCGTTCGGCGAGGTCGGCCGCAAACCGCTCGGGACTTGCAGGGGTCTCCCCCTTTAGCTCCACTGGCACCAGCAGGCCGGTCTCGCCGTCGGCGACCACCTCCGGGATTCCACCCACTGCGCTGGCGACCACCGCTGTCCCGCACGCCATCGCCTCCAGGTTCACCAGGCCGAACGGCTCGTACACCGACGGGCACACGAACACCGTGGCGTGGGTCAGGATCTGGGCGACCTCGCGCTCGGGGATTTGGCCCTCGATCCAGGTGAGGCGAACCCCGGCTGCCCTGGCGGCTTCGACCAGCCCGGCAACCTCGGCTGCCAGTTCGGCGGTGTCGGCTGCTCCGGCACAGCACACCAGGTGGGCATTGCGGGGCAGGTGTGGCGCGGCGGCCAGCAGGTACGGAAGGCCCTTCTGCCTGGTCACCCGGCCCACGAAGACCACCAGCGGGTCGGACGGGTCCAGCCCGTAGCGCTCCAGCACGTCCGTGCCGGGGTCGGGACGCCAGCGCCGGGTGTCGATGCCGTTGTGGATCACCTCCACCCTGGTCGGGTTTACCTGCGGGTAGCAGGCCAGCACGTCGGCGCGCATGGCCCCCGACACTGCGATCACTGCGTCGGCGGCCTCCAGGGCGGTCCGCTCGCACCAGGACGAGACCGCGTAGCCGCCGCCGAGCTGTTCAACTTTCCAGGGCCGCAGCGGCTCCAGGCTGTGGGTGGTGGCGACGTGAGGGATGCCCCAGCTGAGCTTGGCCAGGTGCCCGGCGAGGTTGGCGTACCAGGTGTGGCTGTGACAGATGTCCGGCGACCCGCCTGGGCGGTCGGGTGGTCCCAGCGCCGCGGCCATGGCCAGGTCCACCGAGATGACGCCGAGCGCCCCCGCTTCAGGGGTGGCGGTGCCGAGCCGATCCCAGGGTTGGTAGGTTCCTGCCACCAGCGGCGAGGGACGAGGCTCGCCGAAGCAGTGCACCTCGACCTGGACCAGACGCGCCAGTGCCGCCGCCAACTCGGCCACGTGAACCCCTGCCCCCCCATAGACCTCTGGGGGGAACTCCCTGGTCAACAGCGCTACCCCGAGGTCGCGCCCACCCGCCGAACCCGGCCCACCCGCCGAACCCTGCGCTACCACCCGGGAATCATTCCGGCGGCACTGGCTGGCGCTTGCCGATCACAACCACCCCGGAGGGCGACACGGTGAAGCGGCGGCGGTCGGCTTCGGAGTTCAGGCCGATCCTCGCCCCGGGGGGTATGCGCACCTGCTTGTCCACGATGGCGTTGCGGACTATCGCGCCGCGCCCGACGTCGACATCATCCATCAGGATCGACCCCTCCACCAACGCCCCAGAGTGCACCACCACCCCCGAAGACAGCACCGAGCCCCTCGCTGTCCCGCCGGAGACCAACGCGCCGGCGCAGACCATCGAATCGAGTGCCTGGCCCCGCCGACCATCCTCGTCGAAGACAAACTTTGCCGGGGGGAGGGGCTCGTGCCAGGAGTAGATCGGCCACTGGCGGTTGTACAGGTTGAAGATCGGGTGTACGGAGATCAGGTCCATGTGGGCTTCGTAGTAAGCGTCGATGGTGCCGACGTCTCGCCAGTAGCCCTGGTCACGCTCGGTTGCGCCGGGCACGTCGTTGGTGGCAAAGTCGTAGACCTTGGCCTGACCTGCGGTCACCATGGGAGGGATGATGTTGCGCCCCATGTCATGAGCGCTGTCCTCGTCGGCGGCGTCGGCAGCCACCATCTCGATCAGCGCGTCGGTCCTGAACACATAGTTGCCCATGGAGGCAAAGGACTCCTCGGGGGAGTCGGCGAGCCCTGGGGGGTCGGCCGGCTTTTCCAGAAATGCTGTGATTCGCCCAGTGGAGTCGGTGTCGATGACCCCGAATGCGTGCGCCTCCGAGCGGGGGACCCGGATGCCGGCGACGGTAACGTCCGCCCCGGTGGCCATGTGCTCGGCGAGCATCTCGTGGGGGTCCATCCGGTAGATGTGGTCAGCCCCGAATACCAGGACATGGGAGGGCCGTTCGTCGTACAACAGGTTGAAGTTCTGGAAGATCGCATCTGCCGAGCCCGAGTACCAGCGTGGCCCCCGGCGCATCTGGGCCGGAACCGAGGCAACGTAGTTCCCCAGCAAGGACGACATCCGCCAGGTCTGGCTGATGTGGCGATCCAGGCTGTGGCTCTTGTACTGGGTGAGCACCACGATGCGCATAAACCCTGCGTTGACCAGGTTGGACAGGACGAAGTCCACCAGGCGGTAGCTTCCCCCGAAAGGCACGGCGGGCTTGGCGCGATCGGCGGTCAGCGGTGCCAGCCGCTTGCCCTCGCCGCCGGCCAGGACCATGGCGAGCGCCAAACCCGGAACCGCCCCGGGCCGGCGACCCCTGCGCTCGCTGGCTGGCACAACGACAGGCTAGTGGCCGCCACCCGCCTCAGGGGGACGCGCCCTAGGCTGGCTGCGATATGATCGTGATAGGCGCCAGCCTGATTGCTGCGTTCCTCTTGGCCGTGGCATTCGTGATGCAGCAGCACGCAGCTGCACGTGCTCCGGCTGACGAGCGACTGTCGTTTCGATTGCTCGTAGACCTGGCTCAGCGGCCGTTGTGGCTGGGGGGCATCGGGGTCATGGTCCTCGGCCAGCTCTTCGGTGCGTACGCTCTGAGCAAGGGCAAGCTGACCGTGGTGGAGCCGCTGCTTGCTGCGAACCTCCTGTTCGCCCTGCCCATGGCCGCGATCTGGTCTCGTCAGAAGCTCAGGCTGAGGGAGTGGGCAGGGGCGGTGATCCTGATGGGGGGCCTGGCGATGTTCGTGGTCGCGGCGGGCCCACAGGCCGCCCAGGCCACTCGGGTGTCAGACGAGAACTGGCTCATCGCCGGGCTCACCATTGTGTTCGTGGTTGGGGCGATAGTGGCCCTGGCCAAGCGGACCAGCCTGGCAGAGGAGGCGACCCTGCTCGCCCTCGGGGCGGGGATCCTGTACGGCCTGCAGGACGGGCTGACCCAGCGCACGATCGAGATCTTCCCCAGAGGACTCGACGCGGTGGTGGGCGCCTGGGAGTCGTATGCCTTGGTGGCGGTGGCCGTCGTCGGGCTCCTGCTGGCCCAGACCGCTTTCGAGATGGCACCGCTGGCTGCCTCGCTGCCCGCCATCACCCTCGCTGAGCCACTGACCGGGATCGCGCTCGGCGCTGGTCTGTTCTCGCAGGACGTACGCCTTTCGGGTCTCGCTCTAGGGGTCGAGATGGGCGGTGTCGTGCTCATGGTCCTCGGCGTGATCATGGTGGCGCGCTCACCCGTGGTGACCGGCCAGGCCTGCCTTCTGGATCTGGATCGTACGCGCGCGGGTTAGGGGTCCTCGGACCAGGGCCGCCTCAGGCTCCGACCGCGTGAAATCCTCCGTCGACGTGCACGATCTCTCCCGTGGTGGCGGGGAACCAGTCCGACAGGAGGGCAACGCAGGCCCGGGCCACAGCGGATGAGTCCCGCACGTCCCAGCCGAGTGGGGCGCGAGTGTCCCAGACCTCCTCGAAGCGCTCGAACCCCGGCACAGAGCGTGCCGCAACCGTCCTCACTGGCCCTGCGGCGACCAGGTTGACCCGAGTCCCGCCCGGTCCGAGGTCCCGGGCCAGGTAGCGGGTCAGGGACTCGAGGCTTGCCTTGGCCACCCCCATCCAGTCGTAGCCCGGCCAGGCCACGCTGGCGTCGAAGTCCAGGCCCACCACCGAGGCCCGACCGGCAGCCTCCAGCAGGGGCCTGAGCGCCCGGGTGAGTGCCATCAGGGAGAAGGAGGACACCCGCAGCGCAAGCGCCACGTCCTCCCACTCGGCGCGCGACAGCTTGCCCCCGAGGCAGACCTCCGGGGCAAATGCGATGGCGTGCAGTACCCCGTCGAGGGATCCCCACCGCTGGGTCAGGTTCTCGGCCACGGCGTCCATCTCGGCGGGCACGGTCACGTCCATGGCCAGCACCTCTGCGCGGGCGGGCAGGCGGCGGGCCGTGCGTGTGGTGAGGGACACCCCCCTGCCGGCGCCGGTGAGCACGACCTCGGCGCCCTGTTCCTGGGCGAGCCTGGCCACGCCGAAGGCCAGGGAGTCGTCGGTGAGCACTCCGGTGATCAACAACCGTTTGCCGTCGAGGAGTCCCATCGGCGCTCGGACCGAACCGGCACCCCTTCGGTTACCAGCTCCCAAGACCGCCGACCAAGACCACTCAAGGTGACGGACGGCGGTCGTCCTGTAGCCTCGCCGAAGTGCACGTGGGAATCCTCGGAGGGACTGGGTCCGCCGGACGCGCCCTGGCGGCCCGGCTGGCCTCGGTGGGCTTGGAGGTGAGCATCGGCTCGCGCGACGCGGCACGTGCTGCCGGGATAGCCGCCGAGATCAGCGCAGCCTGGCCCGATCAACTGTTGCGCATCGAGGGTACCGACAACCGGGCTGCGGCAACCGCAGACCTGGTCGTGGTCGCCACGCCCTGGGACTCTGCGGCCCGAACGGCAGGATCTGTTGGGGACCACCTCGAAGGCAAGGTGGTGGTCTCGATGGCCAACGCGCTGGCCAAGGTGGGCCGGGAGTTCCAGGCACTGATCCCGGCCCGCGGCTCGGTGGCAGCGGCGATCCAGGCCGAGGTCCCCGGCGCCATGGTGGCGGGCGCCCTGCACCACGTCCCGGCCAGGGAGCTGGGGGCGCTCGACGCGGGCCTCGACGGCGACGTGCTGGTCTGCTCGGACCACCCAGATGCAATCGTCGCCACGATGGAGCTGGTCGGGCGGATCCCGGGCCTGCGCCCCCTGGATGCCGGTGGCCTGTCGAGCGCTGGGCCGATCGAGGCCTTCACCGCGGTGATCTTGAACCTCAACATCGCCTACCGGGTGCGCTCGGGAATACGGCTGCTGGGCATCGAGGTTGCAGCAAACTGAGCATGGTGACCAACCGGACGGGACCCGACCGCGCACCGATGCGCCTGTTCGACACCGCCGCCCAGGGGATCGTCCCCTTCGTCCCCGGACACCTCGTCACGCTCTATACCTGCGGCATCACCCCCTACGACGCGGCCCACCTCGGCCACGCGACCACATACCTGGCTTTCGACGTCCTCCAGCGCCGCCTGCGCGACCGGGGCCACGAGACCCGGTGCGTGCGAAACGTCACCGATGTGGACGACGACATACTGCGCAAGGCCAGGCAGCTCGGGGTCCACTTCTTGGATCTCGCCGCGGAGGAGATGGGTCGCTTCGACGCCGACATGGGCGCTTTGGGCCTGCTCCAGCCCTACTCCGAGCCACGGGCCACCTCGGCGATCCCCGAGATCCTGACACTGGTCGATGCCCTGCTCAGCTCCGGCCATGCATACCGAGCTGGAGGGGCGGTCTACTTCCGGGCAGCGTCCAGCCCCGCCTTCGGGCGGATCAGCCACCTCGGGCGACCCGAGATGCTCGCGCTGGCCGCCGAGCGGGGAGGCAACCCAGACGACCCCAATAAGGCCGACCAGCTCGACTTCGTCCTGTGGCAGCCCTCCGCCCCCGGCGAGCCTGTTTGGGAGACCCGTTGGGGTCCTGGCCGTCCCGGCTGGCACATCGAGTGCTCCGCCCTGGCGATGCGGGAGCTGGGCCCCACCATCGACCTCCACGGCGGGGGGGACGACCTGATCTTCCCCCACCACGAGTGCGAAGCAGTCCAGTCCGAAGCCGCCAGCGGGGTGACCTTCGTGAGGCACTGGATGCACGTCGGCATGGTCCGCCTGGCCGGGGTCAAGATGTCCAAATCGCTCGGCAACCTCGTCTTTGTGAGCGACTTGCTAAAAGACTGGGAGGCCCCCGCAATCAGGCTGGCCATCCTGGATCACCACTATCGGGCCAGCTGGGACTGGGACGACACCCTGATGCCGGCTGCGGCGGAGCGGCTCGTCCGCTGGGACCTGGCCAGGCCGGGATCCGGCGGCCTCACCGAGGCTCGGGCACGCCTGGACTACGACCTCGACGTCCCGGGCGCACTGGCCGCCATTGATGCCGCCGCCGGGCGAGGCGAGGGAGTCACCACCACAGCCGCCCTGCTCGGTATCTCCTGAACTCCCCAAGTCCCTTTTTGAAATTTGAAATTGCCCCGCGTAACGACCCGCCCCCGGTTACGCTCGGTGCGCGATGTCCGACCAGATCACTGTCAAGCTTCCCGACGGTTCCGCCCGCACCCTGCCCGCCGGAGCCAGCGCCGCCGACCTGGCGGCTTCCATCGGCCGGCGCCTGGCCAAGGCCGCGGTGGCCGCGGTGATGGACGGGGTCACCGTCGACCTCGGGCGCGAGCTCGCCGACGGGGCGGTGGTGTCGATCCTCACCGAGGACTCCGACGCCGGGCGGGCGGTGCTGCGCCACTCCAGCGCCCACATGCTGGCCCAGGCGGTCCTCGACCTGTGGCCGGGCGCCAGCTTCGCCATCGGCCCGGCGATAGAGGACGGATTTTACTACGACTTCGAGCTGCCGGGAGGGGCTCACTTCACCGACGAGGACCTGCCCCGGATCGAGGCCCGGATGCGCGAGATCGTGGCAGAGGCCCAGCCCTTCGTGCGCGAGGAGCACACCTGCGCGGAGGGTCTGGCACTGTTCGCCGGCCAGCCCTACAAGACCGAGATCATCGAGTCCGTCCCCGACGCCGGTATCAGCGCCTACCGCAACACGCCCGGCTTTGTGGACCTGTGCCGGGGGCCCCACGTGCCCTCCACCGCCCGCTTGGGGGCATTCAAGCTCATGCGGGTGGCGGGGGCTTACTGGCGGGGCGACGAGCACCGGCCCCAGCTCCAGCGGATCTACGGCACCGCCTGGGAGTCAGCGGCCGCCCTGGCGAAACACCTGCGGCGCCTGGAGGAGGCCGAGCTGCGCGACCATCGTCGCATCGGGGCCGAGCTGGACCTGTTCCACTTCCCGCCGGAGCTGGGCCCGGGCCTGGCGGTTTTCCACCCCAAGGGGGGGTTGATCCGCAAGATCATGGAGGATTATTCGCGGGCTGAGCACGAGGCCGCCGGCTACGACTTCGTCTACACCCCGCACCTGGCCAAGGCGGCTCTTTTCGAGACCTCTGGGCACCTGCAGAACTACGCAGACGTCATGTACCCCCCGATGGAGTTGGAGGGGGCCTCGTACTACCCCAAGCCGATGAACTGCCCAATGCACTGCCTGATCTACAAGGCCCATGCCCGCTCCTACCGGGAGCTGCCGCTCAGGCTGTTCGAGCTGGGCACGGTCTACCGCTTCGAGCGCTCTGGAGTGCTCCACGGGCTGCTGCGCACCAGGGGCTTCACCCAGGACGACGCGCACATCTTCTGCACCGCCGAGCAGCTGGGCGCAGAGCTGGCCAGCCTGTTGAGCTTCGTGCTGCGCCTCCTCCGGGCGTTCGGGTTCAGTGATTTCGAGGCCGACCTGTCCACCCGCCCGCCCAAGTTCGTTGGCGAGATCGCCGAGTGGGAGGCCGCAGAGCGTGCCCTTGCTGCCGCCCTGGACGCGGCCGGGCTGACCTACAAGCTGGCGGCGGGGGAGGGGGCCTTCTACGCCCCCAAGATCGACGTGCACGTGCGCGACGCCATCGGGCGGCGCTGGCAGATGTCCACCCTCCAGGTGGACCCCCAGCTACCTGAGCGCTTCGACATCTCCTACGTGGGGGCTGACAACGAGCGCCACCGGCCGTACATGATCCACCGGGCGCTGTTCGGCTCGGTGGAGCGGTTCTTCGGCGTACTGCTGGAGCACCACGCCGGGGCGCTGCCCACCTGGCTGTGCCCGGTGCAGGCCAGGGTCCTTGCGGTGCGCTCCGACAACGAGCACTACGCCGAGTGGGTCGCCCAACGCCTGCGCTCCGAGGGGATCCGGGCGGAGGCCACCTCGGCCGAAGAGCCGTTGGGCGCGAGGGTCCGCCGGGCCAAGCTGGAGAAGATCCCCTGGATCCTGGTGGTCGGCGACGACGACGCGGCGGTCGGCACCGCTGGGGTGAACACCCGCGGCGCCGCCGCCCCCGAGCGCGGGGTGAGCGTCGCGGAGGTGATCCTGCGCATGGGCTGGGACATCCGGGGAGTGGCCCCCCCCGAGCCCGCCCCGGCAGGCGGGTGAGCATCGAGCGGCTGTGGGCGGGGTGGCGGATGCCGTATGTTTCCGAGGCGACCGGGGCGGGGGCTCAGCCGGCGGGGGTGGGCGCGGAGGGCGAGGAGCACGGGTGCACATTCTGCAAAATACTGGGGAGCGGCGAGCCTGAATCCGCCACGTATGTCGTGTGGCGCGGCCGGGGGTGCGCTGCGGTGCTCAACGCCTACCCCTACGCCAGCGGGCACGTGCTGGTCATGCCCACCCGCCACGTCGCCGAGCTGGGCGAGCTGGGCGGGGACGAGTCGGCCGGGGTCTGGTCAGGGATCCGTGATGCGGTGGCAGCGCTGCGGGAGGCTTATTCGCCCGAGGGGTTCAACGTGGGGTTCAACCTGGGCCGGGCGGCCGGGGCGGGCATCCCTGCCCACCTCCACGCCCACGTCGTTCCCCGCTGGGTGGGTGACACCAACTTCATGACCTGCGTGGCCGAGGCCCGGGTGCTGCCCGAGTCGCTGGCGTCCACCTGGGAGCGCGTGCGGGCCGCCTGGCCCCTCAGCTGAGGGCGTCGAGGGCGGCGTCGACCTCCGCGGCGGTGTTGTAGAGGTGGAACGACGCCCGTAGCCGCCCTGCCCTCGTGGTCGTCCTGATCCCCGCTCGCCCGAGGCGTCCGGCCGCCCCTTCGAGGGAGCACGACACGATGGCGCTGTCGGCGGCGGGCAGGCCCAGGCCGGCGCAGAAGCGGTTGGCGAGCGCCACGTCGTGGGCGTGGATCGCCTCGACTCCGATCTCCTCCAACAGCTCCAGGGCGGGGGAAGTGCCCACCCAGGAGAACCAGGCGGGCGAGACGTCGAAGCGCCGCGCCGAGGTGGCCAGGCGCAGGGGTGGCCCGTAGTAGGAGTCGTGGATGTCCTCGCCTGCGTACCAGCCGGCGTTGTTGGGGCGGACCTGGGCGGCGAGCCGCTCAGAGAGGGAGGCGAAGGCGGTCCCTCTGGGCGACATCAGCCACTTGTAGGCCCCGCAGACCAGGGCATCCACCTCAGAGGCGTCCAACCGCAGCCAGCCGCAGGCCTGGGTGGCGTCCACCACGGTGAGCGCCCCGTAGCTGTTCGCCGCCGCAGCTATGGCGGCCGTGTCCGCGATCTCACCGGTGGAGGACTGGACTGCGCTGTAGGCGACCATGGTGGTCCGGGCGTCGATCGCCTCGGCCAGCCGGCACGCCGGGACGGTGACGACCTCGACGCCACGCTCGGCCTGGACCAGCCAGGGGAACAGGTTGGAGGTGAACTCGATCTCGGGCACCACCACCCTCGCCCGGTCCGGCAGGCTGGCTGCGATCAGCCCTATCAGCTCGGAGGTGGCGCTGCCGATGCAGACGTTGGTGGACTTGGCGTTCACCAGCCGGGCGAAGCTTGTCCGGGCGGACTCAGTGGCGACCGTCCAGGACTCCCAGCTGGCTGCGCCACGGCGCCAGTCGGCGAGGGCGGCTTGGAGGGCCTCCCATGCGGGGAGCGGCGGCAGCCCGTAGCTTGCAGTGTCCAGCCATCCCGGCTCCGCGTCCCAAAGCGCTTGTGCTTCGGCGATTCGCATTCTGGCCGACCGTACCCGCTCCGAGCCCTGCTCGCACATCGGCACCGGTGCAGCGCGCCCAGCGGGCCTGGCTAGGTTGCGGGTGTGTCCTCGACCCCAGGGGTAATCGCCTACCTGGCCAGCGCGGTGGTGGGCCTGGTGGTGGGCTGCGGGTTGACCTCTGTGATCGAGCGGGTCCCGGCGCACGTGTCGCTGATGAGTCCAGGACCGCGATGCCCGACTTGCGCCGCTCCGGTCTTGTTGCGCGACGACGTCCCGGTGGTCTCGTGGGTCCTGCTGCGGGCCCGGTGTCGGGCTTGCTCGCAGGCCATCTCGGCCCGCTACCCCGCAGTGGAGGCGGTTACAGCAGCGCTGTTCGTCGGGGTGACCCTGCGGTTCGGGGTGCGCCCGGTGGTGCTGGCCTACTGGCTGTTCGCCGCCACCCTGGTGGCGGTCTCGGCGATCGACCTGGAGCACTTCATCGTGCCCAACCACATCGTGTACCCGGTGCTCGCGGTGACCGTACCCCTGCTGGCCGTCCTGGCGCTGACCGACGGGACCCCGTTTTCGCTGGCCCGGGCGGCCATCGGGGGTGCGGTCGGCTTCGGAGTCCTGGTGATCATCCACCTGGTCCAGCCTTCCGGGATGGGCTTTGGCGACGTGCGCCTTGCCGGGGTGATAGGCATCTACCTCGGCTGGCTGGGCATCGGCGAGGTGGCGCTGGGCCTGGTCCTCGGCTTCGTGGTGGCTGCGGTCGTGGGCATAGGCCTCCTGGCAGCGGGCAGGGCGGGACGCAAGACCAAGGTACCGTTTGCCCCCTTCCTTGCGGTGGGCGCCATGGCTACCGTGTTCTGGGGGACCCCGTTGCTGGCGTTGTGGAAGCTCTGAGACCTGGGGCCTGCGAGGGCTGAGACCTGGGGTCCTCCGGCGTTTGGCTCCAGGGTCTGGTTCTGTGGTCTGGCTCCGGGCCTTGGCCCGGCCCGGTAGATTTCGGGTGTGCTGAGCTACCACACCGCAGGCGAGTCTCACGGCCAGGCCCTGGTCGCTCTGGTCGAGGGCCTCCCGGCGGGCCTCCCGCTCCGGGTGGAGGAGATCCAGGCCGAGCTGGCCCGGCGACGCCTTGGCTACGGGCGTGGCCCCAGGATGCGCTTCGAGGCAGACGAGGTCAGGGTACTGGCCGGGGTTCGCCACGGCCGGACCCTCGGCTCGCCGGTGGCCATCGAGATCGCCAACACCGAGTGGCCGAGATGGGCGGAGGAGATGTCTCCCGCTCCCGGGCGGCCTTCCAAGGTCCTCACCCAGCCCCGACCGGGCCATGCCGACCTGGCCGGGATGCAGAAGTACGGCTTTGACGACGCCCGGGACGTGTTGGAGCGGGCCTCGGCACGCGAGACTGCCGCCCGGGTGGCCGCCGGGACCTGCGCCAAGGCCCTGCTGGCGCACCTGGGGATTGGAATCGTCTCCCACGTGGTCCAGCTGGGCCGGGTCAGCGCGCCCGCCGGGCGCAGGCCCACGGTGGGCGATCTGGAGGTGGTGGACTCCTCGCCGGTGCGCTGCTTCGACGCTGGTGCCGGCGAGGCGATGGTCGCCGAGATCAAGGCCGCGGCCAAGGAGGGCGACTCCCTCGGTGGCGTGGTGGAGGTCCTTGCCTACGGCGTGCCGGTGGGCCTCGGCAGCCACGTGTCTTGGGATCGCAAGCTGGACGGGTTGCTGGCACAGGCGTTGATGAGCATCCAGGCGGTCAAGGGCGTCTGGCTAGGGGAGGGGCTCAGTGTGGCGGGTCGGCGGGGATCGGAGGCCCACGACGCCATCAGCTGGGTTCCGCCCGCCTCCTCCACCTCGCCGGACTCGCCGGACTCGCCGGACTCGCCGGACCGAGGCCCATCCGGGGCGGGGGGCTACGTCCGACAGACTTCGAGGGCTGGGGGAGTGGAGGGGGGCATGTCGACCGGGGCGCTGCTGGTGGTCAGCGCGGCGATGAAGCCCCTGGCCACGCTGAACCGACCGGTGCTCAAGACGGTCGATGTGGTCTCCAAGGACGAGACGGTCTCGTTCAAGGAGCGCACCGACGTGACTGCGGTTCCCGCGATGGGCGTGGTGGCAGAGACGATGGTGGCCCTGGTGCTGGCCGGGGAGGTGATGCGCAAGTTCGGTGGGGACTCCCTGGCCGAGGTCCTGCGCAACCACTCCGCCTACTTGGCCGCGCTCGGGACGACTCCGTCTGCGGCCATCCCCCCACCCGAACCTGATGAGGGTGTCGGTGGCTGAGCCCCCGATTGCCGGCCGCCCCAGCGCCGAACACCTCTGCCTGATCGGGATGATGGGGTCAGGAAAGACCACCGTCGGGGCGATCCTGGCGGAGCGACTCGGGCGCCCTCACATCGACACCGACCGCCAGGTGTGTGCGGCCGAGGGTTCCAGCGTGGCCGAGATCTTTGCCACCGTCGGCGAGGAGGGCTTCAGGGAGGCTGAGGCCAGGCTGCTTGCTGAGGACCTTGCCCGAAGCCAGCCGGCGGTGATCTCCGTGGGCGGGGGGGCGGTGCTGGACCCGTCCAGCCGGTGGCTGCTGGGCAGGGGCGGGCCGGTCGTCTGGCTGCGGGCCGCCCCGGAGACCCTGGCGAAACGGCTGGGAGGACCGACCGGCCGGCCCCTCCTGGACCCGGCACCCCCCGCCGACCCGGCACCCCCCGCCGATCGTGGTCCCCTGGAGGCGCTGCAGCGGATCGAGGAGGCCCGCCGACCGGTCTACGCCGCACTGGCTGACGTCACCGTGGATGTGGACCGGCTCGAACCCGCCGAAGTTGCGGTCGAGGTGCTCTCGGCGCTTGGAATTAGGACCCGGTGATCAACGTCGGCGTGGACATGGGCGCGCGGTCGTATGAGGTCGTGATAGGTGCGGGCGCGCGACACCGGCTCGGCGAGGTGCTCCCAGCCGGTGCTCGCCGGGCGGTTATCGTCACCCAGGCGGGGATTCCCTGGACCGTGGATCCCGGGGTGCCGAGCGGGACCCTCTTGATCGGCGACGGTGAGGGGGCCAAGTCCATGGCCACGATCACCGACCTGTGCCGGGGGTTTGCCCGCGCCGGGATCACCCGAGCCGACGTGATCGTGGCAGTTGGCGGGGGAGTGGTCACAGACGTGGCCGGTTTCGCCGCAGCTTGCTGGCACCGCGGGGTCCCGGTGGTGCACGTCGCTACCACCTTGCTGGGCCAGGTGGACGCGGCGATCGGCGGCAAGTGCGGGGTAAACCTCCCCGAGGGGAAAAACCTGGTGGGTGCGTTCTGGCAACCCGCGGCGGTGCTGTGCGACACCGAGACCCTGGAGTCGCTGCCGCCCGCCGAGTACCGCAGCGGGTTGGGGGAGATGGCCAAGTACGCCTTCCTGGATCCCGACCGGCTCGACCCCTCCGACCTCGCCCGGCTCCCGATCGACGAGCGAGTGGCCCGCTGCGTGACCCTCAAGGCCTCGGTGGTGGTGGCTGACGAGCGTGAGTCGGGGCGCAGGGCGTTGCTCAACTACGGACACACCCTGGCCCACGCGCTGGAGGCGGCGGGATGGGCCGGAGGGGACGCTGGAACCATGCGCCACGGCGAGGCCGTTGCCGTCGGGCTGGCATTTGCCGCCCTGCTCGGGCGCCGGCTGGGCCGGCTCGGTGATCACCACGTAGCCGAGCACGCCGAGCTGCTGGAGGCCTACGGCCTTTCGACGAGCCTGCCGGCCGGGGCAGACCGCTGCGAGCTGATCGAGCTGATGAAGAGGGACAAGAAGGCCCTCCGCGGCCTGACCTTCGTCCTCGACGGCCCGCAAGGCCTGGAGGTGGTCGCCGGCGTGGAGGAGGGACCGGTGCGCGACGCCCTCGCCGACCTGGCAATGTTCTCATGACGCAAATCCCTGAAGCAATTGATCCCGGTGGACCCTCCGGCGCCGTGCCCACCCCCGACCTGCCCACCCGCGACCGACGCGACCTGCCCACCCGGGACCTGCCCGCCCCCGCCGGCCGTATCGTGCTGCTCCTGTCGGGTCCCAACCTGGACCTGCTCGGGACCCGCCAACCCGACATTTACGGGGCCGAGACCCTGTCCGACCACGTTCGCGCCGCGGAGGCGGTGGCCCGGACTCACGGATTGACCCTGGAGCACCTTCAGTCCAACGCCGAAGACACCCTGGTGGAGGCGGTCCACGCGGCGCGCACCCGGGTGGCGGCAATTGTGGTCAACGCCGGTGCGCTGACTCACTACTCGTGGTCCCTGGCAGATGCACTGGCGGCCTTCGAGGGAGTGGTGGTCGAACTGCACCTGTCCAACCCGAACTCCCGCGAGCCCTGGCGCCACACCTCGGTGGTGGCGCCGCTTGCCGACGGCAGCATCTGCGGGTTTGGCGGGGCGGGCTATGAGTTGGCCATCGAGGCAGTCGCGAAGCTGGTGGAGCGCGGTCGCTGAAGGTGTTCTAATCGCGGGCGGCCCGGGGTCGGCGCCGCCGCCTGGTGCCCAGCCCTGCAACACCCAGCCCTTCAGCACTCGAAGCGAGGGACGTGTCGAACAGAGCGAGACCGGCCACCCCGATGGCGCCGGCTGCGGTGAGGCTGACCCCGACGAACAGGCCGGGAGGGCGGTACTCCCACTTGATGTGGGTCTCGCCGGGCGGGACGCTCACCGCCTGCACCAGGTCGGCACGGACCACCGGGACGGTGCGGGTCGGGTGGCCAGGTTGAGACAGGACGGCTGACCAACCCGGGGCGTACGCGACGCTGCGCACCACCTCGACCGGCGCCGAACTGGTCACGGTTGCACTCCATGCTCCCTGCGAACCCCGGTCCAGATGGCTGAAGATGGCGGGGGGGCCGGAGGTCCCACGGGTGGGGACTGCCCAGATTGGCCCTTTGGTTCGGGTGGGTCGCCAGAGGGTGAATGTTGTGCTGGTGGCGGCCTGCACCCATCCGCCAGTCGTCAGGGCGGCATCGAGGGCGGGGTTGTCCTGCAGGGACGGGCTCGGGGTGACGATTATCCCCACGTCAAGCTCTTCCAGAGTCCCGTTGGCGATGGCGTCGAGGTCCAGGACTCCGAGGCTGTGGGTGCCGGTTGCCGTGTCATAGGTGCCGTCGACGAGCGACCCGTATCCATTCACGCTTCCGAGTCGCTCCACGATGTTGTAGTCGGGCAGTCCGAGGTACTCGGTGATCCCAACGCTGGGAAGGAGGTTTGGATCGGCGAATGCCACTCGTTTGCCTGGACCCGCGTCTTGGGCCACGGCGAGCTCGGTTGCTCCGGTCCCGGTGAGCAGCGAGGTCGAAGTGGTCTCAAAGGTGTACTGCTGCGCGCCGTAGACCAGCAGGTCGACTACGATCACTCCGCCGATGGCACTGATCCGGGCGGCCGACCCCAGCCGGGAGGCAAGCATCACCGCCGCCGCGGCCGCCAGTGCTACCCCCACGGTGACGGCCAGGTCCAACTGCTCAGCGGGGATCCGCCCCAGGTCGGGGGCCTTCAAAGAGTCCAGCAACGATGTCGGGTCCGCGAGCAGATAGACCCAGACCGCCGTCACCGCCGCCACCGGCAGCAGGGTCCAGGCGATCTCCGTCGACCTGAGGCGGACCGGCCGGAGGGGCCGGATGGCCACGTCGATCCAGCTCGCCAGCAGCCCGGCCAGCCCCAGGTCCACCAGCAGCAGGTTTCGGCTCTGGTCCCGCAGCTGGCCGTAGATGGGGACCTGGTGGAGGACGTGTCCGACCGGGGTGTGACCGCCCCAGGCCAGGACCAGGCCCAATGCAATCAACAGATACCATCCGATCCACTCGCCCCGCTTGGGGTGGCGGCGAAACCTCGCCGCCAGCAGCCCCGTGCCAGCCATCAGAGGGAGGAGTCCGATGTATCCGTTCACCTCCGCCAGGTTGTACGGTCCTGCGTAGCTGGCACTCCCAAGATTCCCGTAGCCGCCGAGGAGCCAGGGAAGCACTGAAAGGAGGGTCAGGCGGGGAGGCAGGGACCCTGAGGCGAAGAATGAGTAAGCCTCCCCGGCGCGCTGGGACTGGCCCTCCCAGGCCAGGCCCGGGACCCACTGGAGCGCTCCGAGCAACAGTCCCAGGGCTCCGGCCACCGCCACAAGGCCCATGATCTTCGCGGTCTGGTCACGGTGGCCGATGCACAGCCAGATGGCGTAGAACCCGATCACGACGAAGTCGTCGATGATCGTCTCGGGGCTGGCGGCCAAGATGACGATGCCCAGTCCGACGCCCAGCAGGGCGGCCCAGCAGCCCCGATGCCGGTCGCCAAGGGCGAGGCGCCTGAGGGCGAAGGCCAGCCACGGCAGCCAGGCCGCGGCCTCGATGGCGTCGACATGACCGACCTGGGAGCTCATGAAGCCGGCAAACGAGAAGCTGGCCGCAGCCGCCGTGGCCGCGGCCACCGAGCGGCCGCAGGAGCGGAAGAATACAAAGGTTCCGACCGACGCTATCGAGTAGAGGGCGATCTGGGTGAGGACCCAGGCGGGGATGGCGGGCAGGATGGCGAACAGCAAGGTGAGCGGGTAGGCCGCCCCTGCGTTCAACCCGCCGAGCAGTGGTGTGCCACTCCAGATGTAGGGGTCCCACAGGGGCAGCTGGCCCGCGTCCAGTTCCTTGCCGACCAAGACCCTCAGGGGGAAGTTCTGCAGGTTGTTGTCGCCGTTGATGGATACGTGCCCCGCGGCGGCAGAGATGGCAAAGGCCAACAGGGGTACCCCGATCAGGACTCCGACGGCGAGGTGCGAACGGTTCAGCCGCCTCACCGGGACTTCCGCCGGACGTGCCCGTCGTGCCCGCCGTTGACGACCGACTGCGCCAGGCCGTGCTGGTGGGACCCGGCCTTGGGCGTGACGACTGGCGCCGCCACTGAGCGGGGCGCCTCGGACTGGTTATTGACCACGAGCTCGACCACCGCGGGGATGCGCGGTTTCACGAGCAAGGTGTAGTTCCCCTGGCATCCAGGTATTGCTAGTCGATGACGAGCTGGCGGGGCCATCGGCGGCTAGTTCGTGCAGGCGGACGCCGCCCCCAAAGGCTCGGACGACGCCGGCCGTGCTCAGACCGCCGACGGTGCTCCCACCGGCGCCAAAAAGGAATTGGGCGCCGGTGGGCCACCGGTCGGTCCTCGCTACCCGTCGGTGGGCGTGTCGGGAGTGGGCGTGTCGGGAGTGGGCTTGTCGGCAAGGCCCGAAGCGCGGGCCTGCCCC
>JBOGGT010000067.1:0-7968 GCA_050744225.1 Acidimicrobiales bacterium | reverse complement strand
CCTCGGCGACCTCGGTGATCGAGGCGTAGCGCCGGTGGCCCCACTCATAAGCACCCACCAGCAGGTGGCGCCACACCATCTCGGTCTTGGACAGCATTGGATCCATTGTAGCTGATCTTTACCATTTGGTGGAGATCAACCAGTGGTACTACAGCATCTTCTGCCAGCTTTGCCACGCATATCCAGTTGACAGTAGCAATGGCCAACCGGCTCTCTGGCAAGGGGTGAAGTTGCCCAGGTGTATCTCCAAAATCGCTGGATGTAGAGCTTGGGACAGGGTGGGCGCATACTCCGACCATGTACGTGCACTTGGGAGGGGTCGGTCTGTCGACGGCCGCGGCTTCACGGCCACCAGCGCTGCGTAGCCGACCGGCCATGGCGTGGAGCTGGGCCGGTGGTAACCTGGCCTGCCATGCTCGTGCTGCTCGGCAGTCTTGCGATGCCTGACCCGGCGCAGGCCACCGCCAACAAGGATGATGCCGAAATGACGGTCGTCTTTGACCTCCCACCAGACTGGACTCCACCGCCACAACTCGCCACCGAGCTGCTCGCCTTGGTGCTGGCCGCCGCGGATCAGCATGGACATCGGCGAAACCGAGCGGCATGAGGTTTGCCTTCTACGGCCGGGTCTCCACCGAGGACGCTCAGGACCCCGAAGCCTCCCTGGGGTGGCAGCTACGCCGCTCGAACGCCCTGATCGAGCCAGCAGGCGGGGCGATAGTGGCCCAGTTCTTCGATGTGGGCCAGTCCCGATCGGTCCCCTGGCCACGCCGTCCGGAGGCATCGAGATTGCTCCAGAGCCTCAAGGATGATCAGCGGGGCTTCTCCGCCGTGGTCATCGGAGAGCCCCAGCGTGCCTTCTACGGCAACCAGTTCTCCTTGACCTTCCCGGTGCTCACCCACTACGGGGTGCAGCTTTGGGTGCCTGAGGTGGGAGGTGCGGTCGATCCGGGAAGCGAGGCGCACGATATGGTGATGACCCTGTTCGGGGGCATGTCCAAAAGCGAGCGGGCTCGGACCCAGATCAGAGTCAAGGCCGCCATGTCCGACCTCGCCCAGCGCACCGACCGCTTCTTGGGAGGGCGCCCACCCTACGGCTACCGCCTTGTCGATGCCGGACCACATCCCAACCCCTCCAAGGCCACCGCCGGCCAGCGCCTGCACCGCCTTGAGCCAGACCCGGTGACCGCTCCGGTCGTGGAACGGATCTACACCATGTTCGCCATGGAGGAACGTGGGCTGCGCGCAATCGCCGAGGCACTGACCGCCGAGCACATCGCTTCCCCCGCAGCCTATGACCCAGCCCGCAACCCACACCGAAGCCCGCTTGGGTGGTCGCACTCCGCGGTTAGGGCCATCCTCGCCAACCCCACCTACACCGGTATCCGAACCTGGGCCAAGCAGGGCCGCACCGAGACCCTGATCGACCCCGACGACCCAGCCGCAGGATTCCGAACCCGGATGCGCTGGCACGCACGAGACGAGTGGATCACCCCGGATCACCAAACGCATGAGCCGCTCGTGTCCGAGGAGCTGGCCACGCTGGTCAACGGGCGTCTGGTTTCCACCAACCCATCCCAGCCCAAGCCCCGGTCCTCCCCGCATCCGTATTGCCTGCGCGGGCTGCTCTACTGCGCCCGCTGTGGATCGAGGATGCAAGGTTCGTGGCGCCCGGCCCGATCCGACGGAGCTGGCCGGGTGCTGTATCGCTGCGAGATACGGCGCGGCCGTGCGCTGCCCGCCGAGCTGGCCGATCACCCCTCCACCCTCTACGTGCGTGAAGGTGCCATCCTTGCTCATCTCGACCCATGGATCGAGTCCTTCAGCGACCCGGCCTGGCTCGCCCAGAGCCAGCTCGAAGACCCCCACCAAAGCGCCAAGTTGGCCGGACAACGAGCGGAACTCGCCCAGCTGGACCGCAAGATCGACAATCTGATGGCCGCCATCGAAGACGGCGGTGACGCCCGGATGCTCATGGACCAGCTGGCCAAGCGCCAGACACAGCGACAGGCGCTCAGTGTTCGGCTATCGGCCACACCCACGCCACGAACCCCCGACCCTGCACAGATCAGCGCAATCCTCACCGAGTTGGGGGGTCTCAGCGCAGTTCTGAGGACCGCCGACCCAAGCGCCCGAGCAAGCGCTTACAACACCCTTGGCCTGCACATGGTCTACGACGACCGCACCCACCAGGTTCGGGTCACTGCCGACCTGGCGCGTGTCGCAAAGTGTGTCGGAGGGGGGACTTGAACCCCCACGCCCTTGCGGGCACCAGCCCCTCAAGCTGGCGCGTCTGCCTATTCCGCCACTCCGACGGGAGTGCTCGCCAAACAGCTTAGCCGGGTGTCACTGGAGCCGCAGGGCGAGGGTCAGGGTGGTAAAGGCGAAGACCACCGCCAGGACCACCGTCATGCGGTCCAGGTTGCGCTCGGCGACGGTAGAGCCCGCCGCGGCAGAGCCGACGCTGCCCCCGAACATGTCCGACAGGCCCCCACCCTTGCCGCTGTGCAGCAGGATCAGCAGGATCAGCGATAGCGAGACGGCTACGTGGATAACCACGATGGCGATGGTTAGCATCAGCCGGACACTCTACTTGCCGATTGCGGCACGGACCACCGCGGAGAAAACGTCCGGGTCCAGGCTGGCCCCCCCCACCAAGAGGCCGTCGACGTCGGGCTGGGCGCACAGCTCGGCCGCGTTGACGATGGCCACCGATCCCCCGTACTGGATCCGCACCAAGTCCCCCGCGACATCGCCCACCACCTCACGCACCACCGAGCGGATGGTGGCACAGGTCTCCTGCGCGTCGGCCGGGGTGGCGGTGCGGCCGGTCCCGATGGCCCAGATCGGCTCGTAGGCGATCACCAGAGCGCCAACCGTCCCCGCCGAGAGGCCGATCAGGTCGGAACGGACCTGATCGGCGACCCGCTCCGCGGTGAGCCCGGCCTCGCGCTCGGAGAGGGTCTCGCCCACGCAGACGATCGGGCACATGTTGTGTCGCAGGATGGCGTTTACCCGCCGGCTGACCATCTCGTCGGTCTCGCCGAACAGCTGTCGGCGCTCGGAGTGACCGGCGATCACGTAGCGCACGTTGAGCTTGGCCAGCATCGCCGGGCTCACCTCGCCGGTGTAGGCCCCCTTGTCCTCCCAGTGACAGTGCTGGGCGCCGAGGGCAATGGGCACGTCGTCGGACCCCAGCACGGTCTGCACCGAGCGCAAATCGGTGAACGGCGGGTGCACCGAGACCTCCGCGGCGGCCAGGTCCGCGGGCGAGAGGCAGTAAGCCAGCTTTTGCACCGCCTGGATCGCCTCCAGGTGGTTCAGGTGCATCTTCCAGTTCCCACTGACCAGCGGTCTCGCACGGCCGGCGGGCGGCACCGACCGGGAAGCAGGCCCGGAAGCAGGCCGGGAAGCAGGCCCGGACGCGGCGCCTCCCCGGCGCTCAGCCACCCGCCGTCGCACCCGCCGCCACCCGGGCACGCCGCAGGGCGGCCAGGCCCGGCAGGTCCCCCTTCTCCAACAACTCCAGCGAGGCCCCGCCCCCGGTAGAAAGGTGGTCAACCTCCTCGCTCAGCCCCAGCGCCCCCAGGGCCGCCGCGCTGTCCCCGCCCCCGACCACGGTGAACGCGGAGCAACCGGCCACCGCTTGGGCCACGGTCTCGGTCCCCGCAGCGAAGCGGGGGTCCTCACAGACCCCCATCGGCCCGTTCCACAACACGGTCCCGGCGCGACCCACCTCGGCGGCAAAGGCGGCAGCGGTCTCAGGTCCGATGTCCAGGCCCTTCCAGCCGGCGGGTACGTCCTGGCCAAACAGCCGGACCTCCCCGGTGGTCCCGCAGATCTCGCCCCCGGGGCCCAGTGCCACGATGTCGGTGGGCAACAGCACCCGCCGGCCCGAGTCCAAAAGCTCTGCGCAGGCCCCGATGTAGTCCGGCTCGACCAGCGAATCGCCGATCTCGTGTCCCAGCGCAGCAAGGAAGGTGAAGCACATCCCACCGCCAACCATCAACACATCGGACCTCTCCAACAGTGCCTTCATCACCCCGAGCTTGGTGGAGGCCTTCGCCCCCCCGATGATCACCGCCAGCGGTCTGGACGGCTCCTCGCGCACCCCGCTGAGCACCTTCACCTCTCGGGCGAGCACCCGGCCCGCCGCACTCGGCAGGCGCCCCGGAGGGCCCACCACCGAGGCGTGCGCCCGGTGGGCGGCACCGAAAGCATCGTTGACGTACAGGTCCTGACCAGCCACCAGGCGGTCCACGGTGGCCGGGTCATTTGACTCCTCGCCCGGGTCGAAGCGCAGGTTTTCCATTACCGACACCGTGTCGGCCAGGTCGGCACCGAGCTCTGCGCGCAGCAGCTCGGCGAGCCGGGCTGCGACGGGCGCGATGGCGAAGGCCGGATCGATCCCCTTGGGCCGGCCCAGGTGGCTGCAGACGGTCACCTTTGCCCCGGCGCGGGCGAGCCAGACGATGGTGGGCACGGCGGCCCGGATCCGAAAATCGTCGATTACTTTGCTGGGAGAGCCGTTTGAGCCGGACTCCAGGGGCACGTTGAGGTCCGCGCGCACCAGTACCGCCCGCCCCGACAACTCGGGGAGGTCCTCCAGTAGGGGCAGGGCCATCACGCCCCGCCGACCACCAGGACCAGGTCCACCAGGCGGGACGAGTAGCCCCACTCGTTGTCATACCAGCCGAAGACCTTGACCAGGGTGGTCCCGTTGCCCAGGTCCATGGCCATGGTGAGGGGCGAGTCGAAGGTGCAGCTGGCCGGGGAGCCGACGATGTCGGAGGAGACCAGCGGGGCGGTGCTGTAGTCGAGCACCCTCGCCAGCTTGCCGGTCGTCGCCGCGGCCTCGTAGGCGGCGTTCACCTCGTCCACGCCGACCTCGGCCCCGATCACCGCGGTGAGGTCGGTGATCGAGCCGTCCTGGACCGGGACCCGCAGGGCCGAGCCGTCCAGGCGTCCCTTCATTGCCGGGAGGACCAGGCTGGTCGCCCGCGCCGCCCCGGTGGCCGACGGTACGATGTTGACTGCCGCGGCCCGGCCCCGGCGCAGGTCGCTGTGGGTCAGGTCCAGCAGGTTCTGATCGTTGGTATAAGCGTGCACGGTGGTCATCAGGCCGTTGCGCACCCCGAAGGCGTCGTCGGCCACCTTGACCAGCGGCACGAAGCAGTTGGTGGTGCAGCTTGCGTTGGAGACCACGGTGTGGATGGCCGGGTCGAAGGTGTCGTCATTCACCCCGACGACGAAGGTGGCGTCGGCACCCTTGGCCGGCGCCGAGATGACCACCCGCTTGGCCCCGGCCTCGATGTGCGCCTCGGCCTGGGAGCGCTCGGTGAAGCGCCCAGTGCTCTCCACCACCACGTCCACTCCCAGGTCCGCCCACGGCAGGGCCTTGGGATCCCGCTCGGAGAGCACCGCCATGGTGTGGTCGCCGACGGTGATCCCCTCCGGCCCGACGCTCACGTTCGTGCCCAGGCGGCCGTGGGTGGAGTCGTACGCCAGGAGGTGGGCGTTGACCTCCGGAGAGGTCAGGTCGTTGACCGCCACCACGGTGAGGTCGGCACCACTTTTCATTGCAGCTCTGACGAAATTGCGGCCTATCCTGCCGAACCCGTTGATTCCCACTCGCAACGTCATGTGCCACTCCCCCTAGTCGGTGGCGCCTAGGGCGCCAGGCTGGTCTGTCGTGTCCTTGTTCCCCCAACCTTGCAGGTCTAACAGCGCTTCCGCCAACCGTAGCGGGTCGTGCGCCAGCCCGGGGGGCATGGCGAGCGCTACGTCGAGGTATGGGCGGTCGAGTCGGCCAAGGGGCAAGCTTGAAGTGTCGCACAGGACCACGTCCGGGTCCACCCCGTGGGTGAGGAGCGCCCTCACGTGGTCCGCCACGTCGCAGCCGTCGGTCTCAGGGGGCTGCTGGCGCAGGTTGCAGATGTAGATCAGCTGCGCTCTGTGCGTGGCCTGGTCCCGGCGGCCGGCTTGGGTTTGGCGGCCGGCTTGGGCTTGGCGGACGGCTTCGGCCAGCGCCGGGACCGCGAGCGCCGCCAGGACGCTGGTATACAGCGATCCGGGGCCGACGAGGATCTGATCTGCCGCAACAATCGCCTGGAGAGCCGCTCGGGGGGGCTCGGGGTCGGTTGGGACCAGCGAGACCTGCGTAATCCCGTCCGAGCGACCCACCGCCAGCTGGCCGGTTATGGCGCCGTTGGTCGTGCTGGCTTTGAGGACCACGGATTCGGTGGTGCTCGGCAGCACCCTGCCCTGTGCGTGGACCAGCCGGCCGACCTCGTCCAGGGCGCTCAGGTAGTCGCCGGTGGTGGCGACCAGCCCGGCGATCAGCAGGTTGCCCAGCGCGTGGCCCTCCAGCTCACCAGCCTCGAAGCGGTGCTCCAGCGCCCTCGACCAGACCGAGGCAGGGTCCCCCAGCGCCACCAGGCACTTGCGCAGGTCTCCCGGAGGCAGGATGTCCATGGCGTCGCGCAGCCGACCGCTGGAACCGCCGTCGTCGGCCACCGAGACGATGGCCGTGAGATCTCCGGCGTAGAGCCGCGCCGCTCGGAGGGTGGCCGCCAGGCCGTGACCGCCACCGATCGCCACCACGCTCGGCCGCGCCTGCCCGGCCTTTGAATAATTGAGCTCAGTGGGTGGACTGGTCTGCGGCCCACCCCCGACCCGCTCCCCCCTCACCGCTCGATATCCCGGTGGTGGACGGTCGGGACGTAGCCCCGGGCGGAGATGAGCCGGGCCAGCTCCTCGGCCAGCACCACCGACCGGTGACGGCCGCCGGTGCAGCCCACCGCCACGGTGAGGTAGGACTTGCCCTCCCGCACGTAAGCGGGGAGGACCAGGCCGAACAACCCGTCCAGTCTCTGCAGCAGCTCGGTGGTGTCCGGGTGCGCCAGCACCATGGCCCGCACCGGGTCGTCCAGGCCGGTGAGGCCCCTCAGCTCCTCCACCCAGTGCGGGTTGGGAAGGAATCGGCAGTCCAACACCAGATCCGCGTCCAGCGGGATCCCGTGCTTGAAGCCAAACGACAACACGTTGAGCTGCATCGTCGAGCCAGCGGAGGTGGCGTCGAACAGCTCGACCAGCCGGTCACGGAGCTGGTGGATGTTGAGGTCACTGGTATCGAGCACCACATCGGCCTGTGTTTTTATCGGGTCCAGCAAGAGCCGCTCGGCGGCGATCGAGGCGACCATACCCTCCTCGGCCTCCAGCGGGTGACGACGCCGGGTCCCCTCGAACCGCCTCACCAGCACGTCGTCGGCCGCCTCCAGGAACAGGATCCTGACCCCGGCTCCGGTGGCCCGGAGAGCTTCCAGGGCAGGGGCCAGCTCATCCAGGTACTCCTCTCCCGCCCGACCCACCACCAGCACCACCCGCTCGGTCTCTGAACCAGGGTGGCCCACCAGCTCGGCGACCTTGGTGACCAACGCCGGGGGCATGTTGTCGATAACGAACCAGCCCAGGTCGTCGAAGATCGCAGCCGCCGCGGAGCGCCCGGCACCGGACATCCCGGCGATGACAAGGAACTCGCTCACCACCTGGATGGTAATCCCCCGATCAAACTGGGCATCGTGGCCTGGCGGACGGCTGGAACATCCTGCTCGGTCATGTCCCAGGTTACCTGTAAAGCGCGGCTCAGCCGCCACCGACAATCTACCTGCCCACGACGGTGAATAGACGAGATGCGGCGTCGACATCGGCCCCGGCAGCCCCCTGGCGGGAGTCATCCCCTCCCTCGCAGGCCGGCGGGCGCTCACGGGGATACTCTTGGGGGCGACTGGGATGACCATCGCTCTATCCCGCATGGGCAAGTCAGTGGCGCAAACCTAAACCCTGTGGTGAGCCTGGCCTTCTGGATCGAGGGGATCTTGCCCCCACGAACCATCCCCCCTTTCATATTCGGCCAGCTCGTCGGTTTGATTTCTCGGTTGCGTGCCCCTTTTGGCCCGGGGGGCCATG
>JBOGGT010000066.1:0-5716 GCA_050744225.1 Acidimicrobiales bacterium | reverse complement strand
CGGTGACGGCGGGGGCGTCGGTGGCGGTGGCGGTGGCGGTGGCGGTGGCGGTGGCGGGGCCGTCGGTGACGGCGGGGTCGGTGGCGGGGCCGTCGGTGACGGCGGGGGCGTCGGTGGCGGGCGCTGGGCTAGCCGGCCGGGCGTCAGGGTCGGGCTCGGCTCTGTGGCTGCGAGCACGGCGGGCCTTGGGGTCGATCAGGGTCATCGGCGCCTCAGCCCTCACGATCGGTTACGAAGTGAGCCAGCTCGGTCAACTCCGTGACCGGGCCTGATGCCAGGTCCACGCGGTCAAGGCAAGCCAGAGCGGCGGCGAGGTGGCGGGCGGCCTCGGCGCCGGCGAGCGATCGGCCCCCGCACTCCTCCACCAGCTCGGCGGCTCTGGCGACCTCGTCCTCGGACATCTCGACCGTCTCCAACAGCCTGGCCAGCTCGGCGCGCTCGGAGCGCCGCGCGTCGCCGGCTGCCAGCGCCGCCACCACCGGAAGGCTCTGCTTGTGCTGGCGCAAGTCGCTGGCGACCGGCTTGCCGGTGCTGGCCGGATCCCCCCAGATGCCGAGCAGGTCGTCCACGGCCTGGAACGACAGCCCCAGGTGCGTGCCAAAGTCGTGGAGGGCGTCGACCACCTCGTCCGGCGCGCCGGCCAGGATCGCACCGATTGACGATGCGCAGGCCAGGATGGCGCCGGTCTTGCCCGCCTCCATCGCCAGGCAGCGTTCCACCGTTACCCTGGCGGCGGTCTCGAATGCCATGTCCTCGGCTTGGCCGGCAATCATGTGGGCGGTGGCTTCGCTGAGCGCCCGGGTCGCAGCTCGCCCGGCCGGCCCAGGCACGTCGAGCAGGATCTGATACGCCAGCGTGTGCATGGCGTCACCCACGATTATGGCCGAACCGGTTCCGAACACGGTCCACACCGTGGGACGGTGACGCCGCTCCCGGTCACCATCCATGAGGTCGTCGTGGACCAGCGAGAAGTTGTGGAGCAGCTCGACTGCCGCTCCGCCGGGGAGGCTCAGAGCCGGGTCTGCCCCCACCGCCTCGGCGGAAAGAAGTGCAAGCGCAGGCCTGAGGCACTTGCCCCGATCTCCCGCCGCCGGCTGGCCGTCGGCTTCGCACCACCCCAGGTGATACTCCGTCGGCAGGCGGATACCCGGCGCGAGCCGGCTGACCGCCGCCCGCTGTACCGGGGTGACCAGCTCCCGGGCACGGGCGAGCACCTGCGGTGGGCTCACCCGCGGTGGGCTCACCCGCGGTGGGCTCATTCTGGACGGGTTCACCTGCGCCGAGAGTGATGCCACAGACATCGTCATGCCACCTCCTCCATGATCCGAGCGCCGGCGGGGATCCGAGCGCCGGCGGGGGTCATGCCGGAAAGGACCTGCTGGGCCGCGGCGTTCCCGCTGCGCACGGCACCTTCCATGGTGGCCGGCCAACCGGTGTCGGTCCACGCTCCCGCGATCGCCAGACCCGGGATCGAGGTCCCAGGCCCGGGGCGGAGGGCCGCGGTCCCTGGAACCGGAGCAAATGTGGCAGCCCGCTCGCGGCTGATGACCGAGTCGACGAGCTTGGCGGAGCGTGCTCGGGGGAAGAGCTCGGCCAGGGCAGCGGTGAAGGTCTGGATCAGGTCGGCCGGCTTGGCGCCGAGCCACTGGTCGGCTGCGGACAGCGACACCGCCAAAACCTGGCCAGGCCCCACGTGACCCGAGGCGGCAGTTGTGTCGAATACCCACTGGACCGGGCTTTCAAGGACGGCGGCCACTTCGAGGTCGGTCACCCGGCGGTCATAGACCAGGTGCACATCGACGATGGGCGAGGTTCCGAGCTCGCGCAAGCGTCGGGCCTGGGGAAGAGCACCGGTTGGAAGCAGTTCCGCGGCCACATCATGGGGCACGGCCAGGATCACCGCATCGGCTTCGATCCGCTCACCGGCAACCACCACCGCCAGACCAGACCCGGCCTCACACGCTCCGCCCAGGGCCTCACCCCCTCCGCCCAGGGCCTCACCCCCTCCGCCGGCCCCGCCCGAGCCGCCCACGCCACCCGAGCCGCCCACGCCACCCGAGACCAGCACCGCATCGACCTTGGCCCGCAGCCGGACCTCAGCACCAGCCGCGGCGAGAGCCGCTCCAGCGGGGTCTCCATGAAGCTGCGCCAGGGGGACCTGGGCCCAGCCGATGTCGGCGGCACCCGAATCGCTCAGCAAGCCCGTCTGGAACACCTTGGCAGCCATTGCCAGCGAAGCCCGTGAAGCGGGCAGGTTTACCGTTGGCTGGGTGATCAGGTCCCACAACCGGGCGACAGCTTGCGGACTCTGGCCTTTGCTCGTCAGCCAGGCACCGAAGGTCACCTGGTCCAGGGACGGATCGGCAAGATCGAGCCTTCGGAGGGCCAACGCTGCGGTTCCCAGCCGGGCGCGGTCCGCCACGCCGAGCGGCGAGTAGCAGGCGAGAGCCCGGGCCAGGTGGAGGGGCGCCGGAAGCCCGCTGCGACGCAGCCAGACCGGCCGCCTGCCTGCGCGCAGCACCGGGATGGACATCTTCGATTGCAGCCTGGTCCCCCCGGTCGATCCGATGCGAGCCAGGAATGCCCGGTACTGGTCGCAGCACCGCAGGAAGACGTGCTGGCCGTTGTCGAACCAGCGTCCGTCCCGCATGAAAGACCAAGTCGCGCCACCAAGGCGGGGGCGCGACTCACAAAGAGTGACCGCCGCCCCTGCGTCAGCGCACGCCAGTCCAGCCGACAAGCCGGCGAGACCACCGCCCACGACCACTACTTGCGGCCGGTTCACATCCCCACCCCGGCCAGGGCGCAGGTCGCAACCCACGCCTTCTCCCAGGTCGGCAGGGAGAGCCGGCTGGTGAGCACCGCTGTGGGCTGGCGCTGGATGGCGGTAAAAAGGCGACGGTAGATCCCAGCCATCGCGGCCACGCACGCACGGCTGCGCCAGTCCAGGAGCGGGAGCAGGCTGAGGCCCTCCTCCCACCAGGGCAGTGCCCTCCGAGCCTCGAAGATCACCAGCGCGCTCAGGTCGTCGGGGCTTCCGTCCAGGTCCGGGCTCACTCCGAATCGCGCCAGGTCCTCCCGGGGCAGGTAGACACGACCCAGAACATCCCGATCCTCGACCAGGTCACGCAGGATATTGGTCACCTGCAGGGCCACCCCCAAAGAGTCTGCCTTGGCCGTCGCCACACCCTGGTCGGTCGAACCGAAAACGCCCAGAGACAGGCGGCCAATGGAGCCGGCGACGCAGCGGCAGTACACCACCAACTCATCGAAGGTTTCATAGACCGACCCGCTGGCATCCATCTCGCAGCCCTCGATGAGGTCGCCAAATGCGGCCATGGGTATCGGGAACTGCCGAGCGGCGTCCCCGAGCGCGAGCATCACCGGATCGTCAAGACCCACCAACTCCTCTTGAGCCTCGCCGCGCGCCTCGCCGCGCGCCTCGCCTGGAGCCTCGCCTCCGGACCGGCCTCCAGCGCGCCCTCCAGACTGAATTGCATCCAGGGAGGCGCGGGCCGCCGCCAGCGACTTGAGCTTTGCGTCCGTGCTGAGGTCCCCGTCACCAATGTCGTCGATCCGCCGGGCCATGGCGTAGATCGCCGACATGGCGCGGCGCTCGGCCGGGGGCAGGAGGCGGATCCCGTAAGAGAAGTTGCGCGCCTGCGCCGAGGTGATCTTCTCGCAGCGAGCGTAGGAGTCGCTTATCAGATCGTTACCGGTCAAAGCCATACGCCAACACCTCTGCGCCTGGCCTTTGACAGGATGGATGCCGCATGAACGAACACGTCTCGTCTTGTCGGGCTGCACTGGACCGCCAGCACATCGAAGTCGGCTCGTTCGATAGAGTCAAGTGCGGCCTGGCCCCCAGCGGTAAAGCCCGCGATCGCCAGGCGCGCCATGCCACTCAATGAGCCAGCCAGAGACTCTCCAGCTCCCAGCAGCGCCCGCGCCCGCGCGCACTGCATCGCCACCGCCGCGCGCAGGGCGGGGCCGGCGCTGGGACCCTGAAGGTCATCGAGGCCGCACCCGAAGCGGGCCATCTCCTGGGCTGGAAGGTAGACCCGTCCGCGGCCCGCATCCTGGGCTATGTCCTGGGTGTGCTCCACCACTTGCAGGCCGGTGCACACCTGATCCGACAGCCGCTCCCGTTCGGGCGTGCTCACGCCGAAGACCCCGAGCACGAGGCGTCCGACCGGGTTCGCAGAGTAGCGGCAATAATCGACCAGGTCCTCCCAACTGTCATAGCGGGTCACCACCTGGTCTCGCCGGTTGGCCTCGATCAGATCGCAGAACGGCTTGCGCGGCAGGTCCAGCTCATCCAGGGTCATCGCGAGTTGCACCATCACCGGGTGAAGGGCTCGGCCCGCGTAGGCACGGTCGAGCTCGCCCTCCAGCCAGCTCAGGTGAGCCAGGCGGTCTCCGGGTGCCTCGTCACCCAGCTGGTCCACCAGCCGGGCGAAACCATAGATGGCCAGCAGGTGCCCCCGGATCGAGGCAGGCAACACCCGAAGAGCAACCGGGAAGTTCTCCCCGCTCACCCGTCCCATCACTTGATCCGATCCTGGGATCTCGGCAGGAGGAAGCTGATCAGCCGGTACCGCAGTTGGCGCGAGGTGGTGGGGCGCATCGGGCGCGTGGGGCGCGTGGGGCGCGTGGGGCGCATCGGGCGCGTGGGGCGCGTGGGGCGCGTGGGGCGCGTGGGGCGCGTGGGGCGCGTGGGGCGCGTGGGGCGCAACCAGCCTTAGAGCCATCTTCAGCTCCGGGGGTCCGGGTTAGAGGGCTGCAAGTGGTCCCGGGGGCTGGTCCACCGGTCCATTGCCAGGGCGATCGACGACGCGATGCCGGGTCCGTCGAGCCCGAGGGCCTCCAGGATTGCGTTGGGGTGACCGTGCGGGATGTAGGCGTGGGGGACCCCGAGGTTCAAGAAGCAAGGGGGGCGCCCGCCGGTGTCCAGACTGGAGACTGCGTCAACCAGGTGCGAACCCGCGCCCCCGATGCGGATCCCATCCTCGACGGTCACCACCAAGTCGTGCCGCGCTGCATCGGCCAGCATGGAAGGGTCGGCCGGCCGCACCACCCTCACATCCCAGACGGTGACCTCCACCCCTGACGCCTCCAACAGACTCGCGGCCTCGTAGGCCGCGACGACCAACTTTCCGACCGCCAGCACGCAGACGGAGCCGTCCCCGGTCCTCAGCTTGAGTCCGGCCATCGCCGTGGCGGGCCCGTCACCCGAGTGGGCCGAGACGTGGTCGCCAGATCCTTGGTTGGGAACGATCGAGGGGAGGTAGGGGGTCTTCGGGAACCTGATCGAGCACGGTGAGTCCATGCTCAGCGCGCACGCCAGCATGTCCGCCACCTCGGCGGGGCTGGACGGTGCAAAGACCACCATCCCTGGGATGGACAGGCACTGCGCCAAATCCAGCACACCGTGGTGCGAGGGCCCGTCGACGCCCGTGATGCCGGCGCTCGGAATTGCAAAGACCACGGGCGCACGATGAAGGCCGACGTCCAGGTTGGCCTGATCGAAGGCCCGCGAGAAGAAGGTCGAGTAGATGGCCACCACCGGCCTCAGGCCGCCTGTGGCCATTCCCGCCGCCGCGGTGACCGCGTGGGCTTCGGCGATGCCCACGTCGAAGAATCGATCCGGATACGCCCCGGCAAAGGCCAGGAGGCCGGTCGGTCCCGGCATCGCCGCGGTCAGCGCTACCACCGT
>JBOGGT010000065.1:0-49154 GCA_050744225.1 Acidimicrobiales bacterium | reverse complement strand
GAGGTCGCCGAGGTCGCCGAGGTCGCCGAGGTCGCCGAGGTCGCCGCGGTCGCCACCGAGCCGAGCATCCCGAACGCACTAGCGGTGGAGTGGTACTCGCTCACCCGTGATTTCCCAGGATGGCTGGCTTATAAACCAAGTCCCAAGTCATCGCGTGATCGTGGCGAATCTCCGGAAGAAGGCCGTTGATGGTCTACGGCAAACGTTTGCACGTCCCAGAACCAACCGTCACCTCCCCCGTTGAGCAGGAGGACCTGTCGGTCATGCTTTTGGGCCGGACAGGCCTAAGAACTCAGCCCGTAGCTGGGCGTCAGTGTCATAGTTGCCCCTCCAGTAGGTGGTGCGGGTGGAGGAGTCGATCTCACACACGCCTCGCATCTGGATGCACAGGTGTACCGCCTCCAGGCGCACTGCCACCCCGTGGGGGTCAAGGATATCTTCCAGCGCGTCAGCCACCTGCTGACCGATGCGCTCCTGCACCGAGAACCGGCGTGCGTAGAGCCTGACCAGCCGGGTCAGCTTGGACAGGCCCAGGATGTGCTCGTGGGCGACATAGCCCACGTAGGCCTTGCCGAAAAAGGGCAGGCCGTGGTGCTCGCACAACGAGAAGAACGAAATCGGCCCCTCCACCACTTGACTGATCCGGCAGTCTGGGCCGCCCCGGCACTCGGTACGAAAGGCTGTGACCGCCTTTTCGTCGCCCTCGTAGCCACTGGTGGCATCGAACAGAGCCCGGAGGAAGCGCCGGGGTGTGTCGATTGTGGAGGGGGTACCTTTGGGCATGCCCATGGAGGCGAAGATCTCCTCCACATGGCCCTCGAATCGCCGCCACTGTTCTGGGGTGAGGTGCCTCGGTGAAGTAGCCGCCCAATCCATGTTGGCGAGGGGGGCCTCGTCACCGGCCAGGTTGGCGATTGCGAGGGGTGCGTCCCGGTACTGCCTGTTGTTGTTCACCTGTGCCTCCGGTTGGGGTTCGTGTCAGATCAGAAGGTCGATTGTCGCGGTGTCGGGTCCAAGCGGGTCTCGGGCCCAAAGCGGGTCTCGGGTCCAAAGCGGTCTAACCCGAAGGTGGTTCCCCCATGGCGTGCAGGGCAAGGGTGGAGTGCGCGTAGGCGCCCCCAGCCCTCATCTCAGCCGCCACCCAGATCGCTTCCATGATCTCCTCGGGGCTTGCCCCCTCGCGGCGGGCCAGCCGGGTATGGCCGGTGATGCAGTAAGGGCACTGGGTGACGTGGGCGATGGCCACTGCAATCAGCTGCTTGGTCTTGGGTGGCAGCGCGCCCTCGGCAAACACGGCCTGGCTGAAGTCCTCGAAGGCCTGGTGAATCCCGGGCGCCAGCTCCTTGCGGCGGGCGGCGACTCCCGGGGTTGTCGGATGGTAGATGGGCTCCATGTCCTTGTGCTCCTCGCTCCTCAGTGCCCGGCGGTGCGGACCTGCACCCGCTCGCCCTCCACGCGTACCTCCCAGGCCGGCTGGTCGATGGGCGCCGGACCGCGCATGACCTTGCCGTCGCTCAGTCGGAAGGCGCTGGCGTGCCAGGGGCAGCGCAGGCAGCCGTCCACCACCTCGCCTTCGTCGAGCGGCCCCCCCGCGTGTACGCAGGTGGCCGACAGGGCATATACCTGCTCGCCGCCTTGGCGAACCAGCACCACCGGAACCCCACCGGCCACGACCCGCACGGGCTTGTCCGAGGCCAGCTCGGCCAATGCGGCGACGTCGGTCCACTCCGCGACCGCCTCCTCGAAAGCGGTGTGATTCACCCCCACCCCGCGGTTGAACGACAGGTGCCCACCCAGGTATCCCGCCGCGGTCATGATCCCGAGCGCGCCAACACTGAGGGTCACTGCGGTCCCGCGCCGGCCCCGCCGACGGGCCAGGTAGGAAGCACTTTGCAAGCCGGTGGCGGCGAGGTTCCCGAGTCCGTGCACAAGGCCCACCCGTTGCTCGGACCCATAGGTCTCGGACCAGTCGGATATGCCCGCGGCCGCAGTGGGCAGGGCGGCAAGCACCCCCAAACCGACCAGGCGCCGGGCCGCCCGGGTCCCCCACGCCCCTCCGGTTAGGTCCAGCATGCCTGCTGCCAACCAAGCGCCGATGGGAACGTCGCTCAGCATCGGGTGCAACTGGTGGCCCAGCCAGGTCCCGGAAAGTGCGTTCTTGACCGGGGTGGGTCGCGTGACCCGTCCCGAGGCTGAGGCCAGCGGGCTGCCGAGTCGGTCCAGCACCTCCAGACCTTCCAGCCCCTTCACGATCCGCTGCAAGACGGCCATCGACGTCTCCTCTCTCTAACGAGTACTGGAGTCTATCTTAGAGGCTTGCCTAGGTTCTGTCAACCGGTTAGGTTTTAGGAGACGAGGAACCGCAAGACAGGGCACCGACCGTACCGGCTGAGAGTCCCAACGCCAAGGCCAAGCCCAGGCGGCCTCGGACCCAACTCCAACCGATTCATCTCGGCTGGGCTTATCCACAGCTAGTCGAATCGCGGGTCTGCTAGGCGACCTGGCCGTGCTCAGGCCACCAGGGTGACGCAGCAGCGCCCAGAGCCGGGATCAAGTCTGGCGGCGCTGGACGGAAGGCCGGTCGCTTCGGCGACACCACAGAGCAACGCGTGGTTCATGAGGCAGATGATCTCGCAGTGCTCTTTTGCCAGGGCGTGAAACGGGCAGTTGACCAGGGTGATCAGGGATCCGCGCAACCGAGGCTCGTACCCGTGCTCGGCTAGGACCTGCACCAAGCGCTCGCCGACCTCGCCGAGCGGGGATGACCCCAGGTCACCCGGCCGGAAGGCCGCTGCAATACCCCGCCCGTACTCACGGGCAATCTCGGAGAGCACTTGGCCCACCTCCACGTCGCCGTGCGCAGCGCGCTCGACGGCAGAGGCCAGAAGCGCTGCGGCAAGGTCGTACCGGCGTTCGGGAAGGCTGGCACTGACCTCACCAAGAGCCCGATGGTACCACTTCGCTGGGCGACCCGCGCCGGGTCCGCCGCGACCAGCAGGCCGGCGGTAGTCGACCTCCAACAAGCCCACGCCCACCAGCTTGTCGAGGTGGAACGCGGCAACTGAGCGAGTCACGCCGAGTGCGGCGGCGGCACCCTCGCGGCTCACCCCCTGCTCTACTGCGACGGCGTGGTCGTATATCCGCCGGCGCAGCGGCTCGTTCATCATCGCCAGCGCAGCAATCGGGTTGATCTCCAACTCCAACGTTCCCCAATCAAAAAATAGCTCTAAGATAAATGATAGTAGCTATTAGAGAGAGAGAGGACCGGGGCCGTCGGAACAGGACCGGGGCCGTCGGAACAGGACCGTGAGGAACAGCCGGAACCTCAGGTCAGGGTCCAATCCAGCGCCACGGCGGCAGCCCGAGCAAGCCACGGCGTGAAACGGCCCGGTCGCTCTAGAAGGTCCGCAGCCAGGCTGGCCAGGCTGACCCATTCCCACTCCGACACCTCCCGAGGATCCGGGGACGGGTCCGCCTCGCTCAAGCCGACCAGGATGTGGTCATACTCGCTCTCGACCGCCCCGGTGAGCGGATCCTCGGCGGAGTAGACGAAGGCACCGCGCTCGCCGAGAGCGACCCCGGCGAGTCCCATCTCCTGTTCCAAGCGAGCCGAAGCGGCGCCCAGAAGGTCCTCGCCGGGGCCGGGATGGCTGCAACAGGTGTTGGTCCACAAGCCGGGGAAGCGACTCTTGTCCAGGGCTCGTCTCTGCAACAGCACCGCGCCGTCGGCCCGCAACACGAAGACGGAGAATGCGCGGTGCAGCCGGCCCGGCGAGGTGTGGCCCTCGGCGACCGAACAACTGCCAATCGACTCTCCACCGGGACTCACCAGGTCGAGCAGCAACGGGCCTCCACAACCACGCCAGGCTAGTGCCCGGATCGAGACATTTGCGCCAGCTCCGAGGCGAGACCCCTGGGCGCAGCCACTACCGGCCGTGGGTCACAGAAAGGGAGTCGTGCTCGCGCCGGCGTCGAGCCCGCTCCACCGCCATCTCCTGGAGGCGGCGGTGAACCGAGAAGCCCTTGACGCACGGCACCCGAGCCCAGCTCCCGTCGGGGCCGAGCTCCCACGAGTTGGTGTCGTCGGCCAGGTCCAACTCGAGAACCTGGACCAGCCGAGCCTGGAGCTCGGGGTCCTCGATGGCCACCAGGGCCTCTACCCGCCTGTCCAGATTACGAAAGCGCATGTCCGGCGAGCCGATCAGAACCGTCAGGGGCTGCCCTCCGAGGCCCCCAAAGCGCAGGATGCGAGAGTGCTCCAAAAAGCGTCCAACTATCGAACGTACACGGATGTTCTCCGATAGTCCGGGCACCCCGGGGCGCAGCACGCAGATCCCCCTCACCACCAGGTCGATCGGGACACCCGCACAAGAAGCGGCGTACAGCGCGTCGGTCACCGCGGTGTCGTCCAGGCCGTTCAGCTTGAGCACGATCCGCCCGGCCGGACCCTCTGCCGCTTGGGCTGCGATCAGCTCGACCACCCGCGACCGGGCAGACATCGGGGCCAGTATCAAGCGGCGGAACTTGGATTGGCGGCTGTAACCGGTGAGGAAGTTGAACAGGTCGGTCAGGTCCGCCCCCAGGTCGGGGTCGGCCGAGAGCAGGCCGACGTCTTCGTAGACCGCGGCGGTTGAGGCGTTGTAATTCCCCGTCCCGATGTGGCAGTACCGACGGATGCCGTCCTCTTCGGACCTGACCACCAGAGCGGCCTTGCAGTGGGTCTTGAGGCCGGCGAGGCCGTAGACCACGTGCACGCCGGCGCGCTCCAGGGCTCTGGCCCACGCGATGTTGGCCTGCTCGTCAAAGCGGGCCTGCAGCTCGACCAGCACCGCCACCTGCTTGCCCTCCTCCGCGGCGCGTATAAGGGAAGCCACGATCGCGCTGTCGCCGGAGGTGCGGTAGAGGGTCTGCTTGATCGCCAGCACCGCAGGGTCAGCTGCCGCGCCGGTGATGAAAGCCTCCACCGAGCTGTTGAACGAGTCGTACGGGTGATGCACCAGCACGTCACGGTCCCGGAGCAGGGCGAACAGGTCGACCGGGTCGTCGGAGGTGGTGGCAAGGCCCGGGGGCGTCATCGGGGCCCAGGCAGGGTCCCGCAGGTCAGGCCGCTCGATGTCGTGAAGCGCCCACAGCCCGCCCAAATCCAGCGGGCTTCCGACCTCGTAGATGTCGTCGGGACCCAGCTCCAACTCGCTTGCCAACAGGTCCCGGACCTCGGGAGGCATCCCCTCCCCCACCTCCAGGCGCACCGCCCGCCCAAAGCGGCGGCGGCGCAACTCCATCTCCACCGCAACCAACAGGTCGTCTGCGTCGCTCTCGTCGGGGGACACGTCGCCGTTGCGGGTGACCCGGAAGCTGTGATGGCAGACCACGTCCATGTCCGGGAAGAGCATCCCCAGGTGCGCCGCGATGAGCTGCTCCAGGGCAACAAAGCGCACCCTGTCAGGCAGCGACACGAACCGGGGCAGGAGCGGGGGCACCTTGACCCGCGCAAAGCGCTGTTCTTTGCTCACCGGGTCGAGGACTATCACCCCCAAGTTGAGCGAGAGGTTGGAGATATAGGGGAAGGGATGTCCGGGGTCCACCGCCAGCGGGGTGAGCACCGGAAAGATCCGCTGGTGGAAGGTCTCGGTCAGGTACTCGCGGTCCTCGGTCCCCAGCGAGGGCCAGTCGCACAGGTCGATCCCGGCCGAGCGCAACCCGGGCAATACCGAGCTGTCGAAGACCTCTGCCTGGCGGCTGACCAGGCGGATGACCGCAGCTCGGATGGCGCTGAGCTGCTCCCGGGGCCTGCGCCCCTCGGGGGAACGGGTCCGCAGGCCCGCGGCCAGCTGGTCCTTCAGCGCGGCGACCCGGACCTGGAACATGGTATCCACCTGGGTGCTCAGTATGGCCAGGAACTTGACCCTTTCCAGGAGCGGGACCTGCGGGTCAGAGGCCAGATCAAGCAACCGAGCGCTGAAGTCCAGCTCCGACAGGTCACGATTCAGGTACCTCGGCCCCGACTGGCCGGAGCACTCGGTTGCCGGTGCGACTTCGGTTGCTGGTGCTACTTCGGTTGCCTGTGCCATCTCGCTGGACATGGCGCCTACGCTATCGTGGCCGCTGGGGCCACAGCCGAAAGCTGCAACCGATTCCACGCGAACAACCATGACCAGCAATGTGAACAGTTGGGCCGGTCTGGCCCGCCGGGCGACCGGGCGCAGCGTGGCGTCCCCGCGTGCCGGATCCCGGCGGAACACCGAGCTGGCCCTGCTCGCGTTCGGGTGGGTGATCACGGTGTTCGCCTACGTGCTGGCTTCGATCGGTACCACCTCGAGCATCCCCGCCAACCTCGGGGTGTTCCTCGGGGTGGTAATCGGGCTCTCCCTGATCGCCCACCTGGCCACCCGCTGGCTGGCGCCGGACGCCGACCCGGTGATCCTGCCGGTCGTGGCCCTGCTCAATGGCATTGGCTGGGTGATGATTGCCCGCCTAGACACCATCCCGGCGGTGTACCAGTTCAACGGCAAGGACCTGGCCGGCCTCCAGGCGGCCTGGACCGCGGTCGGCGTGACCCTGTACGTAGCCACCCTGGCGTACGTGCGGAGGGGGAGCGACCTGGGCCGCTACCGCTACCTGATGGGCCTGGCGGGCATCGCCCTCCTGATTTCCCCGCTGCTCCCCTTCGTGGGCAAGGACATCAACGGCTCGCGGCTGTGGCTATACCTGGGGCCGCTTCACATCCAGCCGGTGGAGCTGGCCAAGCTGGCGCTGGTGGTGTTTTTCGCCTCTTATTTTGCCGAGAAACGAGAGCTGCTGGCCCACCCCACCGTGAGGGTGGGCAACTACCTGCTGCCCGACCCGCGTCCGTTCGGGCCGGTGCTGGTGGCCTTCGCCTTCGCGGTGCTGATCATCACCGCGGAGAACGACATCGGCTTCGCCCTCATCATCTTCATGCTGTTCCTGGTGATGCTCTGGATCGCCACCGGGCGGACGGTCTACGTGGCCATCGGGGTGGTGGCATTCGTGGCCGCCACCTTCATCGGGATCCACCTCGTCCCCCACGCGGCCGCGCGCATCACCGACTGGCTGCACCCCTTCCAGCACGCCAACACCACCGGCTATCAGCTGGTGCAGGGCGAGTTCGCCCTGGGAAGCGGGGGGGTCACCGGCTCGGGACTCGGCCTTGGTCACCCTGGCTTGGTGCCGGTGGTGGTCAGTGACATGATCTTCACCGCCTTCGGCGAGGAGCTGGGCCTCGTCGGGACCACCGCCCTCCTGGTCGCCTTCCTGGTCCTGGTCGGTGCCGGGTTGCGAATCGCCCTGCGCAGCCGCTTGGACTTCACCAAGCTGCTGGCAGCAGGGCTGACCGCGGTCATCGCCCTCCAAGCGCTGATCATCATCGCCGGGATCATCCGGCTCCTCCCCCTCACCGGGGTCACCCTCCCATTCGTGGCTTATGGCGGCTCCTCACTGGTGGCCAACTACATCCTGGTGGGCGTCCTGATGCGCCTCTCTACCGAAGGCGAGCCAGCACCGCTTCTAGCTCGGGCGGGAGCGGCGAGGAGAAGGTGAGTCGCTCGCCGGTCCCGGGATGGTCGAAGGACAGGGAATGGGCGTGCAGCCACACCCGACCCGGAGCCACCGGCCGGCCGGTGCGAGGGTCCGGGGCGGGCCGAGGGTCCGGGGCGGGGCGAGGGTCCGGGGCGGTGCGAGGGTCCGGGGCGGTGATTGCCAACCCGGGTTGGCCCATCGAGCGCTTTGCAGCCCCGTAGCGGTCATCGCCGAGGACCGGGTGGCCGATGGCGGCGAGGTGAACCCGGACCTGGTGGGTCCTGCCCGTCTCCAGCTGGCACTCGACCAAGGTCACCGCCGGCGAGGCGAAGCGGGCCAGCACCTGGTAGCCAGTCCGCGCCGGGCGCCCGCCGTCGACCACCGCCATCCGGGTGGGGTCCCGATCCGAGCGCCCGATCGGAGCGTCGACGACCCCGGTGCCTGCAGCCACCGTTCCCCACACGAGGGTCAGGTAACGCCGGCCCATGCTCCGTTGCGCCAGCTGGGACTTGAGGCTGGTGAGAGCCTCGGGAGTCCTGGCGACCACCAAGAGTCCCGAGGTGGGACGGTCCAGGCGGTGGACGATGCCGGGCCGGTCCCGCTCCCCCACCGCACAGAGCTCTGGAAAGCAGTGCAGCAGTCCCTGGACCAGCGTCCCGGTTGCGTGCCCGGCGCCCGGGTGGACCACCATCCCCGCGGGCTTGTCCACCACGATCACCGCAGCGTCGGCGTGGACCACCGGCACGACGACGCCGGGATCTGCGACCAGGATGTGACTCTGCTCCTGCGGGAGGTCGACTTCCAGCAGGTCGCCCTCTGCAACCCGTCGGCTGGCCTGGTGTACTGCCACTCCTCCTAGGCGCACCGCCGCCGAGGCGACCAGTGCCGCCACTCGCGAGCGGGACAACGAGGTGAGGGTGGCAACCGCCCGGTCCACCCGCTCCCCTGCCAGCGCTGCGGGCACCTCCACCCTCAGGGTGTCGCTCAGGCTCACGTGGCCTTGCGACGCCAGCTCGACAGGATCAGCAGTACCGCGCCGACCACGATGCACGCGTCGGCGACGTTGAATGTGGGCCAGTACCTGGTGTAGATGAAGTCGATGACCGCGCCGTGATTCCCCCTGAACAGCCGGTCCGCCAGGTTTCCGACCGCCCCGCCCAGCACCATGCCGAGACCCACCGCCCCCACCCCGCTGCGCACCCAGCGGCTCACCGCCAGCAGGGCGCACACGAGTACGATCCCGACCACCTCGATCCACAGGCCGAACCCCTGGAACAGGCTGAACGCGGTCCCGGCGTTGTACTGCAACGCCAGGGAGATGCTGCCGAAGAGGTGCACCGCGTGGCCAGGCAGGTGCTCCACCGCCAGATTCTTGGTGACCTGGTCTGCCACCACCGCCACACCGGCTACCAGCACGGACAGGAACCGGAGACGCCACCGGTCCGCCCGTGGCTCCACCGACACCGGACGCTCGGTCTGCGAGGTCAGCGCCGCGACAAGCCCCCGCTCTTGCACGGCACGCACAGCCTGGCGTAGGGAAGTGCCATCAGCCGGGGCACCGGGATCGACTTGTGGCAGTTCTCGCAGTACCCGTACGTCCCTGCGTCGATCTTGGCCAGCGCGTGGTCGATCTCCTCCACCGCGTCCTTGGCCTTTGCCGACAGCGCCAGATCGCGCTCGCGGTCGACTGTCACCGTCCCGCCCTCGCCCGACTCCTCGTCGAACTGGATGTCGCCGGGCTCCATCTCCTGGGCCAGCGAATCCGCCTCCGCCCTGAGTGCGGCGGCCTGCTCCTCGTAAACCCCCCGCTCCGCCACGAGCATGGCCCGGTGCTCGGCCAGGAAGACCAGCCGCTCGGCTGCAAGCTCCTGCGCTGCGTCTGGCTCGACGCTCTGAGCACTCACGACCCGTACCACCTGACCGTCACCCCGCCTACTGTAGAGCAATGTCCGCCAGCACCGGCCCCGCACCCCACGGCCCCCCTCCCGCCGGCCCCGGACCCGCGTCCGACGAGCCGAGACCCTGCTGGCCGGACGTCGCCCAGCACCCCGACCTGCCCGCCATCGAGCGCTCCGTCCTGGAGCACTGGAGCGCCGACAATACCTTCCGAGCCTCGGTAGAGGCCCGACCTGGGGGCGACAACGAGTACGTCTTCTACGACGGCCCACCGTTTGCCAACGGCCTCCCCCACTACGGCAGCCTGATCACCGGGTTTGTCAAAGACGCCATCCCGCGCTACCAGACCATGCGCGGGCGGCGGGTGGAGCGCCGCTTCGGCTGGGACTGTCACGGCCTTCCCGCCGAGATGGCCACGGAGAAGGAGCTCGGCGTCTCCGGCCGTGCAGCGGTCACCGCCTACGGCGTCGAGGCTTTCAACGCCCACTGCCGTTCCCTGGTGCAGCGCACCACCGAGCAGTGGCGCCATTACGTCAACCGTCAGGCCCGATGGGTCGACTTCGACGACGAGTACCGGACCATGGACCTGGACTACATGGAGAGCGTGATGTGGGCCTTCAAGCAGGCCTACGAGAAGGGCCTCGTCTACCAGGGATACCGGGTCCTGCCCTACTGCTGGGAATGCGAGACCCCCCTATCCAACTTCGAGACCCGCCAGGACGATTCCTACCGTATCCGCACGGATCCCGCTATAACCGTCGCCTTTGAGCTCGAACCGACTCCTCCAAGTAATACTGGCTCTGTTCCCCCAGCCCTGGCCACCCACTTACGTCTCCTGGTCTGGACCACCACCCCCTGGACCCTGCCGTCGAACCTGGCCCTGGCGGTAGGGGCGGATATCGACTACTCAGTCTACGACACCGCGCCATACCCGACGGTTGTGGGAGCTGGGCTGGCGGAGCGCTATTCCAAATTATTCGAAGGGAAGGCTCCGGTCGCGGTGGTCAAGGGGAGCGCACTGGTGGGGCGGAGCTACCGGCCCCTCTTTCCATTCTTTGCCGAGACACCCGGAGCCTTTCGGGTGCTGGCCGCCGACTTCGTCGCCACCGATGAGGGGACTGGGGTGGTGCACCTGGCGCCGGGGTTCGGCGAGGACGACCAGCGGGCCTGTGAGGCCGCCGGGATCGGGGTGCTCTGCCCGGTTGACGACCGGGGATGCTTCACCGCCGAGGTTGGGCAGTACGCGGGTCTGCAGGTATTCGCCGCCAACCGCCCGATCATCCGCCACCTGGCCGCCGCCGGGAACCTCATCGCCGAGGAGGCTTACAACCACAGCTACCCCCACTGCTGGCGCACCGATACCCCGTTGATCTACAAGGCAGTGACCTCCTGGTTCGTCCAGGTGAGCGCCTTTCGGGATCGGTTGGTCAAGCTGAATCAGGACATTGCGTGGATTCCGCCTCACGTGAGAGACGGCTCGTTTGGAAAGTGGCTGGAGGGAGCGCGGGACTGGTCGATCAGCCGCAACCGCTTCTGGGGTGCGCCGATCCCGGTGTGGATGAGCGACGATCCCGCTTGGCCGCGCTTAGACGTCTACGCCAGCCTCGACGAGTTGGAGGCCGACTTTGGCGTTCGGCCCACCGACCTGCACCGGCCGGGCATCGACTCCCTGGTCCGGCCCAATCCCGACGATCCCAGCGGAGCGTCGATGATGCGCCGCGTCCCCGAGGTGCTGGACTGCTGGTTCGAGTCCGGCTCTATGCCATTTGCCCAGCTTCACTATCCCTTCGAGCACCGCGAACGGTTCGAGTCGCATTTTCCGGCGGACTTTATTGTCGAATACATCGGGCAGACCCGAGGATGGTTCTACACCCTTCACGTGCTTTCGACCCTGTTGTTCGACTGCCCGCCGTTCAGGACCTGCATGGCCCATGGCATCGTCGCCGGAGACGACGGCCGGAAGATGTCCAAGCACCTGGGCAACTTCCCCGACATCGACGACGTGTTCAATGTCGAGGGTGCCGACGCGATGCGCTGGGCACTTCTGTCCTCGCCGCTGCTGCGCGGGGGCGACCTCATGGTCGAGCGGCCCATGTTCGCCGAGGCGGTCCGGGAGGCGATACTGCCGCTGTGGAACACCTGGTACTTCCTGGCGCTTTACGGCAACGTGGACGCGATCACGCCCCGGCTGCGCACCGATGCCACCGGCGTGCTGGACCGCTACATCCTGGCGAAGGCGGCGGATTTGGTGGGGGCGGTTACCGGGTGCCTGGACGCCTACGACATCGCCGGGGCGTGCGCCGCGGTTGCGGCCTTCCTCGAAGTGCTGACCAACTGGTACGTGCGTCGGAGCCGGGACCGCTTCTGGCGCCCGGCAGGCTCGGGCTCGGCTGGCAGTGGCTCGGCGGCTGGCAGTGGCTCGGCGGCTGGCTCGGGTTCGGCTGACACAGACAAGACGGACGGCTACGACACTCTCAGCACCGTGCTGGAGGTGGCCTGCCGGCTGGCGGCGCCGCTGCTCCCCCTGGTGACCGAGTCCGTCTGGAGGGGCCTGACCGGGGGACGCAGCGTTCACCTCACCGACTGGCCGTCGGCGTCCCTGCTGCCCGCAGATCCGTACCTGGTAGCCGACATGGACCGGGTACGCGAGGTCTGCTCGGCGGCTCACTCGATACGCAAGGCCGCCCATCGCCGGGCCCGTTTACCCCTCGCCAGCCTGTCTGTGGCCGCCGAGTGGGCGCCTCGCCTGGCCCCGTACCTGGACCTGATCGCGGAGGAGGCCAACGTCAAGGAGGTCACCCTAACCGAAGAGGTCGGTGGACTGGCGGACACCGTGCTCGCGGTGGTACCCGGACTGGTGGGCCCCCGTCTGGGAGCCGACACTCAGAAGGTGCTGGCCGCGGCCAAACGCGGGGAATGGGAGGTCGGAGGAGGGGGCGAGGTGCTCGTGGCCGGTCACTGGAGGCTCACGGAGGGCGAGTTCACCCTGGCTCTGCGGCCGCGAAACCCCGACTCCGCCCGGTCGCTCCCGGGCAATATGGCTGTAGTGAGCCTCAACCTCAACGTAGACCCTGGACTTGAGGCAGAGGGTACGGCTCGGGACGTGGTGCGCCGGGTCCAAGAGGCCCGCCGGGCGGCCGGCCTGCACGTGGCCGACCGGATCGAACTGGTGCTCGCGGTCCGGGGGGGCAAGGGGTCGTTCGTGGGCACGGCGATTATCGCGCACCAGAGCTGGATTATTCAACAGACACTGGCAACCAGTTTGGAGGTGATCGGCACCGACGAGAGTCCCTCCTGGGCTTGCGCCCTTCCAGAAGGCGAGCTGGGGGTGTACCTCCGCCGAGGGTGAGGCCCTCAGTATGCGCGGCACCCCTTCAACTCCAAGATCGAGGGACCCTCGCCGAAGGGGCAGAGCGCTGAGCTGGCACCGAGCCGTTCGAGGACGGAGCCATCTCCGGAATACCAAGGGGGTATAGAAGGTCGATCTGGCGGAGGATCGCTGCTCTGCATGCTCCAGCGACTTCGTATCGGCGCAGAACCTCCACCTCGTGTGGCTCCAGCTGACTGAGGACCACAAGGATATCGATCACCCGGAGCTGATCGTACTCGGGGACCGGTGGCCGAGGCGGCGGGGCTGTCGGCGGTCGTGGGACCGGCGGGGCTGTCGGCGGTCGTGGGACCGGCGGGGCTGTCGGCGGTCGTGGGACCGGCGGTCGTGGGACCGGCGGTCGTGGGACCGGCGGGGAGGGCAGAACTGAGGTCGGCACGGGCTGGGCCGGGTCCTCATATTTGGGACGGATCGGGGTTCGCTGGCGAGCTGGGATCGGGGCTGGAGCTTGGAATTTCGCTCCGTATACGGGCATCGGGGATGGTGCCAACGGAAGGACGGAAGTCGGTGGCAGGGCGGGCTCGGCTGCCCGCGGCTGAGCGGGCTGGGTCTGTGGAGCGAACTGGACCCCGTCGAGCCTCGCCTCCAGCATGTCGAGCCGGCGCAGGATGATCGGTCGATTAGCACCCGACTCCTCTCGGGCTCTGACCACGTCGATCTCGTCCGGGTCGAGCTCGGGCAGGAGCAGTGCTATCTCGTCCACCCGGAGCTCGTCATAATCGGCAATGGGAAAGACCTCGTCGTCGTAGAGGACTCGGTCTTCCTCCGATTCACCCTCGTCGTCCGTGGCGAAATCATGGTCGTAGATCGCGGGTACAGCCTGGGTGGCGGGACCTTCCCACGACACCTCTTCAAAAGGGGTGAGTTGGAGCGGCTTGACTGGTCGGACTGAAGCTGGGTTCGGTGCCGCTTCGAGACGAAGCCCACCGTCAGCTTCGTTACGATCCCCTTGGCCGAGCCCTGCGTAACCTGCGAACAGGGCATCCGTATCGAGGGCGTTGGATCGGGCGGCCTTCGGCCGGACAGGCCTGGACCTGGGTGGAGCATCTGTCGGTATAGCTGAGCCAGGAGGGTTAGCGACAGCTGAAGTACGTCTGGCGCGGCCGAGGAGCGCCACCACTACCAGTCCGACCAAGAACAACCCGCTGATGATGATTGACACGACGTCGAGCAGGATCGAACCCTCAGCTACGCCGACCACAAAGGTCAGGATGGCCAGAACGATCAGTATGAACGGGACGAAGGTCAAGGACTGCCACCAATGGACGCAGGGACGTGAACGGTGATGATTCTACGCCTCATCGCCCCAGTACGCATCGGTCCGCGCTCAGGAGTCGGTCTGCTCCACGTCATAGGGCCTGTCGTGACCCGACTCAGGTTGACCCAACCTCAAAAGCTTGGTGGCAGCCTGGCCCTGTTGATCTTGGTCGCCTGCCGGAGCACCACCTCCGAACCGGTCATGAGACGTCGAGGCTGAACGCCAACCCGCTGGCCAGGTCCTCGCCGGCTGAGAAGGGTGTCTGGCGGGACGGGCAGTGGTCTCTGGACGGGCAGTGGTCTCTGGGCGGGCAGTGGTCTCTGGGCGGGCCGCCCCAAACGGCGGGCCGGTCTCTGGGCGGGCCGCCCCAAACGGCGGGCCGGTCTCTGGACGGGCGGCTACAAACGGCGGGCCGGTCTCTGGACTGACGGGGGTCTCTGGGCGGGCAGTGTCAGAAGGTGGGGCTGTCCAGCCCCGAGGGGTAGAGCTATGCCTGGAAGGATCGCCCTCGATCGGTACGGCTGAACCAGGACGGGTCCTGCCCGGCTGGTCGTGTACCGAATCCTTAGGGTCCGTGGAATCGTAACTCACCGGTTCGGAGCGCGGTTCCGAAGGAGCAAACCCCTCGCCTGGATAGCCGAAGCCGATCTTCCCTGCGTCCGGGCTGCGAAGTGGACTCACCCTGGATAACTGCTCTCCTTCAAGTAGTTCCAGAGCCTGGCGAAGGGCCGCTCGGGCGTCGCTCAAGCCGTGCTCCCCTATCTCCTCGAGCTCCGACACCTGGCCAGCGAGCTCAGCACGCGCCGCGGTCAGCCTCTCCACCTCGCCTCTGAGCTCGTTGCGTCCTGCTCGCAGCCTCTGGTCGGCGGTGCTCTCCGCGGACTCAACGATCCGGACCGCCCTGGCCTCAGCCTCTGCAACCAGCCGTCGCGCCTCTTCCTCGGCCTCGCCGATCGCCAGTGTCATGGTCCTGTGAGCAAGGTCCAGGGTACGTCGAACTGCGTCGTCCGGGTCCTCGGAAGGAACTGGCTGGGCTGGGCTGGGCCGCTCGACCGCGTTCGCAGCGGCAAGATCCCTTTGTGCGCCCATCTCCGCGATCGAGGCTCGCTCGTTCGCCTGGCGGAGACGTTCCTGAAGCACTTCGATCCCTGCCGCCACCTCCTCCAAGAACTCATCGACGTCATCTTGGTGGTAGCCGCGCAGCTGCTGGCGGAACTCGACTTCACGCAGTGCCCTTGATCCGATTTCCATGGTCACCATGGTACCGCCAATCGCCGCAGAACGTGCGGACCCCAGCACGGGACCGGGAGCCCGTGGCGCCGGACCAGACCTGGCCTGTTCGGCCAGAACCTACCGCCCCACCAGCCTCAGGACCACAAAGAGCACCAGCATTACGATGACGGGAGAGAGATCGACCGCTACAGCTCCAGCCCGCACCGGTGGTAGCACCCGTCTCAGCGGGAGGAGCACAGGTTCGATGATGAGGCCCAGAGCCGTCCGGACCTTGCCTCCGGGGCTGTCGGAGGTGCTGCCAGGGAACCAGGCCAGGACGAAGTAGATAAACATGGCCGCCAAGTAGGCGAGGATCAGATAGTAGATGACCTGGCGGACCATGTAGTCAGGACCGGTAAAGGCCGCGTTCGGAGAGACGCTGCTTCTCCTCAGCGGAAACCTCCACGTTGGATGGAGTGAGGAGAAATACCTGATCAGCCACCTTTTCCATGTTACCGCTGAGGGCGTAGGTCACTCCGCTACAGAAGTCGATCATGCGGCGCGAGAGGTCTCGGTCGACGACCTGCAAGTTCACGATCACGGGCTGATTGGTCCGGAGTCGATCGCCGATCTGCTGAGCGTCGGCAAACCTACCCGGAGCGACGACGTGCACCTTGGGCTTTTCTACTACCATCGGCCGAACCGCGGCCGGGCGAGGCATTACCGGAGCGCTCACTTCCTCACGAGGCTGCATCGGAAGGGTCCGGATGGCATTGGTGGACGCGGGTTCTGGCGCCATCGAGTACGAGCGGACCGGTGCCTGGACGGTGACCGGAGGGGCCGGGTCCTCGTACCTGTCATAGTCGTCATAATCGTCGTCCGTGAGGCCCAAGTAGACCATCGCACGGCGCACTAACGATGCCATCGCTTATCCTCCTCCTGCAAGTATGCATTCTTGCAGATCCCTGGTCTTGGAGGGCCAGATTCCCCGCATGGCTTCCATCAATTCACCGCAGGAACGAGGGGACGTCGAAGTCGTCGTCGAGGTCGTCGAGGTCGTCCTCCGAGGAAAAACCACCCACCGGACCCAAGCCAAGTGGCTTGTCATCGTCAGAGAGTGACCCCCCGGAACCACGCGCTCCCCGCGCAGGCTCGGCTGATCCAGCACGGCCCTCCTCCCAGCGTTCAAAGCCCGCGGCAATGACCGTTACTCGCACTTCGTCGCCCATAGCATCGTCGATTACGCTGCCGAAGATGATGTTGGCGTCGGGATGAGCAACACCGTGGATGATCTCAGCCGCCTCATTGACCTCGAATAGACCCAGGTCGCTACCGCCGGCGATATGCAACAGGATACCACGCGCACCCTCGATCGAAGCCTCCAGCAATGGACTGGTAATTGCCCCGCGGGCTGCTGCAACGGCACGGCCTTCCCCCGACGCCGAGCCGATACCCATGATCGCCGTTCCCGCATTGTTCATCACCATCTTCACGTCGGCGAAGTCCGTGTTGATCAGGCCGGGCGTGGTGATCAGGTCAGTTATCCCCTGAACACCCTGGAGGAGTACCTCGTCGGCCATCTTGAAGGCGTTCATCATCGAGGTCTTGTCGTTGGACACCGTCAGGAGCCGATCGTTTGGAATGATGATGAGCGTGTCGACCTTGTCCTTGAGTCTCTGGATGCCCGCCTCAGCCTGCACAGCCCTTCGCCGCCCCTCGAACGAGAAGGGGCGAGTGACAACCCCAATGGTGAGCGCACCGAGCGCCTTGGCAATCTCCGCCACGACCGGCGCTCCTCCGGTGCCGGTACCCCCACCCTTCCCGGCGGTGATAAAGACCATGTCGGAACCCTTGAGAGCCTCCTCGATCTCGTCGTGATGCTCCTCCGCGGCCTGACGCCCGACCTCCGGATCACTCCCAGCTCCGAGACCCCTGGTGAGAGCGCGCCCGATATCAAGCTTCACATCAGCATCGCTCATTAGCAAAGCCTGCGCGTCCGTGTTGACGGCGATAAACTCGACTCCCTTCAGGCCGGCATCTATCATCCTGTTGACGGCATTGACACCGCCACCGCCAATGCCCACAACCTTGATTACAGCTATGTAGTTTTGCGAAGCACCGGCCATAACCTGCGTACCCTCCGTTCTCCCGGGTCCGCTGCTGGGACCTTAGTCGTGGTCATACGAGCGATCACGGCTAAGCCCCAAACTGCGAGGACCCTTAACATCTAGTTAACCCTTAGTCTCTGGTCCCACAGGACCTCTAGAGCCATACCTTATGTTATCGCTAGCTACGGGTCAAGGTCGGCGCCCCTGGAACCTCCACATCCAGAGTCTGAAGCCCAACCAGGTCGACCTGGGACACCATGGTCGCAATCGCCTGCATCTTCGCTGGAAGGTGATTTGGCAGCCCCAACTCGATCACGCCGTTACCCGGCAAGATTAGATCCACCTCTCCACCAGCTTCCCCAACCACCGACTCTACGGCCGACCGGACTTCAGAGGGAAGGCCTGCCGCAACCTCAAGCTCGGGGCCAGCACCCAACAGCTCGGACCCAGGGGCCGTGGCGGTGCCGGACCCAACCAACTTGACCAGACCGCCAACGGGGCTCGCCACATGATCCAGTACCTTTCCCGTGGCATCCAGCTCGGCCCAACCACCGCCTTGGTCTGGCACCTGAGCGACTGCCACCCTCCCGACCAGCAACACCTTCAACGTTCCGGGCCACTCCCGTCGAATCACTACCTTTGAAACCCAAGGCAATGACTCAAGGTCTCTCGCGCTGCGTGCCACGTTTATGTCTACCATGGGAGTAGCACGGCCCACACCCAATACCTTCCGGACCTCTGCGGTACTCACGTGTCGCGATCCACTGATGTCCAGGTGGCGCACACCCAGGATCGAACTATGCAAGACAGTGAACGCCACAACCAGCGAACCACCTATGCCAAGCGCTGCCAGGACAATACGCAGGCGTCGCCGACCACTGTACCGCTGGAACTCTACCCGCCGCTGGCGCATCCGCGGGTCCATGGGAAGCCTCCCCGGACCGGGGTTGGCCATCTAACGTACCCACTGACTTAGGCGGGTGAAAGCGCCCCCTACAATTCTACATTCGAGCTGCAGTTCGATCCCTGTAGCCTCAGCGACCCGGTTACGCACTTCTGAGATCACCGCTACAATGTCGGCAGCCGAACCACCCTTGTCCGCCTGAATAAAGTTGGCGTGTAGCGGGGAGACCTGGGCACTCCTAATGCGAAACCCCTTACATCCAACTGCCTCCACAAGTCGGCCTGCTGAGTCTCCAACCGGGTTCATAAAGACTGATCCGGCGTTTGCACCACCGGGCTGATGCTGGCGCCGCCAGGTTACGATACCTGATATTCGGGCCCGGGAGACGTCCGGATCGATGGCGAAGCCTGTAAAGCTTGCCCCAAGGACAATCTGATTGGTCCGCAACACTGAGCTTCGATAACCTAGAGTCAGCTCCTCTACACCCAGCTCCAGAGATTGGGCTGTGGCGAAGTCATAGATTTCGGCCTTGAACAAGACCTTGCTGATATCCCCGCCGTGCCCCCCTGCGTTCATGGCAACCCCACCGCCGACCGAGCCGGGGATCCCCACGGCCCACTCCAGGCCCCCGATACCAGCCGCAGCGCATCGACGGGCCAGAATTGGAAGATGGGTTGCCCCTCCAGCCTGGATGATCGTCCCCCCGTCAAGGCCTGACCCACCGCAGACGATTTCTCTGTAGTCTTCTCCCAGGCACACGACGATCCCAGGAAATCCCTCGTCGGCAATGAGAAGATTCGAGCCACTGCCCACGATTAGGATCGGCAGTCCGGAGTCGGAGGCGCAGTGATGAACAGCATCGAGATCCGCCGACGTCTGAAGCTCCAGGAACACCGCGGCGGGACCCCCAACCCTATAGGTAGTCAGTGGACCCAGGGGTTGGTTCCGGACGCTCCGACCACCCAGGATGCCCACTGCACGCTCGACCGCCACGGTTGTTGGCCGGTCCCAACTTACGTCGTTCACAGCTGAGCACCCACCTCTATCTCATCAATGAGCGACCCCACATCCCCAGCACCCAACATCAGGCACAGGTCGCCCGGCTGCAATAGCACTCGCAGCCGCTCCAGTACCTCAACGCGGCTGGGTACATAGGAGACATCGCTGAGGGGATGCGCGCCCAGCACCGCTTTGGCAACCAGCTCACCCGAAACTCCTGGGCGGGGTAGCTCACCGGCAGGATAGACGTCCATGATCAGTGTCACCTCTGCCTGGAGAAAGGCACTGGCAAAGGACTCCCAGAGGGTTTCGGTGCGACTGAACCGGTGAGGCTGGTAAACGCAGACAATCCGAGCCCAGCCTCCTTTGCTTGCCGCGTCGAGGGCGGCCTCTACTTCACTTGCTAGATGTGCGTAGTCGTCCACAAAAGTAACGCCGTTTCTTTGTCCGCGAAATTGATAGCGCCGTGCCACACCGGCGAATCGCGCCAGTGCCAGGCGCGACTGCTCAAGGCTGACGCCAAGCGAAAGGCCGGCCACGATCGTTGCCGTTGCGTTCCGTGCGTTGAACGTGCCCGGTACCGGGATTACAAACTGGCCGACGCTGACGTTGTGATGCTCAAGACCAAAGCTCGTCGAGGTGCGTTCCGACCTGATATCGACAATGCGCCACTCAGAAGTCTTGGAAGTTCCGTATGTGGACGCTCCGCAGGACTCGCCCAGGTGGGCGGCCTCGGGGAAATCCGCACAGACGATCGCCGTGCCGTCGACTTTGTCCAGGAAGGTTCGGAAGGCGCTGACCAGGTTCGCCATGGAACCGTAATACTCAAGGTGATCTGCCTCGACGCTGGTGACGATGGCAACCTGCGAACGCAGGGCGAGGAACGTCCCGTCACTCTCGTCGGCTTCTAAGATGAGCCAGTCCCCGACATCCCAGACCGCCCCACTGCCGATCTCGTTCAGCTCTCCGCCGATCAAGAACGACGGCTGCATCCCGGCGGAGGCCGTCGTCAGTGCCAGCATCGAGGCAGTCGTTGTCTTGCCGTGCGTACCGGCAACTGCCACCGTACGTTTCGTCTTCAAGAGTGCCGACAGGACGTCCGCGCGAGACAGGACGGGGAGGCCTCGTAGGCGTGCTTCCGCAAGCTCCAGATTCCCGGGCGGTACGGCACTGGAGGCCACCACCACTTCGGCGGTGTCCAGATGGTCGGCGCTGTGTCCGACCCACACCGTTACCCCCGAAGCCCCAAGGCGGGCCAGGTTTGCGGAGACCTTGATATCACTTCCTGTCACGTTGTGACCCATGGAGGCCAAAACGGCGGCGATGGCACTCATCCCCGTCCCGCCCACGCCCACCACATGAACGTGACGAGAATTCTCCAGATCCAGGAGCGGGGGCGTGCTCATGCTGCTCGGTCCAATGCTGCCTCCACGACCCTGGCCACGGCATCAGCCGCATCGGGACGGCCGAGGCTGGCCGCCGCCTTGTCCATGACCTCGAGTCTCCGCGGGTCTGCGAGCAGGGTATCCAGTTCCTGCCCCAGCCGTAGGCCGGTGCACTCCGGATCCGGGACCAAGATCGCAGCCCCCGCATCCGCCAAGACACGAGCATTTGCAGTCTGATGGTCGTGCGGCGCACCGGGTAGTGGAACGAGTACGGAGGCCAAACCAACCGCGGTGAGCTCTGCCACGGTGCTGGCACCCGCGCGTCCAACCAAGACGTCAGCCGCACCCAGAAGGGAGGGCATCTGCTCCTCATACGCGACCGGGCGGTAGTAGAGCCCATCGATCCCCACCCGCGAGGAACCGCGCTCATCTGAGACCTGCCCCTGCGATGTGGAACTGAGCATTGGACTCCAGTCACGCCTTCCAACCACGTGTCGAATGCTCACGTCGGACCGGTCCGACCAACGTAACGCCAGAGCCGCCACGGCGGAGTTGATCCTGGCGGAGCCCAACGAACCCGAAATGACTACCACCGTGTGACGCCCCTCGGGTAACCCGAGCAGGACTCGGGCTCTGCGCCGACCCTCCGGCGAACGATCCACCTGGGTGATCTCCAGGCGCACGGGGGAGCCTGTAACCGTCGCCCGAGGCAGACGAGTCTCGGCGAAGGCCACAGCGCTGGCCGTGGCGAAGCGAGCGACCAGGCTGTTGGCCCCATTTGGGACGGCATCCAGATTGCACAGCACCAGGGGAATCCGTAGCGCTACGGCTGCGAGCGTCGTCGGAAGCGAGGCGTAGCCACCGACCGAAACCACCACTGCAGGACGCCGCCGCAGCAGGATCGCAGTGCTCTCCACCAAGGCCACGGCCAAGCCGGCGGTGGCAGCAAGGCTGCGCAGGCTCAACTGTCGTGGCACTCCCCGACCGGGGAGCAGGGAGATGGTGAACTTGGCATGCGGCACGAGCTCAGCCTCTTGGCCCCGCCGGGAACCCACAAAGTGGATGGAGCCTGGCTCGTGCCCACGTTCGACCAGTGCTTGGGCAATGCTCAGGGCCGGCAAGACGTGACCCGCCGTTCCGCCTCCTGCCATAATCACTTCAGTCTTCATGGTCGTGTGCCCGGCTTGCGACGCTGCCCAGCAGGCCGATCGCAAACATCTCGATAACCAACGACGACCCCCCATAGGAGATGAATGGAAGAGGTACACCTGTCACCGGCAGCATACCGATCGCCGCCCCCATATTGAATACTGTCTGGGCGACGAGCCAGCAGGTTATCCCTGAAGCCAGAAGTGAGCCGAATTTATCTCCTGCTTGAGCCGCGATTTTCAGCCCCACGACCGCCAGGCCCACGAACAGAGCCACCACCGCGAGGCTTCCCACGAGCCCGACCTCCTCGCCGATGATCGAAAAGATAAAGTCGGTATAGGCATTGGGGAGAAACCCCCACTTTGCATTGCTTGCGCCCAGGCCAACTCCAACGAGATGTCCGCTCGCAAAGCCCGCCAAAGACTGCACCGCCTGGTAGCCATTCCCGCTTCTATGGACCCACGGATTCAAGAAGGACAAGATCCTGGCACGCCTGTATGGCTCGGCCCACCCCAGCAGCAGGGCTAGCAGACCGCTACCGGCGATGATCCCAGCCAGGGGTTTGCCCGGGACTCCCGCCGCGTAGAGCATGCCGAGACCGATGCATCCCAGTATGAGGGCGGTACCCATGTCGGGTTGGACCAAGATCAAGGTGCCGGCTATCGTCAGGGCAATCAGAATTGGACGAACAGCCGGCCCCCAGGCCTTGCCGTCACCGGAGCGCCTGGCGAGCAGGTCAGCGCCGAACAATACCAGACCTAGCTTGGCAAGCTCCGACGGTTGTATCCGGAACGAACCTCGTCCAATCCATCTGCTTGACCCCGCGACCGTCTGGCCAACACCAGGGATCAGCACTACCAGTAGTAACGCCAGACACCCTACAAAGGCGGGCGCGGCAAAGCGGCGTAGCTGGCGGTAGTCAGCTCTCCAGGCCAACAGGGCTCCGATGGTGCCAATAATCACCCAAAGCACCTGGCGCTCAAAGATGACCCATGGAGACCCGTACTCGGCAAGCGACTCGACCGTTGATGCTGAAAGGACCATCACCAGGCCGACAACCACCAAGCAGCCGACCAGCGCCCCCAACCAAGCCTGGTTTTGCCGGCGCAGTGCAATCTTGGCAGGGCCTGACCTTTTGCCCGCATTGTCACCTGCCACCTTGGGGGCTTGTGTTCTGCGATCGGAAATCCGGTTCTTCGGAGCAAGAACGGTCATGACCGGCCTGCCTTCGCCTCTGGCAGGCCATGCCGAGCCTTGGGATCGACGGCTCTGGGGTCGACACACCCTGCCCGAACCAGGTTTGCGAAGTCACTGCCTCGCTCGGCGTAGGAGTTGTACCAGTCGAATGAAGAACAACCGGGCGAGAGCAACACGACGTCGCCCGGTAGTGCGAGGCTTCGGGCCCAACCGACCGCAGAGGCCATGGAGTCAGCTCGAACCACCGGCCTTGACGTTCCGGACAGCGCCGCAGCAATCTCACCAGACGCCTCTCCAATGACGACCACTGCCCGGATGCGCCGGGCCGCTTGGGCCAGGAGGCTCAGGTCGAGACCCTTGTTACGACCCCCTGCGATGAGCACGACCGACTCAAAACCGGAAACCGCCGCCAGGGCCGCCGATGGAGTGGTCGCCTTTGAGTCGTCTATCCAACGAACGCCGTCCCCTTCGCATATCAGTTCCAGCCGGTGCGCCAGCCCGCTGAACTCAACCAACTCCGCTCTGCACGCCTCGATGGTTGCGCCGGCAGCCAGTGCGATTGCGCAGGCAGCCAGGGCATTTGATCGCTGATGAGCATGAGTTCCCCACAGGTCTGCAATCGCAACTATGTTCTCCCCGCCCGGCGCCCGGAGCCATCCCTCGTGTTCGTAGTAGCCACAGCCGCCCCCCTGAGCGTCACCGATTCCGCCAGCTCGGAGACCGAAGGTCACGAGGCCGCCGGCGGGACCATCTTGGGCTCGGGCGAGGACCGCCGGATCGTCCCGATTTGCCACTGCGATGTCTCCGATCCCCTGATTGACCCAGATCCTGGCCTTGGAGGCCGCGTAGTGTGCAAACGACGGATGCCAGTCAAGATGGTCCTCTGCCAGGTTGATCCAGGCTCCAATCCAGGGACGGAACTCTGCCGTCAGGGCCAGTTGGAAGGAGGAGGCCTCCACGACGACCATGTCCGTCGGTCGGTTGAGCACCTCCAACAGTGGTACGCCGATATTTCCTGCCGCGGGAGCAACCAGGCCGGACCGGACCAACATGGCTGAGACCAGTGTGGTCACCGTGGTCTTTCCGTTCGTCCCTGTCACGGCAACCAGGGGTATCCCCCGCTGGCGGGCCAACCTTCCTGCAAACTCCAGTTCGCTGACCACCTCGGCCTCACAGCCAAAGATCGGGTGGTTCGACGGCACGCCCGGACTGACAACTACCAGGCCCACCTCGTCCACCAGACTCTTCAGCTCGTCCGGACGCGGCCGCTCGACCAAGTCCACCCCCAGCTTGGTGGCGAGGCGTCGTGAGGCGTCGTCGGGATGGTCATCCACAACGACGACGCTCTCACCGGAGCTGAGAAGGTGGCGCGCCACCGCCGTGCCGGTCACAGCGAACCCGAGGACCAGGATCGGGGACCTTCCGCTGAGCGAGGGTGAGGCGATCGTCATGGGCTGATGCCTACCGATATGAAGTCTGCGTAGAAGATGCCCAGCGCCGCGGCGACACACAGTCCCGAAAGGATCCAGAAGCGGATGATCACGGTCGTCTCTGGCCAGCCGAGTATCTCGAAGTGGTGGTGTAGCGGGGCCATCTTGAGAGGCCGACGGCCGCCCAAGAGCCGGAAGCTCGCCACCTGCACCACCACCGACAGGGTCTCCAGGACGAAGAGCCCTCCAAGGATGGGGAGGAGCAGGTCCAGTTGCATCTGCAGGCACAGTGCTGCAAGTACCGCCCCAATGGCCAGGGAGCCAGTATCTCCCATGAACAGCCTGGCCGGAGCGGCGTTCCACCACAGGAATCCAGCACACGCCCCCGCCATGGCCACCGAGACCATGGCCAGATCGAGCGAGTTTTGAACACCGGGACCCCCACCCACAGAGCCGTAGATGCTGAGATGACGATACTGCCAGTAACCAATGATCGCCAAGATGCCGAACGCGAAGGTGGCAGATCCAGCGGCGAGGCCGTCGACGCCGTCGGTGAGGTTGACCGCGTTTGAAGCCCCGATCACAACGAGCACGGCAAAGATCACCCACACAACCTTGCCGAGGGCGAAGCCGGGCACATCGTAGCGGGTAAAGGAGAGGTTGGTGGTAACTCCCGGCCAGTACACGACGCCAAGTGCAAATCCCGCTGCCACCACCACCTGCGCCCCGAACTTCGTCCTCTTGTTGAGGCCCAGGCTGCGCTGCCGCCGCACCTTGATCCAGTCGTCGGTTGCCCCGATCGCCGCAGCGCCGAACATGACCAGGATAACCATGACCCCGGACGCTGGAAGGAAGCTGAGGCCCTTCTCGAAGTGGCTGGAGGCGTAACCGACGGCCACCGCGAAGACGATGGACAACCCGCCCATCGTCAGCGTTCCGGCCTTGGCAGAATGGCCCTGGGGGCCGTCGTCGCGGATTTGCTGGCCGATTCCCCAGTGCCGCAGGCCTCGCATCAGCACTGGAGCACCCAGACCCGACAGGAGAAGGGCTATTGCGCCTGATATGAACAGGGCGATCATCCCGGACGGTCTCCACGTGCGTCGATGGCGGCGGCTGCGACCCGGCGATCATCAAGGTCGATCCTCCCTGCACCAGTGTCCTGGCCACTCTCATGACCCTTACCCGCGATCACAACCACATCGCCCGCGGCGGCTGTTGCGATTGCCATAGTTATGGCCGCGGCCCGGTCCGGCTCAACCACGATGGCCTCACGATCTCGCACTCCAGAGAATATCTCGGCAATTATCTCGGCAGGGTCTTCGCTGCGAGGGTTGTCCGAGGTAAGCACCACAAGATCGGCCAGGCTGGTGGCGAGCTCGCCCATCAGGGGACGCTTGCCCCGATCTCGTTCGCCGCCGCATCCGAAGACCACAATCAGGCGCGCTCCGGCGCCGGCCGTTTCACGCGCACTCAACAAAACCTGCGCCAGAGCGTCAGGTTTATGGGCATAGTCGACTATTACCGTAAATGGCTGGCCGCGCTCGACGGCCTCGTACCGACCCGGGACACCTTGGACGGCCGAGATCCCTTCCGCAATGGTTGAGTCCGGCACACCCAAAGCGCCAGCCAACCTGGCTGCGGCTACCGCGTTCGTGACGTTGAACCGTCCAGCCAACGCCAGCCTTACTGGGTGGCCTCTCCAGGAAAATCTGGTGGACGTTCGCTCGCACACGACATCGGCGGCCTCAGAGACCGAGTAACCGGAGGTCGGGATCAACGCCCTCTCGATCAGCCGCTGTCCCCACGGGTCGTCAAGGTTGGCAAGGCCCACCTCCGCCCTATTCGGTGCAAACAGAGCAGCTTTCGCCTCGAAGTAATCTTCCATGGTCGCGTGATAGTCGAGGTGGTCCCGGCTGAGGTTGGTGAATGCGACTGCATCGTAGTGGATCGAATCCACCCGGTGTTGGACCAGCGCGTGAGAAGAGACCTCCATCGCGACCGCGCGACCACCAAGTCGGTGGTGGCGGGCCAGCGCCTCTTGGAGAGCCGGAGACTCGGGGGTCGTCAGCGGTCCCCCCAGGGTACCGATCACTGCGGTCGGCCAACCGTGGGCTTCGAGCACCGAGCGCAAGAGGTGCGTAACGGTGGTCTTGCCGCTGGTCCCGGTCACCCCCACCATTTGCAACGCCTCAGAAGGGTGGCTCCAGAATGCCGAGGCGGCTTGGGCCATCGCCGCCCTTGCTCCTCCCTTGCCCACGCAGACCTGAACGACCGAAGAGGGAACCTGCTCGGCTGGCAGGATTTGTTCGCAGATGAGGGCCACCGCCCCGGCGACTACCGCCTCGCGGGCGAAGTCATGTCCATCTGCGTGACTCCCAGGCAAGCAGCAATGAAGCGCTCCGGGCCGAACGTCGCGAGTATCGAAGGTCACGCAGGACACCTCGACCCCCTTTGCTCCAGTGCTGGCAGGGCCACCCACGGTCTCGATGGGCCTGAGGGCACAGAGAAGCTTGTCGAGTCGAATGGCCAAAAACCCTCCTCGGGGGCAACTACCTGCCAGACCCGCATCATGCGCCGGGACACGACGCTGCCGTGCCAACGGTAGTGGACGTCACCGTCTCGGGCGTTCCTACGGCGTTCGCGCTTGACCCAGGGGGGACATTGAGCAGGCGAAGGGCATCGGAAGCCACCTGGGAGAACACCGGGGCCGCCACGGTGCCGCCGTAGTAGTCGCTGGAGTTAGGCTGGTTCAGCGATACCACCATGGTCAGCGCTGGGCTTTGGGCAGGGACGTACCCCACGAAGGTCGCCGCAAAGTCCATTGAGTTGTAGCTTCCAGAGGTGGGGATCTGGGCGGTTCCTGTCTTGCCGGCCGCGGTGTACCCGGGAACCGCGGCACATGGAGCAGTCCCGTTGGTGCTTACCACGTCGGTGAGCATGGCGGTGAGTTGGGCCGCGACGGCGGGAGGAACAACTCGGCGGGTCTGTGCTGGGGGCAGGGTGTGACGGTCCCCGTTGGGCCCGATCGTGGCCTCCACCAAGCGCGGTGGTACGAACACGCCGCCGTTGGCCACCATGTTGTAGGCGTCGGCTATCTGCAGGGCCGACACTGCCTCGGCCTGGCCGATCGGCATGGAGCCGATGGTCGAGCCCGACCAGGTCGACGGTACCGGAAGCAGACCCTGCGAGTCCCCAGGAAAGTTCAGTCCGGTCGGCTGGCCGAAGCCCAGCGCATGCAGCCAGTGGTACAGGCCTTGCGGACCGAGCTTCTGTGCGATCTCGATGGTCCCGATGTTCGAGGACTGCGCCAAAACCTGAGTGGCACTCAGCTGCTCCGCCCCATGGGACTCCGCATCGGTGAAGGTATCACCGCCCAAACTCAGGGAAGCTGGGATGTACAGCTTGGTGTCTGGAGAAATGAGGCCATCGGTGAGCGCCCCAGCGAAGGTGGCCAGCTTGGCTACAGAGCCCGGCTCGTAGACATCGGTCATGGCGAGCGCCCGGGACGCCTGGACGGGGGCAGAACCAGGAGTCGAGCCAGCGTCCAGATTGGCCATCGCAAGGATGTCGCCGTCTTTGGCCAGCAACACCGCCCAGCCAGACTGGGCCTGGGATCTAACAATCTCCTTGGAGAGCGCTTGCTCAGTGTCGTATTGGATGGCGCTGTTGATGGTGAGGACCAAGCCCTGACCGGGGCTTGCGGGCTTCAACTGTTGTGGTTTGCCGGGCAGTGCCGCACCGCTCGGGCCCAATGGGATCACCTCCGAGCCCGGGTGACCGGAAAGGGTCTGGTTGTACTCTTCCTCGATGCCCGAGTAGCCGACCCCGGCGCTGTTCACCTGGCCAATCACCGGTAGAGCCAGTGTCCCGCTGGGCAGAAAGCGCTGGGACGTCGACTGAAAGGTGAGGCCGGTAAGGTTCATGGCCTCCACCTTGGCGGTGGCGGAGGCGCTCACCTGGCTCGCCACCCGCACGAATCCCGACTTTTCAGAGAGCAATGCCCGCAGACTACTCTGGCTCATGGAAAGCACGGGCGAAAGCTTGGCCGCCTCACCCGAAGGGTCGGTAATCTGGAGATCGTCGGCGATCACTGTAGCTTCGGGCTCGGAGACCGCCAGGACGTTACCGGAGCTGTCGTAGAGCGTCCCTCGCTGGGCTGGCAGGGTAACGGGGTGCAGGACCTCAGCCTTGGCGTAGCTCGCGTAACGGTGGGTACTAATCAGCTGGACATCGGTGAGCCGCACGGCCACAGCAGCAAAGACCAGGCCAGTCACCACGAGCAGTCCGACCAACCGTCGCCCCTTTACCGATGACCCCCGGCGACGACGTCCCTTGGCGCCCACTTGGGGTCCGCTAGCTGGGGCCCGAGCTGCGGGGCGAGCTGCGGGGCGAGCTGCGGGGCGAGGTCGGGGGCCATCCTCTTGCATTATCCAGGCACGCCACTGGTCGTCGTAGAAGCGCTGCCCGAGCTCCCCGTTGCCTGAGTCGTTGCCTGGCCGGGTGCCTGCCCCGTCGCCTGGCCGAGCGTCGGGAGGCCTTTGACCTTGGGGGACGCTGGCTTGGCGCCGGGTGTGAGATAGACGACGCTTGTAGGCAGGATCATATGAAGCTGCGACTCTGCTTCGGAGACGATGCGGGAGGGAGACTCGAGGTTGGCCACGCGCAACTGGAGCTGATCGTTCGTGACCTGGGCAAGCGAGAGGCTCTGTCCCATATTGTCCAACCGGATCTGGCGCTGGGTCAGGACCACCTGGGCTCCGACAATGACAAACATACCGACCGCTATGAACACACCGATGCTGATCACCAGCGCTCTCGACCTACGCCGTCTTGCCCGTAGCCTGACCGGATCGGAGACCACCCGTAGCGGCGGGCGGGTGGCGCTGCCATCTCGACGGTATTCTGGGACTTGGCGTTGGTCGGGAACAGCAGCACCACGCCCTGCGGAATGCACTTGCTGGCCAAGCGCGCTCACTCAGGGCCTCCGGCGGCAATCGCCAGCCGCTCTACTGCCCTCAGACGGACAGAGGCTGCTCGAGGATTGCCAGCAACCTCATCCTCCGACGCCATCCGGGCCCCACGGTTCAGCAACCGCACCATTGGCCGTGCGCCGCACACGCAACCGAGGCTCCGCGGGCAAGTGCAACCGCCCGTCGCCGCTCGGCTGAAGACCTGCTTCACCAGTCGGTCCTCCCCGGACTGGTATGACAGCACGACGCATCGCCCGTAAGGCACCAACCGTCCGAGCACAGCTTCAAGCGCCGGGGACAGGATCTCCAGCTCGGCATTCACGACGGTCCTCAGTGCCTGGAATACCCGGCTGGCCGGGTGTCCCCTCCGTCTGGCGGCAGCAGGCACCGCCCTCGACACCGCGTCAGCCAGCTGGATGGTCGTTCCTATCGGTCGGGCGGCGATGATGGAGCGGGTGATTGCCCGTGCAAAGCGGGTCTCTCCGTTGGCAACCAGGAGGCTTACCAGCTCATCCTCCGAGATCGCGTTCACCAGTTCCGCCGCGCTGGGGTGCTCGCGCCGGTCCATGCGCATGTCGAGCGGCCCGTCGTGCCGGTACGAAAAGCCCCGTTCGGGGCGGTCGAGCTGAGGGGAACTCACCCCAAGGTCGAAAAGTGCGCCGACGAGGGGTCGCCCTCGAAGGCCCTCAAGCTCGTCGAAGCGTGCGTGTACCACTTCAGCACGGGTCCCCCACCGGCGGAGGCGTTCGCGGGCCGCGTCGACCGCCAGCTCGTCGCGGTCAAAACCCAACAAGGAGAGGTGGGGAAATTCCTCCAGGATCGCATCAGCGTGGCCACCACCGCCCACGGTCGCATCGAGGACCAGGCCAGAAGGGAGCGGGGCGAATAGCTCGAGCACCTCGGACTCCATTACTGGCCTATGTTCGTAAACTCGATCTTCGGTCGCCCGGCTGCTCCGCAGTCCCTCGACCGGCAGAATGCCGTCGGGTTGTCTCTCCGATCGACTCAGGTGAAAGTGGGCGGAGTAGGAGTCTTCCACCTCGCCGATCGAGGGACTGCGGACCAGCCGGATTACCTTCGCACCTTCGGGCTGGCGGTGCTGGCCCCCGCCGCCGAGCCGTTCGCTGCAAGTCATAGTGCTCCTACTCCTTGCTCCAAGCTGTCGTCGATGAGCACCAGCTCGGCAGGCTTGACCTTGGCCTCCCAAACCGAGGGATCCCAGAGCTCTACGCGATCGATCGCGCCGTTGATCAGCACATCGCCGATCAGGCCAGCAAACCTGCGCAGCTCGGCAGGTATCGCCATACGGCCCTGACGGTCCACCTCCACCTCGTGCGAACCCGAAGCCCACACCCGGGCAAGGTTGCGCTCCGCCTGTCCCAGAGCGGCGGCCGCTTGCACGGTCAACAACTGACGCTCGAACTCCTCCGAGGTCCACAGTGCGAGGCACCTCTCGTGAAACAGCGTGAGGAAACCACCCTCCACGAACGGAGCGCGGAACTTGGACGGGAGGATCACCCGCCCTTTCGCGTCGAGCGCGTGCTCGAACCTCCCGATGAACCTCGCTGCTGCCACTTCCGTCCACCCTGCTCCCGTTCACGTCGGTAAACCTACCCCTTCGAACCACTTGTCACCACTCTACGCCCTTATTCCCCACTCGTCAACCCCAGCGGCCAGACTGGTGGTGTTTGCGTGTCGCTGGGCTACTCAAACACCACCGAACCCGAGACGGCCGCCCTCACCGCCGAACATTCCATGTCTTGTCACACTCTTAGAGCACAATGGAGTGATGGCTGTCGCCAACGTCGAGCGAGAGGTAGCTCTCCACGCCGCCGGCCACCACGGCCTGGTGCCCCGATCAGTGGCCCTGAGCCTCGGGATGACCCAGGCCATGATCCACACCAGGCTCGCCAAGAGCACGCTGATCCAAGTGGGCAGGGGCCTGTACCGGATCGGAGGGGCACCGGTCACCTGGGAGCAGAACCTCCTGGCAACGTGCCTACTCGGAGGCAGAGGGGCGGTCGCGTCGCATAAAGCAGCGGGCGCCTTGTGGGGTCTGAGCGGGATAAACCGCGGGCGACCGGAGGTGACGCTCCGACGAGGCGCCAACCCCGGGGCGGCGATGGCTCTCGGCAGGGTCCACACCTCTCGCCGACTGGCCTCCCCCGACGTCACAACCCGCGGCGGGATCCCGGTGACCCGGCCGGTCCGCACGGTCATCGACCTCAGCTCCCGTCTGAGCGCTGAGGCCCTGACAGAAGTAGTGGATGACGCAGTGTGCCGACGCTGCGCCACCATCGATCAGATCTCAGCAAGGCTGGCCAACCTCAAGCACCATCCTGGGGCGGCCAAACTGGCATTGGTCCTTGCAAAATGGCAGCCCGGGCCACCGCCCGACAGCATCGTAGAGGTGCGGGTCGAGCGCTGCCTGATCGACAGGGGGCTGCCTCCGCCAGTCCGCCAACACCGAGTCGCACTGGATGGGGGGCGCCATGTGCGCCTGGACCTGGCCTGGCCCGAGCAAAGGGTGGGGCTGGAACTACAGAGCCTGCGTCACCACGGCTCCCCGGAGCAGTTTCACGACGACAGGAGACGAATCCTGGAACTCCGGGCCCTGGGATGGGACATCTTGGAGGTCACGCCTCGCCTATTGGAGGAGGACCAGGGAGCCAGGATGTGCAAAGCTGTAGCCCGCACCCTCACCTGCGCAATGCTGGACGAGTGATCCGAGCTCAACTGGTCCGAGCTCAGCTGGTCCGAGCTGAGCTGGTCCGAGCTCAGGGAAGCCGATCGTTGCGCTCGACCGTCCGCTGCTGACCACCCGGCACGTTCCGGATGTCCTCTCGGACGACACTGCGACGCTGCGAGCCTGCCACCAGGATGCCCAGGCCGACAACAAAGGCAATGATCCCCACGATCAGCAGGATCAGACCGACCTCGTTGATGTTGAAACCGGAGGTCTGCACCGTCACCGCGAAGTCGAGTATGGCCCCAACCGCGGCCAGGACAACGCCCAAACCCAACAGACTGCTCCCTGAGTAAGTGTTCATGGTGATGCCCTACCCGTCCCGGTCATAGACCAAACGCAGGGTGAGAGAGCAGTGCCTGGTCCACCTCCGCCCGATCCAACAGTCTGCCAACCGCGCCAGACAGCGAACCGGAACCACAAGACAGCGCCGCGAACACCTCGTCACGATCTCCCTCACGCAACGCCAACAGCTCGGCGAGGTCAGTCCCGCTTGTGCCCAGGTGGGCCGCACAGTGGAACACGGCGCCCTCACGTGTCCGGCGTTGGGAGATGCCCACCACCTTGCGACCATCGACACTCACCTCACCCGGACCCAGCCCCGCAAAGCAGGCATGGGCCGACCAGGCCGTCCTGCGCAAGGAGCCCTGGTGAACCGTGGCAATGCCGTCATCCGGCGAGCCGGACCGCGAACCGGGCGAGCGCAGCGAATTCAGTGCGTGGGCCCATGCCCGGCCGAGCCAGACGAAGGCCTCGCCCACATCCGCCACCCACAGCGGATCCGCGCTGGGCACGGCGACCGCCACCCAGACAGTCTCGTCCGGGACCACGAGCACGGCCCCTCCCCCACTGCGCCGGCGTGCCAACTCGACCCCCGCGGCGCGCAACCGGTCCACGTCCAAGTGGTGTTCCGGCTGGGTGCTCCCGAGCACAACCGCTGGCCGCAAGCACTCGCACAGCCAGACCTGTCGACCAGTACAGGCCACCCACGGGTCCAAGCTGTGGATCTCGCCTGCCGAACCCACCACACGGGTCAGGGCCCACGACCCGCCGAACTGCTCCGGGGCTATGCGGACAGGGCGTCCTGAGGCGGGAGCGGTGTGGCGCGCAGGTAAGGCTCCCAGTCGGCGTGGGTCCCGCCGGCGGCGAACAGCCAGATTCTCTCGCGGGGCTGGACCGGCACCTTGCGCAGCACCAAACCGGTCTCGGCCAACAGCCGGTCCTCCTTGCGCGAGTTGCACGGTCGGCAGGCGGCTACCACGTTCTCCCAGGTATGGGTGCCCCCGCGACTCCGGGGTATGATGTGGTCGATATTCTCTGCATCCGCGCCGCAGTACTGGCAACGGTGGTTGTCCCGAGCGAACACCGCCCTACGGTTGAGCACCACCCGCCGCTGGTACGGGACCTTCACGAAGTAGGTGAGGCGGACTACCGAGGGCTCCAGAAACGAGGCCCGCTCCGAGTGGAATCGCCGTCCAGTTCCGTGCAACAGCTCCGCCTTACCGGACAGCACCAACATCAGCGCGCGCCGAGAGGGTACCACGCAGAGTGCCTCGTACGTGGCGTTGAGGATCAGCGCCCGGCTCACTCGCTCGACCCTCGCTCAGTCCCAAGGCCCCCGGCTCACCCGCAACCCGTGGTCAAACGGAGCGGGCAGCCCAGGTCTGGGTATTGGTACAGGCACGCCAGACAGACTAGCGGGACCTATCCCGAGTCTGCTGGCACCACTCCAGCCACGAAATCACGTCCTCCGGCGTCAGGGGGCCGGAGTTGGCCCCCGTGGCACATTCCAGGCGAAACTCGATCCAGCGCGGGGCGGGAAGCGGAAGGAAGGGGCGGTGACGCCACCACCCCGGCACCGCGTGGCAAACCACCACAGCCACACCCGTGCCCCAAAGCCCGGGGCGCCGCGCCACCGCCATCACCACCCCCAGCAACCCCCTCACCGAGCCCGGCGGACCGGCCGGGGGCGGACCGGCGGGGGGCGTCACCGCGGCGATCCCAGCAGGCCCAACCCCCGCCAGGCCACCGCCCCAGCACCCACCAACGGTCCGTCAGGACCCAGGCCAACGGGCACCACCCGCGCTCCAACCGAGAACGAGAGCCGGGCGCACTCATCCAGCTCTGCCTGCGCCGCGGCGAAGAAGGGCGCGCCGAACCCGAGGGCCACCCCCCCGCCCACCACGGCCAGGTCCAGGTCGCAGAGGTTGGCCACGCACCCCAACGCCCGCCCGACCAGCATCCCGGTCCGGGCCACCACCTCGGCGGGGGCCTCGGGGGCCGGACGACCCGTACGAGCCGCAATCGCCGGCCCCGAGGCCTCCGCTTCCAGACAGCCCCTCGCCCCGCAGGCACATCGCCGCCCTCCGGGCACCACGATCACGTGACCGATGTGACCCGCGTTACCCAGCCTCCCATCGAGCAAGCGGCCGCCTGACACGATCCCACCGCCGACTCCGGTCGAGACGACCATAGTAATGTAGTCCTTCCGCCCCGCCGCCGCGCCCACCCACCCTTCGGCTATGGCCAGGGCTTTGGCGTCGTTGTCCACGAAGATCGGAAGCTCCAGAGCGTCGGCCAACGCAGCACGCAACGGAAATCCCCTCCAGGCACCGATGTTCAGCGGCGAGACGCTCTCGCCGCCGGGGGTCATGGGGCCGCCGGTCCCGACTCCTACCGCGACCGGCTCGCCGCCCACAGAGCGCGCCAGGTCCATCAGGACCGCGAACAGCTCCGCGGGCGCGGAGGTGACGGGCGTGGGCACCTGGCGTGAGGAACACAGGTGCCCAATTTCAGAAACCAGGCCCGCGGCGAGCTTCGTCCCTCCTATGTCTATCGCCAGGCAATACCTCATGCAGGAAGGGTACCCTGGCCAAGGCGGTAAGGTCGCCTCCGCCGGCTGTCGATAGAAGGAGCATGACATTGGTGGTGAGAGTTCAGGCGGCGCGCACCGCAGGGTTCGACCTGATCGAGTGCTTCGAGTCCATCGCGGCCAACATCGGGCGGGTGATCCAGGGCAGGGACCACGTGATCCGACTGGCGCTGGTGTGCCTTATTTCCGAGGGCCACCTGCTTCTGGAAGACGTGCCCGGTGTGGGCAAGACCAGCCTCGCCAAGGCGCTCGCCGTCTCGCTCGACTGCCGCAGCAGCCGCATCCAGTTCACGCCCGACCTGCTGCCCTCGGACGTAACCGGGGTCAGCGTCTACAACCGGGCAAAAGGGGCCTTCGAGTTCCGGGCAGGTGGGATCTTTGCCAATATTGTCGTCGGGGACGAGATCAACCGGGCCTCGCCCAAGACGCAGTCGGCTTTGCTCGAAGCAATGGAGGAGTCCCAGGTCAGCGTGGACGGAGCCACCTACCGACTACCGGCTCCGTTCATGGTCGTGGCCACCCAGAACCCCATGGGCAACGAGGGAACCTACCCGCTCCCCGGGAGCCAGCTCGACCGCTTCTTGATGCGCACCACCGTCGGATACCCCTCCCGGGCCGACGAGATGGCGATGCTCGACGCCCACGCAGGGGTTCGGGTGATCGACGGCCTCGGAGCGGTGGCGAGCCCCGCGGAGGTGGGCGCGATGGTCGAGATTGCTCGGTCCACCTACGTGGCCCCAGGGGTCAAGAGCTACGTCGTTGACCTGGCTCAGGTGACCCGCACCCACCCTGACCTGGAGCTCGGGATGTCACCCCGCGCCAGCCTGGCACTGCTGCGAGCTTCCCGAGCGTGGGCCTCCGCCAGTGGACGAGGATTTGTGACGCCCGACGACATCAAAGAGATGGTGGACCCGGTGCTGTCCCACCGGTTGGTGTTGTCTCCGGGGGCGGGCACGGCCAGCGCGTCCGACGTGCTCGGCGACATTATCGGCCGCCTCCCGGTACCAGGACCGAGCACCTTGCGGTGACACGCCCAGCCGGGACCACCTGACGTGCCCACCCGCCGTGGGTGGGGAATGGTCGCCGGCTGTGCAGCGGTGATCGTCCTCGGTCGCCTCCTGGGCTTGGTCGACCTTTACATGGTCGGTGTGTGCGGCATCTTGCTGACCGCCGTCGCGGTGGGCTGGGTACGGCTCGCCCGAGTCGAGGTCGAGGCGACCCGGCGCCTGCGACCTAACCGGGTCCCGGTGGGGGCGCCGGCCAGCGTCGAAGTCTCGATGCGCAACGCCTCCCGCCGCCGGTCCCCGGCGATGAATGCCTTTGACCAATTCGACGATGGCCGGTTGAATGCCAGCTGGCTGGTGGCGCCCATCGCCGGTGGTGAGACGGTGCGAACGAGCTACCCGCTGCCGACTGAGCGCAGGGGCGTGTTCCCGGTCGGGCCCTTGCGGGTCGAGCTGCTCGATCCTTTCGGCTTGGCTCTAACCAGGGTAGAAGTGCTTGCAAGTACCACGCTGACCGTGCATCCTTTGGCGGAGGTCATCGCCTCTATCCCGCGCGGCCGGGGCGGGGGGGCACAGGGGGGATCGGAGAGGCCTCCTGTCCGGGGCCAGAGCGGGGACGATTTCTACGCGCTGCGGCCGTACGCTGCGGGCGACGACCTGCGGCGGGTCCACTGGCCTTCCACTGCACGGCGGGGGGAGATCATGATCCGCCAGGACGATCACCCCTGGCAGGACCGAACTGCCGTGCTGCTCGACGTCCGGGGCGCGACACCGCCTGCGCTGGAGGCCGCAGTCTCGGCGGCGGCCAGTGTGCTCTCTTCTGCGGGGTGTGGGCTGGTGCGACTTGTGCACCCTACGGAAGGCCCGTCGGGGCCTGCGATCAGTGATTCGGGCGACGGGACGGGACCTGCCCATCTCTCGGCAATGCTCGACCACCTCGCAGCGGTGCGGGCCGGCCAGGATGGCGAGGCTGTGTTTGGCCAGGCCCTGGGTCGGCTTCGGGACACCCCAGGGGGAGGGACGCTGGTGGTGGTGACCTGCGCCGCCGCTGGGCCCGAGTTGGAACTGGTCGCCGCCATGAGCCCGCGCTTTTCCCCGGTGATCGTGGTGGCGGTGGGGTCCGGTGGCGCAGTCCTCGCCCGCGGCGTGCGTGGCTGGGTGGTCCCGCTCGTGCCTGGGGGGTCGTTCGCCAAAGCCTGGGACACCCGGTGCCTGCCGGTGAGACCCCGCCGGCAGGGCGCAGTGCTTCCGGGGAGTGCCCGTTGAACCGAGTCGCTGGGCGGGGGTCTGTTCGGGGGGCCGGGATTGGCGCTGGGCGGGGGTCGGCCGCTGGTCGGCTGGGCGCTCGGCGCGGGTCGGGCACTGGTCGGGTGTCGGGCGCCGGTCGGGGCACTGGGCTTGCGGCCGGCCTGGGCGCCGGTCGGCGGGCGGGGGCGCCTCTGGAGCTGAGCGGAGGTCTGGCAAGCACGGTCGCCCTGGGCGCTGTGACCCTGGTCACCGGGATCGGGATGGGCCGGCTATTCCAGGGGGCCTCGTACCTGGCTCCCATCCTGAGCCTGGCACTGCTCAGCCATGGCCTCGCCTACGGTCTCCGGAGAGCAAAGCGCTTCCCGCCCCTGCTGGTCGCGCCCCTCTCCATCATCGTGTTCGTCTTGGCCTCCACCTGGCTGGTATTCCCTCAGGCAACCGCCGCCGGACTACCGGACCTGCACACGGTTGCAGTGATCTCGCGGGCCGTAGGCCAGGCGAGGGTCGACTTTACCAACTTGACGACCCCAGTTCCGGCCACCCCGGGGTTCTTATGGCTGGCGGCTCTGGCAATCGGAGCGGCCGGAACACTGGCGGACGCAGCGGCGTTCAGGCTCGGCGCCCCAATCGAGGGGATTCTGCCAGCGTTCACCGTGTTCCTGGTCACCGCCGGACTTGGGACGACCAACGGTCGGTTGGCCTCGGTCGCGATCTGGCTTGCCGCGGTCCTGGCTTACTTGCTCGTGGTGGAGGTCGAGCGCCGGAGCAGCTGGGCAGTCCGGGCTGGGTCGGGACAGGGCAGTAGGACAAAGGGAGGTCGACTTGGCGGGAACGGCGTACCCGTTCAATCCCTATTCTCGACTGGGGTCGCTCTGGCCTCCGTGGCGGTTTTGGGCGCACTCGCGCTCGGCCCCTTGCTGCCTGGGGTGAGTTCCGCGTCCCCGCTCACCCGGACAGGGACATCAGCAGGCTCTCTCAGCAATCGAGTCACGGTGAGCCCTCTGGTCAGCATCAAGGCCGAGCTGCTGAAGCCGTCGAGTGCCACGGTCTTCACCGTCGCTTCCCCGGTCCCGCGCTACTGGAGGCTGACCGCCCTCGACAGCTTCAACGGTACTTCCTGGTCGGCAGACGCCGCGTACCAACCGGCTGGCACAGCCCTGCCGCACGCACGGGGCCCGGAAGCCACAACCAGCGCGACCCAGGTGTACAAAATCACCGGGTTGGACGAAGACTGGTTGCCTGCCGCTTACTTGCCCGTCGCCCTGTCGGGCACGAGCGCCGGATACAACGAGGTCTCGGGGAGCCTCATCGCCCCGCAACCCACCTACCAGGGGTTGACCTACGAGGTCACCTCGCAGATCCCCAACTTCACACCCGCCCAGCTCGCCAGTGCCCAGATGGGCACCCACGGAGCGGGCGGATCACAGGACCTGGGACTCCCCGCCAGCTTTCCCCCCTCGGTGACACAGCTGGCCGAGCAGGTGACCTCCGGTGCCAGCACCCCTTACGCCAAAGCCCTGGCACTTCAGAACTTCTTTCGTGAGAAATTCGCCTACAGCTTGAACGTACCGGCAAGCAACTCCGACAACTCACTGGTGACCTTCTTGTTCGACACCAAGGCAGGGTTCTGCCAGCAGTTCGCCGGCGCTTACGCGGCGATGGCCCGTGCGGTGGGCCTGCCGTCACGCGTGGCAGTGGGATTCACACCTGGTCAGCTTGGAGCAGACGGCCTTTACCACGTCGAGGCGCTCGACGCCCACGCCTGGCCCGAGGTCGAACTCGGCCAGTACGGCTGGGTGGCATTCGAACCCACGCCTGGCCGGGGTCAGCCCGGCGCGATCAGCTACACCGGGGTCGCGCCCGCACAGGCGACTTCCAACCCCACCCCTGCCGCTCAGAACGCTCAGAACGCTCAGAGCGCAACGGCGCCTACCTCCGCTACCTCTCCCGTCACGACCGCGCAGCCCAGTTCCGCTCCCCGAGCGATTCCGAAGCAAGGATCTGCGCACAAGGTGAGTTCCCTTGGCATCCTCGCGATCCTGGGGTTGGCCCTGGCCGGGCTGGTCGTCCTACTGGCGGCAGCCACGGGTTTGGCAGTGGCGCTCGGGGCCGCCCGCCGGAGGCGAAGGTGGGCCGAGTCCAGCGGCCCGGATCTGGTCCTGGTCGCCTTTGCGGAGGCAACCCGACACCTTGGGTGGTTCGGGAGGCCACGGCACCCTTCCGAAACCGCCCTTGCCTACGCCCAGCGACTCGCACCGGACCTGCCGCCTGGTGCAGTGTCGCCGCTTCTGAGCCTTGCGCGCCAGGCCGAGCAGGCTGCCTATGCACCACGTGATGCCGGTCGTCCGGACGCCGAGTCTTGGGCCAGCCCGGCAGTGCTGCGCGAGATGTCAGGAGCCATCGGCTCGGCATTGCTGCGCTCGGTCACACCTCGGCGGCGCCTGCTGTATTGCATTGACCCCAGGTGTCGACTGGGTCGCCGACGTGTTGCCGGCTGGGTCTCCGAAGGTCCGGGGCCGTTGGTCCGCGACCCATTGCAGGACCCAGCCTCATGGGACACGCCTACGGGGAAGCCGCGTTAGCGCCTTCCCCGTAAGCCGATGTCCTGCCGGCTGGCCGGCTCCGATGCCGGCTGGCCGGCTCCGAACTACGCAGCCAGATTGTCCCTCCGGCTGCGGTGGTGCTCCGGCCGAGCGGTGTTCTCGAGCCAGTGAAGCTCGCCAAGACCGTGCTCGGAGCGCCACCCAAAGACCTCGTGGAGAGTCAGGCTGGTCATGCCAAGGGCCACAAAGCCCAGAGCCAGGGCAAACATCACCCACACCACCGTCGATGCAGCCAAAACCAGGCTGACCACGATCATCGTCGTACTGGCAGCCAGGACCATCGTGTCCAAGCCGCGCTGCGCCAGCCCACGAGATCTGTCCAACTGGGCCAGCAAGGAGACGACGACCACGGCCAACCCAATCCCGAAGCCAATCCACGCCGAAGGCCCCGCCGCAAGGGTGAGGCTCGTGACCACCACCAAGCCGCCAAGCAGGGTGACCAGCGCATTGCTGAGGTATCGGGTGCTCATGTAACACACCTCCTTCCGAGACACTCCCCATTGAGTGACTCACCTGTCACAAGTCAGAAATCCTCTGCCATATTCCCGCCGATCGGTCTCCGGGCTGTCGCTCGACACTCGTGGGCTCGCGGCAAGAGGGCAAGGGCGAGCAACACCATCGGCAACCCGAGACTCGGGTCGGTGCCCTGACCGGTCAGTACAGTCCCAAGATTCTGCCCAACAACCCAAAAGATCACCGAGACAACGATGCCCATCCGGATGGCGAAGCTACGGCTGAACGTGCGGAGAACCCCCCACCCCACCGCGAACTGGATCACCAGCAGCACCAGCGCCAGATCGGTGCCCAACCCAGAAGCCAGATGAGCCAAGGACCGGTCGAGCCAGGCCAGCGGAGCCGGTTCACCGATGGCGGAGTTGGCCAGCTGAGCGGAGATGGCGTTGGGGGCAAAGTTAGACCGTTCCAGCTCCAACGCGGCCGCACCGCACCAGATCAGCGCCCAGGCCAGGCGGGTTCCGAACCCGCCGAGCAACCCCTCGTCGGCCACCGCCAGCAACCCTTCGCCAACCGTCTCGGCCCCGCGAACCGTCTCGGCCCCGCGAACCGTCTCGGCACCGCCAACCGTCTCGGCCACACCAACCGTCTCGGCCCCGCCAACCGTCTCGGCCCCGCGAACCGTCTCGGCCACACCGACCAGCGACGCTCGCCGAACGGCCACGCCAGCGGGGTTGGGCCACAAAACCAGCGCCAGCAGTCCGTAGACCAGCGCGGCCCCTGGGGCGCCGGTGAGCATCGAGGCCTGGGGAAAGATCATCAGGCCCGCACCTTCGCCGACCACCCAGACTCCAAGCGCCCAAAACACCGAGAGGGCAAGCGCCGGGCGAACCGTCCTGCGCCACAGAAGCCCCACACCGAGTAGCACCTGGACCACCCCGATAACCGTGGTCGCAAGGACCTGGTGCCCAGCCATAAACGTGACCATCGTGCCAATGAAGTCGGTGAACAGGTTGGGCCGCCCCATTGTGCCCGCGGTCACCGGTCCGAGGAACCCATCGGTGCCCCGCTGGTACATATAGGGCTGGAACTGCAGCGCTCCGTCCACCAACCACATCACGCCGAGCGCGACCTGGAGGGTGCGAAGGCTAAGCTGGTGCCTGATCCGGAACCGGTCGGCCAGGTACGGCCATGAGCGCCGGCCTTGAGGCATTACCCGCTGTTGCGCAACGGCCTCGACCACGCACCCAAGCTAAGCCGTGCGGGCGACCTGCTCCAGTCGGCTGACCCGGCCGCGTTCCGATCATCGTCGGGGTGAGTAATAATCCCACAGCGTGAGAACCTCTCGCCTGGCGTTCGCCCTCCTCGCGGCCAGCGCGACCCTCCTCGCCGGTTGCGACCTCGGATCCACCACCCCTACCACCACCACTGCCAGCCCAACCACCGGCAGCACCACCAGCACGACTGCCAAGACGGTGGTCATCCACGACATGTGCCAACTCGGTGTGCCCGTAACCTTCGCGCCAGGCCTGGAGCTGCTGGTGTCCTCCCCCAACGTCAGTACCGGCCCGCTCGGGAGCGGAAACGGCTACTCCCCGCGGTACGGCTACTACGTCACCTTCGAAGTGACCGCGACCGACGTGGGCCAGCAGACCGTCGACATCGATCCCGGCGGGGACTACTCGACCTCACATACCGGCTTCGTGGTCAATGAGACCGGAGACCAGGGGGTGACGGTGAACTCAGGGAACACCCCGTTCGACGGTTCCTATACCTCCCTCGATGACACCTTCCTGAACCCGGGCAACAAGCCAGACAAGGGACCCGTGACCTTCGACGTGCCCGACACCCACGGCAAGCTCACCTACATCGCCAACGACAAGCTGGTCTGCAGCTGGACCTTCTGAGCCGATGCGAACCGACGTCGCGTCAAGGTTCCCAATCGAGCCCGCCAGACGAATCGCGATCGCGCTGACCAAGGTGGTCGAACCGCCCGCATCAAGTGCTCCGAGGCTGGACCGCTGACCGTGGGCCTACTTCTGGCAGTGGGCTGCGGGGGGCTGCTCGGCGCACCGTCGCGCTACCTGGTCGACCGCGCAGTCAGCGGCCGGATCGAGTCCGACCTGCCATGGGGCACGTTCCTCGTCAACGTCTCCGGCTCGTTGCTCCTCGGGCTGCTGACCGGGCTCAGCCTCACCCACCACCTGGCCCCAACCACCAAGGCTCTCCTCGCCACAGGTTTCTGCGGGGCCTACACCACCTTCTCCACCTTCAGCTTCGAGACTGTGCGTCTCCTCGAGGAGGGCCGGCTCCTGCAAGCGGCGACCAATGTTGGTGCCAGCGTGGTCTTCGGCCTGCTAGCCGCCGGCGCGGGCCTGGCCCTTGGCTTGGTCCTATGACGTCTTTAGGGACCGGAGCAGCCCACCCAGACCCGACGACCCGAACAGCCCACCCGACGACCCGAACAGCCCACCCAGGCCCGACGGCCCGCAGGCGCCCGGCTGCGCTTCGAGGCCAATCATGGCCAGGTCGTCGACTCGCGAAGCTTGGGATCCTGGACCCACCGCATTCAGGAATGCCAGACCCGGGCCAGGCCCCAAGCCACCGAACCCGGGCGCCGACGCCGGGAGCGTGACCGCCGAATCCACCGAGCCGAATGAATCGGCCCTGAGCGTGGCGACTCTCGTGGCATGGCCTGCCAGACCCGGCGAGACCAGGTACACCGCCACCGGCTTGCGTGGAGCAAAGCCGGCTCCGCTCACAACGACCCTCGCGCCCCCCGCCTGGCCACTCTCGTCGCAGGACTGGGCTTGTGACGAGACAGAAAGGGACCCGAGCTGGTTGGGCATGGAGGCCGCCACTACGGCGCCAGAGGCAACTGGCCCGCCCGCGGGAGCGGGATCGGCCGGGAACCCGGCCGGCGTGCGTGCGGTCGCAGAGCTTACGTAGGATTCGAAAACGCCCGCATATCCTGCCTGGCCGGCCGTGTTGGGGTGGAAGGAGGCCAGGGTCCCCCGAACCAGGCAGACAAAGGCCAGCCCCACCGCGCAACTGCCGGCGTCACCGACAGCAAAGTCGATGCCGTTGATCCAAGCTCCGCGTGCCCCGCACACCGGGTGACCCGAAAATGCCGATGTGGGATCCACGTAGTTGACACCGGCCTGGGCCGCCGCGCTGCGCAGCACCGAGTCCAGGCTCAGGGCGGCGGAGTTCAAGAACTTCTGGTCGGCAGGAGTCAGGAGGGTGAGCAGGCTCCCGCACACCTGCCCCAGCCCGGAGGTCGGAAATAGCTGGGGATAGCCGGCGGCGAGCACGGACCCCTGCGGTGGGACGTGCGCCCGGATGGCCTGGTAAGCCTGTTCCACCGGGGTCCGGGCCCAGGCGACGTCGGCGTGGACCATGCTCACAAAAGCCGGCGTGTCGGCACAGCTGGGGCTTTCGTAGCCGAGCAGGAGACCCAGAGATACGAGGTGCGCAAGGTCCTGGAACGGAGCCACCAGGGCCTGCTCGATGCACGCGGTCAGCACCGGAGCGAACCCGGCATCGTTCCCGCCGATGGTGACAGTGGTCAGAGCGGCCCCGGCCAGCGCGGGTTGGGCGATTTGTGGTGGCTCCCCCTCCAGGGGCGCAATGGTGATGTTGGCCGCTGCGGCACCACTACATGCGTAGAAGCTGAGTGCCAGACCGAGCCTGGCGGAGGCCAGCTCTGGGTACGCCACGGCCGACCGGTGACAGAAGTCGCCATCGGCCGGATCGTCGGTTCCCCGCAGGAAGGGCGGGTTTCCCTGACCGGATGAGTATGAATCGCCCAGGGCCACGTATCCGCTCGGAGCCGCTTGGGTGGCTGCCGCCGGTCGAGCCGCCGATAGAACAGGGATGCCGACCATGCACGTGGCGAGCAAAGACGCCCCGGCCCCCCAGGCAAGAAACCGAACGATCAGGCATCTCTTACGCAAGGTCTCCCACCTTCCACTCCAACGACTCACCCGAGCCTAGAACACCGACAGCCTCGGCCTGGAAGCCGCCTCGGCTGGGGCACCGCGGCTCGCAGGTCGTGAGTGGGCACATCTGCTGTGTTCCGCAGGCGAGATTCCCATACGTCGGATGGGGTAGTCAAAGAGCCGCCCGGTGCGCAGCCCCACCGCGAGCCCTCCTGGAATAGCGTGTGTTCGTGGTTCGGCACCCGAGCGCAGGACAGGACCCGCCGCTCCCAGGCCGGAGTACCTGGTGCCGGGCAAGGAGCGGCCTGGTCCCGGTCGTGTGCGTGGCCATCGTCCAGGTGGTCGGTACGCACTTCGCCGCTGCCCACTCCAACGACCATGCGCAGCTCGGCGCCGGAGCACTCGCCCTCCTGATCGCCGGCCCGGTGGCGCTGATGGCACGCTGCCGGTTCCCCGCACTCACGCTAGGAGCTGTGTTCGCCGTAACCGCGACGTACCTGCTGCTCGGCTACCAGCAGGGTCCGGTGTGGCTGGCGTTGATCGTGGCATTCTTCGCCGTGGCCACTCAACGGGACCGGAGGTACCGGGTCATGGCCTGGGTGAGCCTGGCGCTCGGCTACGGCCTCTTCGAGTGGGCGCTCCCCGCCGCCCTCGGCGAACAGATGCCCAGAGTCTCGACTGCCCTCGCGGTCGCGGCGTGGATGGGGGCGCTCGGCGCAGTGGCCGAAGTGGCAAGCGTCCGCCGCCAGAGAGGGGTGGAGGCGGCGCGCCTTAGGGCTGAGGCGGCTCGCCGACGGGCCAGTGAGGACCGGCTGGGCATCGCCCGGGAGCTGCACGACGTGCTGGCCCACCACATCTCGCTCATTAGCGTGCAGGCCGGCGTCGGGCTGGACCTGATGGATGCCACCCCCGAACAGGCCAGGGTCGCGCTCACCGCGATCCGCCAAGCCAGCAAGGATGCGCTGGGGGAGCTGCGGTCCGTGCTGAACATCCTGCGTCACCCGGACGAGGCGCCGCCGCTGCGTCCGGTCCCCAGCCTCGCGCAGCTCGACCAGCTGGTAGCCAGGAGCGCGGGCCCCGATCTGGTCGTAACCCACGAGGCCCAGGGCGAGGTGGCCGAGCTGACTCCCGCGGTCGACCTGGCCGCTTACCGCATAGTCCAAGAGGCGCTCACCAATGCCGCTCGCCACGCGGGCCCGGCTTCCGTGGTCGTCCGGCTGTGCTACCAGGGAGACGACCTGGTTATCGAGGTGACCGACGACGGCCGGGGGGCCGCGGGCCAGCCCAGCCCCGGCAACGGCAACGGCAACGGTCTGCGGGGAATGCGTGAGCGGGCAGCCGCTCTTGGGGGCTGGTTGGAGGCAGGCCCCCGACCCGGAGGCGGCTTCAGCGTCAGAGCATGCCTCCCGGTCAGCCTCCCGGTCAGCCTCCCGGTCAGCCTCCCGGTCAGCGAGCCGGTCAGCCTCCCGGTCAGCGAGCCGGTCAGCCTCCCGGTCAGCGAGCCGGTCAGCCTCCCGGTCAGCGAGCCGGCCAAGCCTCCGATCAACCGATGACCAAGCCAGTGATCAGGGTGGTTATCGCCGACGACCAGGCCCTGGTCCGAGCGGGGTTCAGGTCGCTGCTGGACGCTCGGGACGACATCGAGGTGGTGGCCGAGGCGCCCGACGGCCTCGCAGCGCTGGCCGCGGTGCGTGCCCTCCTGCCCGACGTGGTCCTGATGGACATCCGGATGCCCGGAGAGGTCGATGGCCTCGCCGCCACCGCCACCATCGCCGCAGACCCTGCGCTGAGCTGCGTACGGGTGATAATCCTCACCACCTTCGACCTCGACGAGTACGTCCTCGAAGCGCTGCGGGTGGGGGCCAGCGGATTCTTGGTCAAGGACGCCGAGCCCGCCGAGCTGGTCCGCTCGGTGCGGGTGGTGGCGGCCGGCGACGCCCTGCTCTCGCCCGGAGTGACCAGGCGGATGATCACCCACTTCGCCGCTCACGCCAAAAACCCTCCCTCGACGTCCCTACTCGCCGCCCTCACCGACCGAGAGCGCCAGGTGGTGGGCCTGGTGGCAGAGGGCATGTCCAACGAGGAGATCGCCAAGGCCCTGTTCATGAGCCACGCCACCGCCAGGACGCACGTCAGCAGGGCGATGACCAAGCTCGGAATCCGTAGCCGCGCCCAGCTGGTGGTGCTCGCCTACGAGACCGGCCTGGTGCGACCCGGCTGGTCGACCTAGCGCGTACGTCAGGAATCGCAGCGGAGAAACCTCCCCGCGCATGACGACAGGCCGCACCCGATCAGTGATAATTGAGACCATGACCGCTGAAATTGAGTCCCTACCGCCAGACCCCAGTGCCCACCCACGACCCCCCGCCGCGTCCCCCTCGACCGGTCGCCCCAGCCCGGACCAGATCCGGGCCTCCGATGCCGAGCGCGAGCGGCTCGCGGCCGAGCTGGGCCGACACCACGCGGACGGCCGGCTCGACTCCTCCGAGCTGGCGGCCCGTCTGGACGCGGCCTATACCGCCCGGACCCGAGCCGAGCTGGACGCGCTGGCAACAGATCTGCCCAAAGGTTCACCTGCCCCGCCCCGCACCACCCAATTCGGGCCTCGGTGCCGCTGTTGGCCACCCTCGACGGCATTGGGACTGGCCGTTTCGGTCCTGGTAGTTGCGGGAGTGCTGGCCGACCTCATCGCCACAGCTGCCCTGGGCCACCATTACCCGCCATGGCACGAGGGACACGCACTCTGGGGAGCGTGGTGGCTGGTCCTTCTGGCTTGGTGGGGCGTCCGGCACTGGAGGCGCCGGCACGGCTTCGCCCCGACTCACAGGACCTGGAATAGGGAGACACCGTGGCCCGGGCGCAGGTAGCCCCGAGGGTCCGCCAGGCAGAGACGGGGCACCGAGCGCTGGTCGTTCGCCGGTCCATCCTGGGGATGCTGGTCGGCTTGGTGGTCCAGTTCTGCGTGGGTGTCGCCGTCAACCTCTACTCCGGGATCCCCGCCGGGTCCAAGGGCCTCGGGGTTGGCGGGGCTATCGGGCACGCACTCGCCGACGGCGCTCCCTCACTGGTGGTTCATGTTGTCCTGGGCCTGGCCCTCATCCTGGGAGCGCTCGGTGTGATGGTACGCTCAGCAGGGCTGCGCCACTGGGGAGCGGTGGGGGCCTCGGTCGTCGGCCTGTTAGCCCTGATCGGCGCTGCCTTCAGCGGGGTGGGATACGTCTCCAACGCGGATCCCTCTTCCTCATTGGCCATGGCGGTGCTGACCGCCGTCGCCCTCCTGGCCTACGTAGCCATCCTCTACGTCCTGCCCACTGACTCGGCTTCGCCTCGTTAGTCGAACGATCAACACGCCTTCTTCACCGCAACAACGACCCACAACGACGCCACCGCGGTCACGCTCCCGGAGCCACCCGCTCGATCGAAGACGCGTCCGAAAGCCCGCACCCGTCACCATTATCTTGCCCGGGCGGAAAGCCATGGTTCCATCCCACGCGACCAGTGGCGGGCAGCACGGCCGTCGACGCCAAGCCGCCCGCCAAGCTGCGGGTTCTTGGTCCGGCATTGGGTTTCCCCACTCAAGTGCGATCCGAGGTACCCCTGGGCTCCGGGAGCGCCGACCTCGTGGAGGTCGTAGCCCCTGGCGGGCGCTGTCCCGCCAGGTGGGTGATCGATTCGTTGTCGCCGCTGTGGGACCGGAGGCCCAGACGAACCCGAGAGGCTTCCGCCGGGCGTGCAGGCAGGCCCAGCACCGGCTAGCCGAGATCGAGGAAGGGTGAGGTTCCCATGGTAAAGCTTTCAGAGCTACGCAGCTCAGAAGAGATCGCAGCCGAGGAGCTGCGTGACCCTCAGGTGCGCCACGAGTACGAGCGAACCGCGTTAGCCAACTCGGTCGCCATCCGCGTCATCCGCTACAGGGCCGATCACGGCCTGTCACAGAGCGCCTTGGGGCGCCAACTCGGCATGCGCCAACCGGCGGTCGCCCGACTCGAGGCCGGCGACCACGAGCCGTCGCTCACGATGCTGGCCCGGCTGGCCTCGGGGCTGGGTATAGGCTTGAGCATCGACATCACCCCATCGTCGCTCGGGCTACGAGAGACGGCCTGAGCACTCCGCCCACCGATGGTCCAGCCCGTCAAGGACATCGAGGAGTTCGAGGAGCTGGCGCCATCGGCCCCTGGTAGGTGCTCGCCTACTGGACGTTCCCAGGTCCGGCACATGACCAGCATCTGCACCGGCTCTTTCGTTACGCCGCCGCCGGGCTGCTCGTCGGCCTAACCCTAACTAACCTCGATCCCCGGCGGGTGTTGATCACCTCCAGGTAGCGAGAGCTTGGCCCAGCAACGTTCGTCTTGACCTGCAGTGTGACGTTGTAGACCGAGGTGGGGTTGGAGGGGAAATTCTGCAATGGCGGGTCCGTTCGTTTCAGTGGTTTCAGCCGTCGACGGCTCGGCGGGTTATAGGACTCAGATCACAAGGAGGTAGTTACCAGGGAGTACGTAGTTGGCGGGCTCCTGAGCATCCACTGTGATGATCTCTTCCATGAGGTTGCAGTCGGAGCGTGACTCCCACTTTCTACTGGCTGAGTACCCTGAAGATGACTTGTCTGCTCCGGCTGCAGCTGAGTCCGAGACTGGCAGTCGTTCGGACTCAGTGCTGATCGTAGAGGTCGAACGCGGGTCGGCCACCGGTCTGGGCTCCCTGACCCCTGAGGACGTCGACCGCTTGCTTGCAGCAAAGGCGGCGGCAGGCATGAGCCGCAACAGCGTGGCTCGCATCCGCGCCGTGCTGAACGACGCCCTACGCCATGCGGAGCGGCGGGTACTGGTGACGCGCAACGTGGCCACCCTGGCGGTGC
>JBOGGT010000064.1:0-6208 GCA_050744225.1 Acidimicrobiales bacterium | reverse complement strand
CTCCGCGACGAAGGCACTCACAGCGTTTCCCCGACGAGGCCCTCAGCCTTCCGGACTCGCAGCTGGCCAGAGAGCAGCCCGGGAAGGAGGGCGTCACGAAGCGCCACAAGCTGTCCAATCTCACACTCTCGGGAAACCAAGAGCCTATAACTCGGCTCGGCCACCTCCAACCATTCCTTAGTGACACCCTCTGGCGGTACCTGAACCGGTAGGGTTCGAAAGTTGGCTTTGCTGATTTCCAAGAACGTGGTTCCATTCGCCCGAGCCTCGACCTCATCTAGGTGATGGAGCAGCCATTGCCAGAGATAAAGGCCCGGTAGTCGCCCCTTTGGTGGTATAGCAATAAGCCCTTGGTTTACGGCGACGGGAATCTCAGCGATAGCCAGATAGCCGATCGGCGCGCGAGATGACAGAAGTACCGTTCCACAAGGGAGCACGCCGGAGCTAATCTGCGAGAGCCCCAGCGAAGTAATCTGCCGTCGTGTCCGGAGTAGCGGGGGGGACTCTCCCCTCGCCAGATCTTTCGGTGTTGCCCATGCGATGTTGCCGTCCCAGTACTCACCCACCTTCGTGCTTGGGGTGGATCCGCCTAGCACCTTTACGACCTGGCCGAACTCCTGTTTCGGCCAGGCGCGGGCGTCGGACCTGACGAAGGCTTCGAGCCACGTTGCGGCGATCAGTTCGTCAAGCAGCCGTATCTGTCGTCGGTTCGCTTCGATTTTGTCGTCGAGCGCCCCGAGCACTTCGGCGATCCCGCCTCGAACGCGCTCTCCGGGCCAGGGGATCGGCAGGGATTCGATGTCATCCCTGGATAGGTTCGGGAAGACAGAGCCGGTGGTCCTCTCCAAGAGTGCTGCAAGTTGAAACGTGAGAGCATAGAAGAGAAACGATTGATCAACAGCACTATCTGACTCGACGGCGGCTACCCCACGACCAATGACATACGGTCGGTCGGCCCGGTTCAGTCTCCCGGTCGTTGAGCCACGGACGCAGAGCAGCACGGCATTCTTTCGGCACCTACGTCTGCCGTCCGTCGTCCACTGCATTGCGGTAGGATGCCGCTCGCCAAACTCGGTGGGGCCGTTGAGCAACGGCTCTCCTGTGCCAGCATGGTTGCAGGTTGCTCCGGATGGCGATTGTCCCATCGTCAAAAAGGCAACGGCACCGAGTGGACGATCAACCATCCACCCGCCCCAGTGCTGCCCGGACCCGCTCCTGCAGACGGTCGCTCTCCTCGAACGCCTCGAATAGCTCCCGCTTGAGTCGGGTGATCTTGTCAGCCACTGGCTCCTCGTCCTCCTCAGGGTCTTCGCTACCGACGTACCGTCCTGGGGTGAGCACGAAGCGCTGCTCGGCCATTTCGTCAACCGTTGCGGCGGCGCAGAACCCGGGAACGTCTTCGTAGTAGCCGGCGCCAGGCTCGCCTCGCCACGCGTGGTACGCGCATGATATGAGCGCGATGTTCTCGTCGGTCAGGGCGCGGTGGGTGCGATCCACCATGGCCCCGAGCTTGCGGGCGTCGATGAAAAGCACCTCGCCCCTTCGGTCACGCCATGTCGGGCTAGCCGGCCGGGAGTGGCCGTCGGACTTGTCTCGGTTGAGGAACCACAGCGACGCCGGTATCGGAGTCGAGTAGAAGAGCTGCCCCGGCAGGGCCACAATACACTCGACCAGGTCGCCCTCGACCATCGCCTGGCGTATAACGCCCTCGTTTGATTGCTGGGAGGACAGCGACCCGTTGGCCAGCACCACACCGGCCACGCCGAGAGGCGAGAGGTGAGATGCCATGATCTGAAGCCAGGCGAAGTTGGCGTTGCCTGGCGGCGGGGTGCTGTAAGTCCAGCGGTGGTCTTCGCGCAGCAGATTCCCGCCCCAGTCCGACACGTTGAAGGGCGGGTTAGCCAGGATGAAGTCGGCTTTGAGGTCGGGGTGCAGGTCTAGGTGGAAGGTGTCGCCCCATTGCGGTCCCAGGTCTGCCTCGATGCCCCGGATTGCCAGGTTCATCTTAGCCATTCGCCAGGTCGCGTGGTTTAGCTCTTGGCCATACAGTGCGATATCGTTGCGGCCCCCGCCGTGGGCCTCGACGAAGCGCTCCGACTGCACGAACATCCCCCCTGAGCCACAGCACGGGTCGTAGACCCTGCCGTGGTAAGGCTCGATCATCTCCACCAGCAACTTCACCAAGGATCGCGGGGTGTAGAACTCCCCGCCGCCCCGGCCTTCGGCAGAGGCAAAGCGCCCCAGAAAGTACTCGTAAACACGGCCCAGCACGTCCTTGTCCCGGTGTTCAGCGGCACCCAGCCCGATCCCCGAGATCAGGTCGACCAGCTCGCCAAGTCGGCGGGGGTCGAGCGCCGGGCGCGAGTAACTCTTGGGCAGCACTCCCCTCAGGGTGAGGTTGTCCAGCTCGACCAGATCCATGGCGTTGTCGATCAGCTTGCCGATCTCTGGCAGTTTGGCGTTTGCCATCAGATGGCCCCAGCGGGCTTCGGGAGGCAGCCAGAACACCCCTTCGGCGGTGTACTCGTCTCGTGACTCCAGCAGCTCGTCGCCCTGCTCCCCGGTGATCCCCTCGTCGTCCAGCTCGTCAATGAGTTGGTTGCGCCGCTCGGTGAGTGCGTCGTCGACGTACTTCAAGAAGATCAGCCCCAAGACCACGTGCTTGTAATCGCTGGCATCCATGGAGCCGCGCAGCTTGTCCGATGCCTTCCAGAGCTTGTCCTCGAAGCCGAGCGGCTCAGACCCGGTCCTGCTCTTGGAGGCAGGACGTGGCGGGGATGTTGGCTGGGGAGGCACCCGCACCGCGGGCAACCGAGGAAGCGCTGGTCCACCAGCCGTGGAGCTCAGGTGGTCCCGGCCCGACTCAGTGATTGCCAGAGAGCCCCCCCGACCTCTGCCGGGACTGACCCAGCCCAGATCCTTGAGCCGGTCGGTCAGCAACCGGTAGGATGCCTCGTCGAGTCCGAGTCGCTGGCGCAGCCGACCGTTGCCGACGGTTGCCCCGTCACGCGGCAGGGTGTTTAGCAGGGCTAGGACGAGGCCGTCCCAGCCGTCAGACATGTCTCGCCGCCTCCAGCGCCACCGAGGCTTGGCGCCCCTTAACCGCGCCTGAGGCCAAGGCTGGACTGGTCATGGCGCCATTCTGCCACGGGCAGCCTCCCTAGTTGAAGCCGCGGTCTCTGGTCTCCTTAGCCGACATCGGGTCCGTCACACACCCTTCTGACCTCAGTCGACCTATGCTGCTGAGGGCACTCAGACCTTCGCCATGACGTAGAGTTGTGTCCGTGGAAATCGGAGTCAGCGATGTCGCCCAGCACCTGGGGGTGAGCGAGCGCCGGGTCCTCCAGCTAATCGAGATGGGCAGACTGCCGGGCCGACAGGTCTCGGGCCGGTGGCTGGTGGAGGAGGCCGCGCTTCCCCGCTCCCGCCTGGTATCGCGGCCGATGTCTGCGCGAATCGCCTGGGCCTTCATCAGCCTGGTCTCGGGCGAGCCCGTAGAGGTCTCCGATCGGGAGCGCCGTCGGCTCCAGGCCAAGCTTGCCGAGCTTTCGAGCGCCGAGCGTCCCGCAGACTTGCTGCGCTCGTGGCTGCGTCTGCGAGCCGAACGAATTCGGCTCGCCGCTCCGCCGTCCGACCTCGCCGAGCTGGTTGCCGACCCCCGAGTGGTCCGATCGGGGATCAGCGATCCCCGATCGGGCATGTCGGCGGGGCGGGAGGCGGAGCTCTACGCGCAACCCGGCCAGGTCAAGGGGCTCCTGGACGAGTACCTGATGGCCCCGGACCCGTCCGCGGGCAATGTTTGGCTGCACGTCTGCGCCCAAGCGCTGAAACTGCCGGCTCCGATGGGGCTGGTAATGGCCGACCTGGCCGATCACGACGGCCCCAGGGAGGACGGTCGGGTGGAGGCGCTGATAGGCCGGGGCTCGCCGTGAGTGTGGTCCTGGAGACTCTTTCGGAGGCCCAGCGCCAGTCCTGGTTGAGCTTGCTCGAAGTCGCCAAAGTCTTCCCGACCGGCTGGTGCCTCGTCGGCGGACAGATGGTTCATCTGTTCTGCGCCGAGCGGAACTTCACGCCGGTGCGGCCGACAGACGACGGCGATGTAGCCCTCGATGTCCGAGCACATCCGCATATCCTTGCGGACTTCACACAGATCCTGATCGAGCTGGGCTTCGCCCCTTCCGGAGCGAGCCCGGAGGGCCACCAGCACCGCTGGGTCCGTGCTTCGGCGTCGCTGGACCTGCTCGTCCCTCAAGACATCGGGACCCGCGCAGCCGGCCGAACGGGCGCAACGGGAGGGACCACGATTGAGTCGCCGGGAGCCCAGCAAGCCCTCGCCCGGTCTGAAGAAGTGACTGTCCGAGTGGCCAAGGCGATCGGTGTGATCCGGCGACCAAACCTGCTCGGCGCGCTCGTGTCCAAGGCCGCCGCCTACTCGGTCCCGGTCGATCGGCACAAGCAGCGCCACATGGTGGACTTCGCAGCACTCGCCGCGATCACGAGGCGCTCGGATCAGATCGCGAGGCAGCTGACTGCCCGGGACCATCGCTATCTCGTCCCAATGATCGCCGCATTGGAAAGCTCGCGGGGCGTATGGTCCGGCATGGAGAATGCGGCCCGGGGAATCCACGCTCTGGCCGGGCTCCTCGGGACCTCGGGAACTCCGGGGAACCCGCCGTCTCCGCAATCGGGATCGCCGAGCTCGCCGCTCTGTTGAGGGATCAGATGGTCCGTAGCACCAGCGGGAGCCGGTTGCCCATCCGGACCCCCTCACCCTGTCGCGTTATGTCAGGTTCTCTGTGGGGGACATATGCAGTGGATTGTGGGAGGAGGGAACAGGTGTACGGTTTAGAGGCACTGTGGGCTCGCCGGCTGCCAGGCAAGTGCAGGAGACGGCTCCGGCGTCACCGTCGAGCCGTCACTTATCAGCGGCAACTGCAGCGGGCGGCAAGCTTCAGCTGGGAACGGCAAGGGAGCAACACCAGAACCTTCCACGCACGTTCCCTGGGATGAGCGGGAAGCGGGATGAGCGGGACAAGCTGTTGGAACCGCGGCGGGCACGCGGTCGCCGGATGGAGGCGCTGACTTTCATAGATGGGCGCTGTTCTCATGGTGTTCCGATTCGCCACGATGGCCCAGCTTCGGGGCAGTGATCTGGTGGGCCTTTGGAGCCTCTGTACTCAGTGTGGCGCAGTAAGGCCAGGTCAGGGACTCAAGGAACGTTCTTGGCAGAGATCTCTCATAGATGGGCGCTGTTCTCATAGATGGGCGCTGATCTGGCGATCAACTAGGTGTTCTCATGGCAATCCCGCTCAAACGTCCTGGTGGGCACTCTTGTTTCACACCGCGTCGGGCGAGCTCGCCAGCATCCGCGGCGGGCGCCGCCCGGCTGGTACGTTCCAAGGCCACCGACGCCTACATCGAGGCGGGACTCGCCGAGCAGAGGGAGTCCCAACCGCCAGCGCTCTCGCCTGAGCCTGAGGAGCGCTTGACAGGGGGCCTACCATAGAGAGCATCCCATCGTCGCTCGGGGGTTCGAAGACCGGCGACCTCAAGAAGCGGCCGTCGACAGTTTCTGTGGCGTTGCCAGGCGCTCGTGTCGAATAGCGCCTGAGCCGCACCGAAGGGCTCTGGCGCCGTCGCGGGGAGGCGTGCCATGGACCGTAGACACGGATCCCGGCTGGCTGGCCGCCAGGACGAGGAGGATCTTGGTTGGCCAAGCGCCGAGGGAATGGTGACGGAAGCATCTATCGAGAGGGATCTCGCTGGATAGCCTGTATCGAGGTGATCGGTGCTGACGGTTGCCGTCGACGGCGCAAACGAACAGCGCGCACCTACGCTCAAGCGAGGGCCGCTCTGGCCGAACTCACGCGAGAGGCTGATGCGGCCAGAGCCGGCATCGTCGGAGCAGGTCGCCTGACCGTGGATGAGTGGCTTGCGGACTGGCTGGCCAACGTCGTTCCGGGCCGAGTCCACTCGCCCAACACCATCGCCAACTACGCCTGGGCGGCGGGGCATGTCTCGGGCAGGCTCGGCAACACCGGTCTGGGCTCCCTGACCCCGGAGGACGTCGACCGCTTGCTCGCAGCAAAGGCGGCGGCAGGCATGAGCCGCAACAGCGTGGCTCGCATCCGCGCCGTGCTGAACGACGCCCTACGCCATGCGGAGCGGCGGGTACTGGTGACGCGCAACGTGGCCACCCTGGCGGTGC